>NZ_JABXKI010000243.1 GCF_017115095.1 Nostoc sp. NMS4 | reverse complement strand
TAGCTCGATAAATTCCCCAAAGCCTTATTGTTGCGTCCACTAAGCGAGTGCGATCACATTCCGTTAAAATCGCTGAAATCATTGTGTAGTAAGTATTTCGCATTCTCGGATAAGTCTATTTGATAAACCCACTGAGCAATTTGAGGATAGGCATTTAATAAAGGTTCTACAGTCAGTCCTAAAAATAGTTGTCTCATCACCAAAGAAAAGTTATCTGCAACTATAGAGTCAAAGGCAGAGCGATTTGGATGAAATTTTTGACTGGGTAATAGGAGTTGTTGCTGTGTTTTAGTAATTTGTTGAATATCGGCAAGATTAATTACTGGCATGGTGGAGAGAATATAACATCTCTCCCATGCAGCGGTAAGCTGCAAATAATTATACGTACAGCCAAGATACAAGAACCAGTTGTCATTTCCAATTCGCAATTCGCAATTAATAATACCCCACGCATGAATGCGGGGGCTTGAATATTGATACTACGTGTTTTGTTTCTTTTCATAATTGAAATTAGGGGCTTGTACCCTAAATGAATCAATTATCAATTACGTCCGCAATTGCGAATTGCGAACTGCGAATTGTTCGGTCAATATGATCAATCCTCTACTTCTGGCTCACCAATTGTCTTCTGTGCGCCATGACGAATATGGAGAATTCTCACCGTTGGAACAGGCTGATCTTCAAGAACCGTAAATAGAATACGATAGGTTTGCTTTCCTTGCCCGTAAAGAAGAGTCGCGAATTTCTTGGCTAAAGAAGGCATCCTCTCGAGCGATTGGACAGCGCCGAGGCATTTCTTGCAAAGAGACGATTGCTTTAATCAACCCTTGATACCAGAGTTGGGCACGTTCATCTGTGGTAAACTGAGAAAAACTTAAGAATGCGGCATCCGCTTCGGCTTTCGCAATGCTAGAGAAATCAATGCGGTACGTCATGCTTCAAGAGACAATCCATATTTCTGATTTTGTTCAGCAATGAAGTCCTCTAAACTCGAAAATTGTCCTTGCTCAAAATCATCAAGTCCACGTTGGATTCCCTTTAAAGCCTCAAAAAAATCTTGATCGTCCAAACTCAGTCCTAAAGTCAGCACCGCTAGCGCCATTTGCGAAATATCTTGTCCAGTACTTTCAGCACGCTGTCGCAGCAGTGCCTCAACTTTCGGTGGCAGATCAAGTGTAATGGACATTGTGAGTTTTCCGAGCGTGATACTGGTTTTATTATAGCGATGCCTGCTCTGGGCGTAGCTGCGGCACCTCATAGATTGGGTAAAGCGGACTGCTCAAGTGTGGGAGTGCTTCAGCTACGCCCGTTGTAGACATCGCGCTAATTCTAGATAGCTGTAAAATTAAGCTGCAAGTGATGGCAACTCTTAGAGGCGCTACGCGTAGCAAGCTTTTGAGTAAGGGTACGCCAAAGCCAACTCTTGGAGACGCTCCGCGTAGCTTGCAACTCCTGCGGAGTACGGCTAACGCATGTCTTATTAAAACATTAATCGTTACAACAATCCTAACTGATAATGACTCAATCCCAACCTCCATTACCACAACCCAAACTAGAATCTGCTGGTATTACCTCTGACCAGTATTTTGAATTTACTCCAGAAAAACTAGAACTTAGTAACGGATATTTGGGTTATGGTGGACAAGACCAACTTGGGTTTCATTTGTCTGTTCTCACCAATATGGGATTGTTGACAGCAGTTCGACATACAAATTTGTCGCTGTGGCTAGAAGCACTCAAAGGTGTAGTAAGGGAAAAACTACCGACTGTCAACGCTCAACCAGAAGTAGCAGAAGCAATGCTCAATCGATTTAATCGGGCGATCGCAGACTTGGAGGCAGTGATAGAGTATCTGGGACATTGACACTCTCTTGACTGCGAAACTAACGCAAGCGCTCGGTTTCACAGTCAGGAGAGTGTTAAACATCAGGTGTAGCGATCGCATCTAATAACAGTAATCCCATTTGCTTCAATAAAGCAGTGTTACCATCAGGGCAACCATGTTGAATTAGGCACTTGGCACAGCCAGTATCACAATTACAATCTCGTGCGATCGCTCTAGCAGCACTAGCAAGTTTTGGCAGATGTTTAAACACAGCTTCTGCCGCACCATTACCACCATCACTGGTATCATAGAAATAGCCTGTGTAATTGTTATTTTCCCCTAACTCCTTTACTACTGTAAAATTCACCTGTTTAGGGTCAATTCTAGCCACCAGCTGTAACGCTCTCATAATTTGATGCCCAAAGCTGTGGATAGCAATCAAGGTACTGGAATATTCCCACAACTGTTGATAGCCTGGTGGAATCGGTTCTCCACTGCGGGTTAAATTGGTTCTAGTTTCCAAGGCATTGTGCTGGAGGTATTCCCGCGCACTTGAGTTAATTGCTACTTTGACCATTGGTGCGGAAAATTGAGTACGGAAAGGCTGCTCAAACTTTTCTTCTGACAGGGTTTTCACAACTACAGCCTTACGTGTGAGTTTGCTACAAAGCGGACAACGACGTTCTTTAGGTAGCGGCTCTTTGTAGTTAAGACACCGCTTGTTCAAACAAGTCTGCTCATACATTTGGGTCATTAAACTGTAACCACTGGTAATGTGCTTAACCTCACCAAAACTAAGTGCCAGGGTTAGGTATTCCTGACAGTCATCAACTTCAATGACTTGAGAAAACAGCAATGGTAACTTCACCGGATCAGTCAGCACTGTTAGGCTACTGGTTTCTGATTCTGTAATTGCAACTGTAAAAAGTGAGCTATCTGCTGTCTGTTTTAAAATTGCTTGCTTGCTGTTCAAGTCAAGGGAAATGCACTGATAAGTCAGCATTTGTCCATTGGTATCTTGTCGTTTGTAGATGGCTTGGGGATGGACTTCTCGGTGAGCAATATCTTCTGAGATTTCCTCTAGTTCTTCCCCTGATTCTGCATCTACTAGCTTGATGGTAGTTTGGGATAAACCACCTCGAAAGTTAACATCTTTATGGGGATAACCCTTTGCCCACAGTCCATTACGACCTTTATTTAGATGCCCTTGGGCTAACAGGAGTTTTGCTACCTCGTAAGCTGCTGTGCCAAAGTAGTGCTTGATTTTATTAGTAGGAATACCAGTTTCTGCGGCTGCACACATCAAATGTTTAGCAGCAAAGATGGGATATTCGTCATTAAAGAATACTTCTTCAGCTTCTGGCGATACCAGCATTTCTGGATGTTCTGCTACATAGCAGTCAATGGGATTGAGAGCATTGGGAAGCAGCACTGTCAGTTGATGAGACATCAACATCAATATTTTTCCCATTTAATAATGTTGGAGAATATAGTTTTGAACTGCAATTTATTAAGAGAACGCTTTTAGAGTCAACTTCTAAGTTTGCTGTAAGAGAATTTCTCAAAAAATTGGGTGTTCAGGATGCTTCGTGTTATGAAATTATCGAAAATCATATTTTACCCCTTTATAAAGGAAATAGTTGGAAAAGCAAATTTAATCAGCTGCTAGGATATATTTGTTACATTAAAGACAACTTATCGGAATACGAAAAAGAGTTTAATAAAAGAAAAACTCCTTATTCTTACTCGTATTCCAAAGAAGATCCTCTAAAAAGCTTGAAAGAATCGCTATTGATAAAAACAGATAAAAATGGCTATTCTCGCCTAGAAAACGTTTACCTTCCTGCTAGTTATGGGAATCCAAATGAATTGGAAATATTATTATCAGGAATACAAGATGTCTGGTTTGTATCCTCAGAGTATATTCAAGACTTAATGCAAATTAAAGACCTTAGTGAAAAAGCAGAGAAAATCAAAGAGTGGAGAGAGTTTTTTGTTAAGTTAGGAGTGCATGTTGTACCGAAAGTTGATATACAAGTAAATATTACTTCTCATAAGTCTAATACAAAGAGTGTATATACCCATGAATATCCTATTTATAGGTCATCTCATATTTTAAAAATTCTTGAAATCAATGATATAGAGAAAAATAAAAGACTAGCTCAAATTTTAGACTTCAATTGGAATTACTACAAAGAATATAAACAATGGTATGATTACTCATTTGGAGGTTCTCATGGTAGTTGGTATCGTTCTAGTGCTAGAGAGGCTAACTGGTTTACCACAATTAAAACAGCAGCTTGGCTGCCTACTACGAAAGGCAAGTTAGCTAATCCTTCTGAAATTTTTCTGGATAAAACAGAAACAGGCGCAATACTAGGAGATAGCGTTCCATACTTAGCCATTACTCTCAATAATCAAGATTTTATTAAGGATTTAGGAATAAAAGAAAAAATAACTGATTCCAAGGATTATGCTGATTTATTGCTGGCATTATCTCATAAAAAAGAGCTTGATGAAAAAGATGAGGAATTAGTTCTTAAAATTTATCAGGAATTGAATATAGTTGGTATAAATTTAAAAGATTGGTGGAAGACCTTTATGATTAAAAGAATATTTTGGACAAATAAAAAAATATTTTGCACAGCTAGTAAAGTTTTGATAAATGATAATGATGAGGCTTATGAGTTGTTTAAAGACAATCCTCAAATAGCTTTTCTCAAACTCCCCCCAAACTACTATCCTAAACTTCAACACTTTATTAAAGGGACTGATATTCGCTATCTTTCTCAGATTATTAAGACTGAGTTAGCAATTGGAGAAGTACCAAAAGTCGAGGAAGAAAGCCTAACTGAGCAGATTAAAGCTTTGATTCCTTAAGTCTTACGTTATCTTTACCAAGTAGAACACCAAATTTACCAACAGCTTAAAACCAATCACACTCTAATACAACTCAAAGATTTAGTGTGTTACAGGGTGGAAAACCTGCAAATTAAATATCTTCTTGATCAGCAATCAGCTTATACTCAGAGAAGTGCTTTCTTATATAATGGAAATCTCTACATCCAATCAGATAGCTTGTCAGATATGGATTATTTAGCCTTGGAAATTTCTCAATTATTTGGTAATCCAAAGGGGTTGGATGATTTCTTGATTTTGCTGTTTGAGAAAAGAACATTATATAAAATTGACAGCTTAATGAAAGCGAAAAATATTCAACCACTACCTAATGAAGAAAAGCAGTGGTTTGAAACCTCAAATATTTATCTAGGAGAAACTAACTTTATAGAAATAGCAGCAGAAAATGATAAAAACATTAAATTTACAGCTAACAAACATCAAAAATCAGAACACGATAACCGTTCCTTTAAATCAGAATTAACAACTATATCTCCCAAAGATGAAGTATTTGATGATGCTCAATGGCTACCTGAGTGTGAACCTAGAGAAATTCTAGAACTTGAGGCTATTCAATTGACAAAGGCAAAAATTACATCTCAAGGATATCCTAGCACTGGAAGAGTTACTGAATCTATCATCACTCCATCTTTTGCTGAGTTAATTGAAGACGAAAGTATTTCAGACAAGACTACTTTTAGTAATAGCCAATCTGAATTAGCGCCACAAAAAATTATCCAATTAATCACAGAACTACGAATAATAGATAGAGATGAGCCAAGTGAAAAGCCTAAACTAAGCGGGATCTGGGGTGAAAAATTTGCTGTTGAATATTTAAGGCGAAAGTTTGGTGCTAAGTATCCCCAAGGAAAGTTAGACGAAAATAAATACGGATTTTCTATCAAAATTAATAGTCAAGTACTAGTTGAAGTTCAGTGGCTAAATGAAGTTCAAGAGACAGAAGGGTATGATATAAAATTAATTGAAAATGGTCAAGAAGATTATATAGAGGTTAAGTCTAGTAAACCTGGAGCAAAGAAATTGATAAAGCTATCAGGGAGTCAATGGAAATTGGCTTATGACTTGGGAGAAAACTTCCATATATATCGGGTTTATAATGCTGGAACTCAACAAGCTACACTTATTGATATTTCTAATCCCAAGCAACTTTTCTCTGAAGGTAGTCTCCGTATAGATTCTGTTTATCTTCGGATATAGAGTATATCTACCAGCGAAGATATGTCAAGTAGAACTATATAAAAGGCAGATTTAGGCATGATTCGGACTATATTTCCAATCGTACTTACACAGCAAGAAAGAAAATTTGAAATAATCTGACGCGAGGTGATGAGTAAAAATTACCCTAGCGATGCCTGCGGCGGGCTACGCCTACGCTAATCGCTGCTTCTGCCCTCCAGAAACATTTGCCCTTACTGCGCTGGACATCGTATCATATTTTTGCGGAAATTGGCTAAATGTAAGAGGCTGAGGCAATGGAAATAGAGATTAAAATAGAGTTAGTAAAGGTAGAGTTTACTTAATTGGAAGGTTCTATGATGACTTTACAAGAAATTATTAATTCTATTGAAAGTTTGCCCACAGAAGATCGAGAGTATTTATTTGAGTTTCTTCGCCAGCAACGAATTGAGAATCGGCGGGTTGAAATTTTGGCTAATGCTCAGGAAGTGATGCAGGCTTTTAAGGATGGGACAGCTCATAGGGGAAGCGTTGATGATTTGATCGCTGATTTACTAGGAGATGATGATGGAAGTTGTCTGGAGTAGTGGATTTAAGCGGTCTTTTAGGAAGATTACAAAGAAAAATCCGCAATTAAAGAATCAAATTGTTAATGTATTAAGGCTTTTGGCAGATGATCCATTTACACCGTCTTTGAAGTCTCATAAGTTAACAGGAAATTTAGCTCTTTTGTGGTCTTGTTCTGTTGCTTATGATTGTAGAATTATCTTTAATTTGTCTGAGGATGAGAAGTTGTTAGAAATGGTTATTTTATTGATTGATATTGGCAGCCATGATGAAGTTTATTAAATGGTAAAATAGAGGGTTAAGCTTTGAATGTAGAGAAGTCAGCAAAGTTAGGGTTTACTTTCGAGGAGGTTCTATGATGAATTTACAAGAAATTATTAATTCTATTGAAAGTTTACCCACAGAAGAACGGGACTATTTGTTTGAGTTTCTCCGTAAAAAAAATGAGGAATCTAGAAGGGATCATTTTTGGGAGGGATTACAAAAATTTAGAAGCGTAATCCAAAGCGAGGGGATTATCTTTACTGATGATGATTTCGCTGACTTACGAGAGCGCAGTGTGGTCAGAGAAATTTATCTATGAGCTTGAAATACTTACTTGATACCAATATTCTCAAGAGAGCCAGCACGTCCTATTCCTAAAATGAGAAACATAACTTGTGAAAGTTTTGTCAGATACTAATATCATTATTAGTGAATTTGGATTTCAGACTGGAATCAAATATACAATCCAAAATCCAAAACTCTCAGTCAACTTTATGTTGATTAAGTTAACTTAAATAACCTGCTAATGCTAAGAATTATTGGCAGTAAATCCTTACTTTCAGCACCCCTCTTAATAGACATCTCTAAATCCAGCACCATAGTCACTGCTTTAGCTAAAGCATTAATGCTTGTATTTGCTACCTCCTGACGCAAATAGTAAATGCGATTAGGATTGCTGATACTGCACAGTTGAGCTAATTCACTATCTTTCTTAATCCCAGAAACAATCGCAGATTTAACCCACAGCCAAGTTCTAAACTGCGTTAGGAGAGTAGCAACAATCACCATTAATGGTTCCGAGCGTGACAGTAAATCATCCAGCAGGTGCAAAACTTGATTGCTTTCTCCTTGACGAATAGCAGATGCCAGTTGTAGGCTATTCTGAGTCTGACATGGCACTAACTCTTTTACTTCTGCAAGCTCCAGTTGTCTGCCATTACCATAAATATACAGTTTGCGTAACTCTGTGGCTGCACGGGTCATGTCGTTACCAATTGCTTCTGCTAGATATTCCACTGCACCCTTTGACAGCACCAGCTTGATTTTTTTAGCGTGAGTAGCGATCGCCTTTTCAATCAAATCAGTACGCCAAGGTGGTATCAATGGAAACTCAAACAACTTGGCATACTTGACAAGATGTTTGTAAATCTTTAGGCGCTTATCTACAGTGGTGGCGACAAACACCAGAATTGTAAATTCAGGCACTTGAACAAGCTGCTGCAAAGTTTCCAACTCAGTATCACCCCACTGCTTGAGGTGGCAATTTTCGACAATCACCAGTTTTTTACCACCAGTCAGGGAACGAGTGCGAGCTACGCTGATGCCTCGGTCAAGGTGATCGGCGGGAAATCTGTGATAGCAAAGTGTGAGCCATTGGGCATCAATTTCTGCTTTGTATTGGTTGATCTGTTCCTGGATGGCGTGTTGGTCATCACCTGTCAGCAAGACAATCATGCTTTTACCCTCCCATTACTGCTCTTATTGGCAGTTTTAATTAGCACAGTCATTGGTTGTTGACTTTGGGTAGCTCGTTGCAGCATTTTAGCGATCGCCTCTTTACTACTCTCAAACTTATTCAAGTAAGCTGGTGTAACCTCTAAAATTGCCTTGTCACCTTGCAATTTAACGAGATTTGCATGAGCCAACAGCTTTTGATTACTGGGTTTAGCTATATCTATCACAGAAAGCCAAATTTGAGCCAGGTTAGTAGTCTGGGCTGCAACTGTTGGTAACAATTTGTCATCTACAGGTTTAGCTGTCACCTTGTTTGTAGTGTATACTCCAACTGTTGGTAGCAGCTTGCCGTCATGCACAGGTTTAGCAGTTAGCGTCTTGGTTGCACTGACAGGCAATAAACTGGGTATCAGGTTCAGTAAGCAAACTTCTAGCCACACAGCAGCATTTACTGTGTGCCGCAGATAGTTTTCTGCTTTTTGTAACTCTGCTAGAGACAAGTTAAGCGTCTCGAAATTCCAGTGATTTGCTAAAACCTTGAGTTGAGCATAGCTAACACAACCAGTCAGCAGGGATTGCTCTTTGGGTGCAGACTTGATAATCAGTAAATCTCGGTATGTTTGCAGTAAATTAGAGAGAATCAATTTGGGTGTTTTACCAGAATCTACTAAAACTCTTGCTACTTGCAGCAAGTTAAAGGTGTTGTTCGTGGATATTGCCTGTAAAATTGACATTAATTCTGTTTCTGTCACACCACCAGCAATTTCCATGACATGATTGGCAGTGATATCTTCATCTAAAAGACTCACCTGACCGAGTAATTGCAGTGCATCTCTGAGTCCACCATCGCTGAGTCGAGCGATCGCTGTTAGTGCCTGATCATCAATAGAGATAGATTCTGCATCTGCTACAATACCGAGGTGCTGCACAATTGCCTGAACAGATAAAGTGCGGAAATTAAACACCTGACAACGGCTGACAATGGTAGGTAATACCTTGTGCAGTTCTGTTGTGCAGAGAATGAAAACAACATGAGATGGTGGTTCTTCAATACACTTAAGTAAGGCATTGAAGGCGTTACCGGTTAGACAGTGGCACTCATCGAGAATAAAAATTCGGTAACGTCCTGCAACAGGTGCTAAGGTACTGCGCTCAATTAAAGCACGGGCATCATCTACACCATTATTAGAAGCAGCATCAATTTCACTGACATCTAGGCTATTACTGGTTTCAATTGAACGGCACGATTGACAAATACCACAAGGTTGGTCAGTTGGTTTTTTAGTGTTGAGACAATTGAGGGATTTAGCAAATATCCGAGCAGTTGAAGTTTTACCTGTGCCTCTAGAACCTGTGAATAAATAAGCTGGTGCAATTTGCAGGTATTTTACAGCATTAGTCAGAGCAGTTTTGATGTAGGGCTGTCCAACTAATTCGGCTATTGTCTGGGGTCGATATTTTTGATGTAGGGCGACTGTAGACATAGGATTCATTAACCTTAATTTGTCGCCCTTACCCCTGTTAAGGGGGTGTAATTTTGAATCCAAAGTAGGCTGATTTGCTCAATTCCAGTAAGATTTACCGATAGCAGAAGTTGAGTACACCTAATCATTTAAACGTTGAAACAGATGGAGAATTTTATGAAATTTACAACCGAGCTATAGCACTTTTAGAATTCATATCCTTGGCTCATAAAACGCTAAATTTCTATTTTTTACCTGCTTCCTTAAGCAGTAGCGAATTCTGTTAAACCTCGTTTACTGGGATGATGGAAACCCAAAACAATATCGGCTTGGGGTATTCCGGCTGATAGCAAATCATCAACAACGCATAAATTAGTTGCATCTTCTTCCACCCAAACTTTGCCGTTTTTAATGCAGAGATAGATGATAATATATTGTATCTGCTTTTTGTCATCCCAGCCAAATCGAAACCAAAGAGATTGATCTCTTGTTTCATCGAAAGCCAAGCGATCGCTTACTTCAACTCCCGTATCTTTTACAACTTGAGTATTAGTAGTTTCGTAATACTCAGTCAATATCTTCTTAATACCATTGCGGTATTGCTCTAGCTTATCCATTGCCGAATTTCCTATTTTTAGATTCTAAAACACACTTTTCTCATTTGTTGCATTTTTTGATAAAATTGTTTAATGTTCAATAATTTCTGTAAATTATTTGTAGAAACATTTTTCTCATTTGTAGCATTTTTTGGTATAATTGTTTAATGTTCGATAATCTGTGTAAATTCCTTGTAGAAAACTTTTCCAGCGACTTCGCTACTTGGTTGTTAGGTGAACCAATAGCCCTAACAGAGTTAAGTCCCAAAGAACTATCCATAGAACCAATTCGTGCCGATGCTCTCATCCTACGGCAATCCGAAGAAATAGTCCTGCATATCGAGTTTCAAACTCAACCAGACAAGAATATTCCCTTTCGGATGACAGATTACCGTTTGCGGGTATATCGTCGTTTTCCGGGCAAACGACGGAACATCTCCAGCTCCGCTCCTGAATTATTAAGTTCTACAAATGCCTCCAAAAGTTCTTTCCAATAGTTTTTAAACTGATAACTTTATTATTACCAGATTCTTCTGTAGTGTTATTAGCCAGCACAGAATCAGTTTCCAACAAAGAGTTCAGCAGTGATAGTTGATGATCAACATCTGCAACATTGCGGTATATTAGAGATGGGTCTATTTTCATTTCTAAAGGTGTAGGAACGATTTTTAAATATTGGTTTAATGCCTCTAGATAATTTCTATTGGTAAATTGTCTTTCTGCTACATAAGGGCGCAAAATCTCCAATAATTGGATAGCTCTTTTGATTTCTAGAGAATCAGAAGTACTATCAATTTGAGGTTGGCTTTCTCGGTAGCCTTTCATTTTCTTCTCAGCCACGAGATTGTGGAATTTAGAAACTGCTTGTTGATAATTACCAAAAGAGTGAACTTTTTGCTGAGATTTGTAGCCTACCCTACCCCACTCAACAGTTAGATTGCTTTGCTCAACTTTTGCACTCCAGAATTTGTTACTGTTCTGAGCAGCATCTACAAATATTAAGTAAACTTCCATATTTTTGACATAATTCAAAGTAGAATATTGCCATGTCAAATGAATATCTCAACAACAGATGTTCATTTGACAAAAGCTTCAAATTATTACTAATTTGGGAATACCTAATTAGTGCGGAACCTAGAAGTACGAAGACCTTTCTTAGACACCTGCACAGGACTGGAAGTTGGTCGCGCAATCTTTGACCAAGACTGCATCCGCTCAACAGCAGCAGCATCTTGAATCGCTAAAGGGGTGATGTTTTGCTGACAATTTTCTAAATCAGCCAGTGTGACCTGCTGAGGCAGGGGAAACGCATCTAATTTGTTTTGACAAAATGTAACTTATATGAACGCAGAA
>NZ_JABXKI010000059.1 GCF_017115095.1 Nostoc sp. NMS4 | reverse complement strand
TGAACTGGAACCAACCAAGCTGTGATGAATGCTGTATTACCTCGTTTTTTGAAGTCAACCTACCGAAAAGAGCCACTAATTAGTGGGTTGATGACGATGGGCGTTATGGATGCCCTGATTGGCGGATTGAATGATAGCTGGTCGTTGTTTGCTTTTGGTTTAGGAACGGCAGGAATAGCGCTAGGCTTTAAGTTGTGGCGCTTCCAGCAGCGTCGTCCTTTGCCAGAGGAGCCTGTAGTGCAACATTATTTGCCCTCTCGTTCTTCTAGTGCGCCTTTACCAATGTTAAGCGTTGCTAAGAAAAAACCACCTCTTTAGGATATGCAGAGTTATTACTTAAATAACTCTGCAAAATTTATTGGGTTTAACTGTATCTATAAAAGTGAGGAAAAAGAGTGAGTAGTGAGGGAAGAGGTGGCGGTAATTTTCTGCGACCGTATATTATCCTGGCATTTATGGGAGCTGTTGCCCTTCCAGCGATTACCTGGGAAGGGTTTTACATTAATCAAGCTCATGCTGCCATTGAAGTAACGCCAAACTCCCCAACTAACACTAATTTTGCTAATGCTCAAGTACTTTACAGACTTAGAGGACATAACGGAACTGTTAAATCCCTCGCTTTCAGTCCAGATAGCAGAATTCTTGTGAGTGGTGGTGCTGAAAACGAGGGTATAATTCGCCTGTGGAATCTAGGAAACGGCAAAAAGTTGGCGACTATTAACAAAGCACACAAAGCAGCCGTAGAATCTTTACTGATTTCACCAGATGGTCAAACCCTGGTTAGTTGTAGTGATGACGATACAATTAACCTCTGGAGCCTGAGAAATTTAAAATTTAGCCGCTCTTTCGTCGGACACACTAGTAATGTATTATCTTTAGCGGTGTCTCCTGATAGTAAAGTTCTAGTCAGTGGGGCTTTGGATGGGATTCGGTTGTGGGATTTGCTACAGCAGCGCCCTCTAGGGACTTTAGTAAGTTTTGATAACTTAATTTATACCCTAGCCATTAGTCCTGATGGACAGACCTTAGCTAGTGGTGATAATAAGGGTGTAATCAAGCTGTGGAATTTGAGTACTGGTAAATTAATCAGTGAATTCGTAGCTCATTCTAATGCTGTTAGTACTGTGATCTTTACACCAGACGGACAAACATTAGTTAGTGCTAGCCGCGATCGCACCATAAAATTGTGGAATACTAATACTGGCGAATTAGTCCGCACCCTCATAGGACATAATAACTGGGTAAATGCGATCGCTCTTAATCCCGATGGAGAAACCCTTGCTAGTGCCGGCAGAGATGGGATTAAATTGTGGAATTTAACTACAGGTGAGTTAGTAAATACACTGAATGGACATTCAGACTGGGTAAGTGCGATCGCTTTTAGTCCAAATGGTAAAATTCTTGCCAGTGGTGGATTCGATCGCCAAATCCTGATTTGGGGCATTCCAATAAAACGTAAGTAACAGCGATCGGACAAAATAATCGTGAAAGTGTAAAATATATCCCAATACGGTTCGGTTAAGGCTATTAGTGTTTATCAAAGTCATTTTTTTACGAACCGCAGAGGCGCAGAGGACGCAGAGAAAAGAAAGAGAAGGAAAAAATTGCTTAACTGAACGGTATTGGAATATATCCCCGATTTATTTTCAGAAATCGGGGATATATTTTTGATGATCTTTACAAGGCTTAGAGCGCCGGTCCACTAATATATATTGACAAAAAATAAATTAAGTGTATTAGGATAAAACGCCTATTTTGGGTGAAATATTTGGGTCTGATTTTTAGCGATGTCTACGACGGGCTATGCCTAAGCATAAAATGGAATCCTAAAATCCCCGATTTTAACAACACCCATATCTTGCATTTTCGGTCAAGTACTTCTACTGGACCGGCTCTTTAGTAACTCCCCATAGCTCAAGTTTTCACGTCATATCAAAAGTCAGGCTGGCGCTAACGGCGAAAGAGTCCCCAATCATTTGCCGTATCTGCTAAACTTTTGTCTTGCCTTTTTAAAGTTTTTGTAGTAAAAAATCAATCAACCAAAGCTCAGATCGAATTTTGCTATAACTAGTCAAAATCAATCATTGTAGCAACCAGCAGCGATACCTAAATTTTGAAGAACTGTGAATAGTTGATGAAAATACAGCCGAACTAATATCTTATCTAGCAAATTACTGTAAGTATAAACATAGGTAATTTCAAATCATCTGTGCAGTTACTTGCCCTCTAGATCGGAACAATTTCTGAACTTAAGCAATCTTAAAAATGGTCATCGTCAGTAAATGCACTCAGGTAAAAATCACTATCTCTTGTTAAACAAAGGTTTGCAGCGCTTAAGCGCTATTCTCAAGGTAGATAACTTGCTACTTAAATGATGTTTAATTTTCCCGAACTGCTTTTGATCCCCATTTCGATAGAATGACTAGGCAGAACCTTAAAACTCAAAACCGCTTTTGACTGCGACGCACATGAATCAATTGAACAATGGTTTTACGCTATTTTTAAGTCTGCTAGTCGAGGCGATGCCTTTTTTGCTTCTTGGGGTTTTATTCTCCAGTTTGCTGTTATTTTTTGTTGATGAGCGCAAACTAGTAGAAAAAATGCCCAAAAATCCGCTACTGGGTGCTTTAGTTGGCAGTATGATCGGCTTTTTATTTCCGGTGTGTGAGTGCGGGAATGTGCCGGTAGCACGGCGGTTCCTAATTCAGGGAGTACCCACACCAGTCGCCATTGGTTTTTTGCTAGCAGCACCAACAATTAACCCAATTGTAATTTGGTCAACTTGGACAGCATTTCGAGATCAGCCAGAAATAGTAGTCTTAAGAGTCGTATTTTCCTTAGTAATTGCCACAATTATCGGGTATGTTTTCAGTTTTCAAAAGGACTTAAACCCCATAATCCAACCTGCGATCGCTCGTTATATGAAGTTTAATCCACCCGCGCAGCCCCAAACCAAACGCCGTGGTAAGCGTTACCAAGCAGAAGAGGAAGCAATGATACCCAATATCTTGCAATCTGGGACTTATATCTTAGGAGGAAAAGCAGGTATACCTCTGCGGATAGATGCTAATTTAGTACAGCCTACCTCAATATCTACTGCCGATAAACCTCTGACAGCGAAATTGCGCCTAGTTGTGGATAATAGCATTCAAGAATTCCGAGAACTCGGCGGAGTCATGGTTTTAGGAAGTGCGATCGCTGCTGCGATTCAAGTCCTAGCTCCCCGTGAATTAATTCTCAGTTTGGGTGCTGGGCCTATTACCTCAATTGTGGTCATGCTGATATTAGCGGTAGTGGTGTCTATTTGTTCTACAGTTGATTCTTTCTTCGCCCTATCTTTTGCCTCAACCTTTAGCAGTGGCTCATTGTTGGCATTTCTAGTCTTTGGGCCAATGATTGACATCAAAGGCATTGGTTTGATGTTATCCATTTTTAAACCCAAAACGGTTTTTTACTTATTTGCCTTAGCAGCACAATTAACATTTGTGTTCACCCTTTTCCTGAACTTGCACGTCTTTTAAAAAACGATTTGTCATTAGTCATCTGTCCTTTATCCTTTGTTTAATGACCAATGACCAATGACCAATGAAGTCATCTGTCCTTTGTCCTTTGTTTAATGACCAATGACCAATGACCAATGACCAATAACTAATGACTAACAAAAATCCCAAATCTAAAATTCCAAATCTGTTACTCCCTTGGCTGGATGCGATCGCAATTACAGCTTGGGGCAGTTTGATGTTGAGATATTGGCTAACTAACAAGCTGAACCTGTTGATTCACCCAAATTATATTTGGTTCGTGGTCCTGACAGGTATCACCTTGATCGTTATTGGTTTCTTCAAGATGCAGGAACTTTGGCAACGTCGTCGCCGTGATGTGACAGCAAACGCCCCGCATATTAGTTTATTTCCCCCTGGTTGGGGCAGTGCTTTGTTGTTGACTACAGCGATTTTAGGTTTTATTATTACACCGCAAGTTTTTGCCAGTGATAAAGCACTCCAAAGGGGTGTGACGACTGATTTATTGGGAAGCACACGTGTCAAACCGCAAGCTTTTCGCGCTACTGTTCGCCCAGAGGAGCGATCGCTTGTGGACTGGGTACGCACCGTCAATGTTTATCCAGAGCCAGATACATATACAGGGCAAAAAGTCAAGGTGCAGGGATTTGTCATTCACCCGCCGGATATAGGAAAAGAATATTTGTTTTTAGCACGATTTGTCTTAACTTGCTGTGCAGCAGATGCTTACCCTGTAGGATTGCCCGTTAAACTACAAAATAATCAAGAGCCTTACTCAGCTGATACCTGGCTAGAAGTAGAAGGACAAATGGTGACAGAAAATTTGGCAGGTAAACGCCAACTTACCATTGCTGCTACCTCTCTCAAAAAGATTCCTCAACCCCAGAATCCTTATAGTTATTAGTCATTTGTCATTTGTCATTTGTCCTTTGTCATTAGTCATTTGTAGATAACTAACGGCCAATGCCCCATGCCTCATGCCCCATGCCCCATGCCATAACCAATGACTAAATCTAAAGCATTCCAACCACTAGATCGTATAGCGATCGCACTAATACTACTGCTAAGTGTACTGATTGGGTTAATCATTTTGCAAGGTGATGTGGTAACTGCTCGTGTCCGGGAATTCACCTGGCAAAATCAACAAATTGGGGCAGAAGATAATTCCTTCACCCTCACCTTCAGCCGCCCAATGGAAGTAAAAAGTGTTGAAGATAACTTGAAAATCGAGCCACCCCTAGCAGGTAAATTCAGTTGGGCAGGGCGGCGGATGGTTTATACACTAGTGACACCAGCACCTTATGGCACAAATTATAAAGTGCAGTTACAGGGAGCTAAAGATAAGTTTGCCCAGCAAGAAGGCAAAAATCGCCTGATACAGCCATTTACAGGTAGCTTTCGGACACGCGATCGCGTCATACTTTATATCGGAACCGACAAAGAAGAACAGGGACGGTTAGTTCTTTACAACTTAACCCAAGAGCAAAAAAGGGTACTTACGCCCAAAGACCTGACAGTGATTGACTTTGAGTCATTTCCTGATGGAGAGAAAATTTTATTTTCTGCTCGCGCCGCAAATAACCAAGACTTACTTTCCGCCCAACTGTATACAGTGACAACAGGCGTTTCTGCTAAATCTGGACAAAAAGCAGAACCAGAAGGCAAAGTTGACCTAACTTTAGATAGTAAAGATTATCAAAACCTGAAATTTGACTTATCACCTGATGGGCAAACTATTGTCATCCAGCGAGGAAATAAAACTAATCCTGGCGATTTTGGACTATGGTTTATGCCAGCAACTAGTGATGGTTCAGCAGAAAAACCTACCCCGAAACGCCTAAAAAGCCAACCGGGGGGAGACTTTATGGTGACACCAGATAGTAAAGCCGTAGCAGTTGCCCAAGGACAGGGAGCAGCTATTTTACCACTGCAAGGTGATGCCAGTAAACCCTTAGATTTTCTACCGCAGTTTGGTTTGGTACAAGCTTTTTCCAAGGATGGCTCTCAAGCAGCGATGGTAAAGTTTAATACAGATTACACGCGGGATTTATTTTTGGTGACAAACCAAGGTGTGCAGAAACAACTATTAAAAACAACAGGTTCAATTATAAGTTGTCAATTTGACATCGCCTCACCCACCCTTTACTGCTTGCTGACACAGCTAGTATCTAAGGAACAATATATAGAACAGCCCTATGTGGTGGCAATCGATCTGAAAACCGGGCAACAGAAACCATTGTTAGTACTGCCTCCCGCTCAACGGAATGTACAAATGAGTTTATCTGCCGACGGTTTGGGGTTGTTATTTGACCAAGTAGTACCCCAGACAAATCCTTCAGCATCATTACCCACAAATACTTTGAAAACTGATGATGGAGATGTTATCGCTACCAGTAGTCTGTGGTTAATGCCTCTGTTGCCCATCGCTGATGCTGCGACTGTTGAAATTAGACCAGAACAACTCCCCTTAGCCGGATTTCATCCCCGATGGCTACCTTGAGGGAATAATTCGTAATTCGTAATTCGTAATTCGTTCTGCCGTCGTTAGCCAGGGGACTTAAAATCCAATACGGTTCAGTTAAGGCTAAAACTCTGTTATCCAAGTCAATTTTTTAACGAACCGCCTTCGCGTAGCGTCTCGTAGAGAAGGCGCGGAGGACGCAGAGAGAAGAAAGAGAAGGAAAAAAATTGCTTAACTGAACTGTATTGACTTAAAATCAACTTTTTAACAAGTTTAGGGGTTTAAGTCCCCGGACGCTCGTTCGCTCTTAGCGTCTCCCCTTGGGAGAAGACTCGCTAACACAAAACTTACTTGCGACTTGCGACTTGCGACTTGTTTTAAAGCATTACGAAATTACCTTGTGCTTCTTCTTCAAGTTCATAACCCTTAGCTAGTTTTTCAATTGCTTGGTCAATCATTGCCAAACCTTGATCTACTTTTTCAACTAAACTTAGCTGTCCTCGGAGTTCGGCAGCACCAACGAAACCTTTAGCATACCAAGTCATGTGTTTACGGGCTTGACGTACACCGCGATCGCCTTTATATTCCCATAAGGCTTGTAAATGATCTCTTGCACATTCTAAACGTCCAATTGGGGTAGGTGGTGGTAATATCTCCCCAGTTTTCAGGAAACAATCAATTTCTCCCACCAAAAACGGATAACCCAAAGTCCCACGGGAACACATTACACCATCAGCGCCAGTTTGCTCTAAACATCTCACCGCCGCTTCAACGGAAAAAATATCTCCGTTGGCAATCACTGGAATAGAAAGCACTTCTTTGACACGGGTAATCCATTCCCAACGGGCATTTCCATTGTATCCTTGGGCGCGGGTGCGTCCGTGTACCGTAATCATTTTTGCCCCAGCATCTTCCATCCGCTTGGCAAAGTCGAGAATGGTAATTTCGTTGTCGTTCCAGCCAATACGGGTTTTTACTGTCACAGGGACATCAACAGCTTTTACCACTTCTCGCACAATTGCTTCTGCTACTTCTGGTTGCCGCAACAATGAAGAACCGCCACCATTTTTAGTGATTTTATTAACCGGACAACCCATATTAATATCAACAGTATCAGCACCTTCACCAACTGCCTTGATTGCTGCTTCTGCTAAGAAATCTGGACGACAATCAAATAGTTGAACGCTAATTGGGCGTTCGTTGGGGTCTACCTCCATAATTTTGGGTAACTGCTTGACATAATGCAACCCCGTAGCGTTCACCATTTCGGTATACATCATCGAATCTGGCGCATAGCGACGCACGAGACGGCGAAACACCATATCTGTCACTCCAGATAGAGGCGACTGGAGAACCCGGCTTTTTACCTCGAAGGAGCCAATCTTTAAGGGTTGGGAGAGTCTAGCTTGAAGAATAGGGGAGAGCGAAATCATAGAAAAAATTAATTAAAAATTAATGGGAATGGGAAATAGTAAGAATATGTAGGTAGATATGCGATCGCGGATATAGAGAATTTCAAGTTAGTAAGGTAGACAAGCTAATACTAATTACTGTACGAAGATGCGCCAAACTATATGAGGAACGAACCGCAAAGGGCGCAAAGGGCGCAAAGAAAGAAAATTTGGGGCAGCCTCATAAAGAAATGGTATAAGTCTCAAAGCCAGGTATCAGGTATAAAGCCTGTTTTACTTTTGTTAGCGTAGCCACTTCTGAATTCTGAATTCTGAATTCTGCTGTAATTGTAGGTTATGTATCCTGACTTGGAGCCTGTTTTTGCATTTCTTGTTGAATTTCTTCTAGAGTCAAACCTAACTCTTTCGCTGTTTCTTCATGGCTCAATCTCAATTTCAATAACAAAGGAATCATTCTCAACTTTTCTTCACGCGCTCCTTCTTGCTTACCTTCTTGCTTACCTTCTTGCTTGCCTTCTTGCTTGCCTTCTTGATAAACTCGTGTTTGCTTCAAATCACTTAACCCAAACATACCTTCAATCTCCTCTCGACTCATTGTCGGAAATTTGTAAACTAATATTGTCTCTATCAATTCTAGTAACTGCCGCCGTTGTGGTTCGATGTTAATTTCTTGCTGGGTTCTGTCTATTAACTGCCTAGCAGCTAAAATTGCTGTCTCCTCTTCATCGACTACTAATTTCATCGTAGCAATTCCAACTGGCAATGATGCAGTTTCACCTAATTCATTAAGGTAAATGCGACTGATGCGATCGCTAGTAAAAAATTCACTGTAATTCTTGATATCTGCTGTATCTAGACTGCGATTGGGATAGATAACTACACCTCGCCAAGAATTTTTCGGTTTATTTTGGCGTAAGTATAAAGAAATTTCGGAAATTAGGCGTGAATAAATTTCTGTGTCAGTTTGAAACTGGACTTCAACAAAGTAAATCGGATTTTCTTCTCCTTGTGTTGGCAGAAAAACACCATCTATACGGAATGCAGTTTGCTTGATTTCAATTGAGGAAAATTTATAGCCCTCTGCTGTTTGGGGTGGATTGCCAATTAATTCAAAAAAGATATCAGGAAGTTCTTGAAAAAGGCGATAAAAAATGCTGTCAGTTTTCACGCTTGATGTATTGCGGTGATTTAAACCGTTAGATTTTACTGATAAAAATTAGTAAGCCGACTGCGGGAAGCAATCGGCATCACAAATTCCTGATATTTTAGTTGCAATTTAGCCGTGAGTTGCACCTTGAGGAGGACGCGAGACAACTTTTTTGGCTAAACCCAAAGTCTGTAACACTAGGATGCTCCACCAAGTAACATCAATCTCCCACCAAGACAACCCAGATTTCGCCATGTGGGGATAAGTATGATGGTTGTTGTGCCAGCCTTCTCCATAAGTGACGATGGATACCCACCAAAGATTACGAGCGCCATCATTAGCATCGAAGGTACGATAACCCCATAGGTGTGATGCTGAATTCACAAACCAGGTTGAATGCCAAAGCAAAACGCATCTGAGAAATACTCCGTAGAATACAAAAGACCATCCTCCTAAAGCATAAAGCAGCAGCCCAAAGGGGATTTGCAACAGCAAGAAGTAACGATCTAGCCAGCAATAAAAGGGTTGTCTGGCTAAGTCAGGGGCATATTTTTTATAGGTGTCATAGTCAAAAAATTCTGGACGTGGGTAGAAAATCCACAATATATGGCTCCACCAAAATCCTCTTTGAGCAGAGTAGGGATCTAAATTGATATCTTCTGTGTGAGCGTGATGCTGGCGGTGTCCACCTACCCAAAAAATTGGCCCGCCTTGCAAAGCTAGCGCTCCAATCAGGGCGATCGCATACTCTAACCACTTAGGAACCTGAAAGCTTTTGTGACTCAGTAATCGGTGATATCCCAGGCAAATACCAATGCTCCCGAATAACCAGTGCAGAAACACTAGCAAACCTAATGCTGGCCAGGAGAAAAACCAAGGAGCCATAAGTGCTAAAGCATGAAATGTAGTAAAAAATACTACATTCGTCCAACTGAGTTGAGGTGAGTTGCCTTTCTCAGGAGCGATCGCCCCAAAATTTGCGGTCATAAAAATTCCTGTTGATGGATCATGAAGTGATTTACTTTTGATTGGGCATAATCCCACAGAGATTTACCCGCCCTGTATACTAGTTCGTTACAGTAGAGTAAAGCAAGTATCACTTACATTTGTTATGCTAGCAGAACTCTGATAACCCTGCAAGTGCCACTTGCATTTCTCTATGTCATCTCAACTCATTTCTACTCGTCAACGCTTGATTCAAGCTGCACTTGAGTTGTTTTCTGCTCACGGAGTCAGCGCTACCACAACCCGCCAAATTGCTGAAAAAGCCGAAGTCAACGAAGTGACTCTATTTCGGAATTTTGGGAATAAGCATGGACTGCTTTTAGCTGTGCTGGAAGAGTCCGCAGCCTTTAAGGATTTAGGTGAATCGCTAGTGCGACGGGCAACACCACCAGGCAATGTCTACCAAGCTCTGAAAGATTATGCAAGTGACAGCTTACACGCATTAGAGCGAGTACCAGAGTTTGTCCGGTCTGTGGTGGGTGAAGCCGACCAATTCCCGGCAGAAAATCGCCGCGCACTAGGTAGGGGAGTCACAGAGGCAAACCGTTATGTAGCTCAGTATTTAGCTACTGTAATCCAGCAAGGACACCTAAATACCTATTTACCCGCAGAAAAATTAGCGAGTTTGCTAAATGGGATGATTTTGGGATATGCCGTAATTGAGTTTACCAGCGAATTTCACGAACTTTGGGAGGATCGGGATGATTTTCTGGAAAATCTGGTGGAGTTGTTTTTGCATGGAGCCATGTCATCCTCAACAGAATCAGCAATAAACTCCTTACAACGAGGGTTCACCAGCACAGAAGTAGCTGATTTACCAGCTGGTTTAGTTCACGAAATTCTGCAACAAGCCAGGAAATTTGGAGTCCGAGATTATGCCTTGGCTTACGTATTATTTGGGGCTGGGTTATCCACGACAGAAATAATTAGCTTGCAGCGATCGCACCAAATATACGATATTCAAGGACACTTCCTCCAAATCACAATCCCCGGATTTGTCCGTCAAGTCCCCGTGAATCAGTGGATTTTGGGCAAACGCTACGGCACTTTTACTAATAATCCCTTAATTAAATGGCTAAAAAGTCGTAAAGATGCTCAAATAGCCATGTTTCTGAATGAAACAAGCACACCCATGTCAGAATCAGAACTTGAGACACGTTGGCAAATATGGAGTGAGGGATTGTTAACTCCCCAAGGGCAAACGCCAGCCATAGCACAAGCACAACAAACTTGGCGGGTAGAAATGTTAATGCGAGGGATTGCCTTGGAGAATTTGAGTATTTTAACAGGTTGCGATCGCACCCAATTACAACCCTATGTCCGCCGAGCCAAAGAAAAAGCCGCTCTAGAGCAAGCTACCCGATTGGATCATAAGCCAGGATAGGGAGTATCAGGTGGCGTTCTCCGACGCAGAGCCAGTGACCGAATAATTCGTAATTCGTAATTAAGAATTCATTAGCATGATGCAGTTAAACGATTAAGGTAAAACAACAGAGGTTTGTTTACCATTGTTGTTTGCACCATTCAAGGTTGTAGCTATACTCTCAGATGGGGATTGGGTGTTACTCAAACGGCGTGATAATTTCTTGCGTGGCTTCCCTCCCGCCTGGATATATTGCAAACTGTCTTTGCCATAATGGGTTGCTACACTCATTAACATCTTTTCAGAATAGCCGCGCAATTCTTCTTCAATTAGAGAGAGGCGACCTGCCATTTCATCTATGCTAGACAGTGAAGTGTTGTAGTTAGATAGCTGGGTTTGCAAGGTTTGGATGCGGCTGTCGTAGTCTATCAAATTTAATCCGTTGCCAAATTCAAGCGTCGGGCTAATTGATCGCATTCCTGCAATTCGACGGAGAGCCTTTTCTAAATCTGGTGAACTGCGTTTTAGTCGTGCCATGAGATGCGCTCCTGAAGAAGTTATAGGATTACTGTATGTACTGTAGCCAATGCAACAATAAACTTCTGTGAGAGATAATTCGGAAAAATTAAAGCAAATTAAGATCGACCTAATTATTTTTAGTTGATTATACTGATAAACTTATTAAATCTGTCAAAAAAACTACATAAAATAAGCAACAGATACCTCAAAGTCGTATTGAGGTACTCCAAAGTCGTATTGAGGTACTTCAAAGTCGTATTGAGGTACTTCAAAGTCGTATTGAGGTACT
>NZ_JABXKI010000215.1 GCF_017115095.1 Nostoc sp. NMS4 | reverse complement strand
AACGCCCCTAAATCACTATCTCGCCCCAGCCGTTCGCCATAAGGTGGATTGCAGAATAAAATCCCACTGTCTGCGGGGGCGACAACATCAGCAAGCTCCATTTGAGAAAACCATACATGGTTATCAACGCCGCAATTTTGAGCATTGTTAATCGCTTGCTCAATTATATTTTCATCGCGATCGCTTCCCCAAATAGGTGCAGTCAGGGTATCTAGTTGGCTATCCTTAGCTTCTTGGAGCAGTTTTTCTAAAAGGGATAAATCAAAATCGAGCCAATTTTCAAATCCAAAGGATTCACGAAACAGCCCCGGTGCTATGTTCAGAGACTTTAAGCTAGCTTCCAGAGGTAAAGTGCCAGATCCACAGAGAGGATCGTAGAACATCTGATTTGGTTGCCAGCCCGAAAGTTGAATGAGGGCAGCAGCTAGAGATTCCTTTAAAGGGGCTACTCCCACCGCCGGACGGTAGCCTCGGCGATGCAGACTATTTCCCGAACTGTCGAGTTTAACGGTACAAAAGTCGCGTTCAATGTGAACATTAATCCGCACATCTGGTTCATGAAGCTCTACATTTGAACGTTCGCCCAGATTTTCTTTTTGCTGATCGACGATCGCATTTTTGATCTGGAGAGATGTGAAATGGGTATGGTTCAGGTGATCGTTTTTGCCTGTGGTATTTACCGCCAGCGTCATATCTGGTGTGAGATAATTTGCCCAATCGATAGTCTGGATGCCGCGATAGAGATCCTTAGCATCAAGGCATGGAAACTCATGGATACTTACCAAAATGCGGAATGGTAGCCTCGCCCAGATGTTAACGCGATAAAGTAGAGTGCGATCGCCCTCAAAGGCTACACCGCAAAACCCTGGCTCTACAGAATCAGCACCCAGTTGCTCTAACTCCTGAGCCGCCAGGGTTTCTAATCCACGAGCAACTGTTGCAAAATAATTCATAATTCGTAATTCGTAATTCGTAATTAATGGCTATTAATAACTCAAATTCTCTTAGTCCACTGAGGTGGACAATGCTAGTGTAGTAGCGAATTCTATTCGCCCAATATTTTTTCAACTTAGATTCATCTAGAAATTTTTATAATCAATCATTGTCTGACGATAAGCATCTGGCAAACCTGTATCAAAACACTTACCTTTAACAACATATCCTATCATTCCCTCTTCCTGACGCAATCTTTCCAGACAGGATGTTAACTGGAATTCACCTCGTTCTCGGAAATCTTTGTTAATATGTTCTGCGAGAAAGTCAAAAATTTTCGGCGTAAGTAAATATAAGCCAAATATACCTAAAAAATCATTTTCTGCCATTCCCTCTACACGCAAATGCTGTTGTGCATACTCAATGGTAGGTTTTTCATAGAGTTGTGTAACTGACAAAATCGAGTTTAACTCTTGCCAAACTCCTGTTATACACCCAGCTTTATGAATAATTTCTGCTGGCATTGTAGTTAAGCCCACAACGTTTTGATTAACTTGTTCATAAACAGCTAAAACTTGACTAGCACAAGATTTTTCAATATCAGATGCATAAATGTGGTCGCCCAACATTAACAGAAACGGCTCATTTTGTACCCAATCTTTGGCACAAAATACCGCATGACCATAGCCTAATTGCTCCTCTTGCAATAACATGGTAATTCTCTTGCCTAAATTTTGCAAATATTGGCTATATTCTTGATTTTGCGGCGACAGTTTCGCTAAAAGTTCTTTTTTGGGTGGATTTTTCAATAAATCTTCAAATATTTCTTTGTCATCCGGCTGCACCACGATCGCTACTTCTGTAATTCCAGCACTAATTGCCTCTTCAATAATTGCTAAAATCACAGGTTTTGCCCTACCATCTCGATCAATAATCGGGAAAAGTTCTTTTTTCACAACTTTAGTCGCTGGAAACAACCGAGTGCCAAAACCAGCCACCGGAATCACAGCCTTTCTAACTTTATTTTTCTGCATTCAATCATCAATCCTCATCAGCTTAAAATCTCCCCTCCTCTCTCTGCGTCCTCTGCGCCTCTGCGGTTCGTCATCCCAACTTCTCAAACAACTCCGCCAACACCACATTAGAAAACAAAAACCCTTGGGGATCAATCAAACGCAACCTTCCCCCGACAATTTCCACCCAACCTTTCTCAAAATACACTTGCAAACACCGGCAAATTTCCTCTACTTTCTCTTCCCCAAACGCCTCCGCCAACACGGTTAAACTCAAACCCTCCGCCAAACGCAACCCCAACATTAACGTTTCTAACAATACTTCCTTTGGGGGAGTCACATCACAATCAATCACACCGCCAGCTTGCACCCACTGGTAATACTCCTTAGTTTTGCGCGGACGAGTGAAGCGCTTCCCCTCAACATAGCTCGCCGCACCCATACCAAAGCCGTAATAAGGGCGGTTTTCCCAATAAACTCGATTATGCCGACACTGATGGCCAGGTTGGGCATAATTGGAAATTTCATAATGCTCATAACCTGCACTAGTCAAAACCTGCTGCGCCATCTGGTACATTTTAACTGTGGCTTCATCCGTAGGTAAAGGAGTATCACCAGGTTTGTAGTAACGACCAAAGGCTGTACCTGGTTCGATGGTAAGATCGTAAATGGAAATGTGAGTGGGTAAAATCGCCACTGCTTTTAAGAGAGAATCCTGCCATTGCTCTAAAGACTGATGCGGCAATCCAGAAATTAAGTCTAAGCTAAATTCGGGAATCTCGACTTGGTGGATTAGTTCTACAGCTGCAAAAATATCTTCAACTGAGTGCGATCGCCCCGCCCTCTGCAATAATTCTAATTGAAAGGCTTGGACACCCAAACTTACTCGGTTCACCCCAGCACTGCGATAACCTGCTATATGTGCTAAATCAAAGGTGGCTGGGTCAATTTCCATAGAAATTTCTGCCCCAGATGCAATCCCAAAATGCTTCTGTAGCTCTCCCACTATCCGTTGTAGCTGTTCCGTTGATAGCAGCGAAGGAGTACCACCACCGAAGAAAATTGTCTTCAGGGGTTGACCAAATGCTGGTGTCATGGCAATTTCTTGACATAGTACCTCAACATATTGGGAGATCGTACCAGATGTTTCGCCCCGCAAGCGATCGCCGACAACAGACACCGGGAAATCACAATAAAAGCACCGCCGTCTGCAAAAGGGAATATGCACATAAGCAGAACTCGCAATTCCAGAAATACTAAATTTTTTACTCATTTTGAGAAAAGTTTGAAGTTAATCTAACTGCGAATTAGAGACAGTGAAAATGAGATAAGAATTCAGGAGTCAGGAGTCAGGAGTTAGAATAATTGTAAAATCAAGCGTATAATAACTTCTTGATTCTATTAAAATTATTAAGTTTGGGTATCAAAGTCTTCTTAATTCTGACTTCTGGATTCTGGATTCTGAATTCTTACAAAATAAGTAGTTTATTTACAAGTTTTTGTGGTTTTACAAAGAAACAATGAAAAATATTAAGATGAAAGCCTTTAGTTATAATAATTGCAGATATTGTCAGCCTAAACCCTTAGTGTAAGTCAATATTGATCCGTTTATCTTACCGATGAAATAAAAAATACTTAACTTTATCGGTTAACACAGTTGTAGGAAAACAAGACAACCATGCTTGACGCCATTATTATTTTCTCATTTATCCTAGCAGCGTCGGGAATAGGGTTCTACAGCATTGAACTACTACCCAATGGCACACTAGATCAGGTAACGAATCTAGAAGCTTTACGCTTAGTTGTTGCCGTCTTTGCCGCTATTATTGGTGGTGCGATCGGGCTGAGTTTCCAGACGACATATCGTCGTCTAGAATCACAAGTCAAAGAAATGCCTCTAGAGGTAATCTTAACTCGTGCGATCGGCTTAGTGATTGGGCTATTACTAGCTAACCTAATGCTAGCCCCACTATTTTTGCTCCCGATCCCGGCGGATTTTGGATTTATTAAGCCATTGGTGGCAGTTGTCGGTAGTATCATCCTCTCCGTCACTGGGATGAATTTGGCAGACACCCACGGACGAGGCTTATTGCGGTTCATTAATCCCAACACCGTCGAATCGATGGTAGTGGAAGGAACGCTAAAACCAGCTAATACCAAAGTTCTAGATACTAGCTGTATTATTGATGGTCGTATTGAAGCCTTACTAGAAACAGGGTTTTTAGAAGGGCAAATTCTCGTACCGCAGTTTGTCTTGCAAGAACTCCAACAAGTAGCGGATGCTAGCAAAGACCAAAAGCGGGTGCGGGGAAGACGAGGACTAGAAATTCTCAACCGCATTAAGGAAGATTATCCCGATCGCATCCTGATTAATGCAGTTGACTACGACGATATTCCCACAGTGGATGCGAAGTTAGTGCGCTTTGCTCAAGAAATTAGTGGCACACTGCTAACTAACGACTACAACTTGTCTAAAGTTGCCAGTGTTCAGAAAGTACCTGTTTTGAATGTGAATGATTTAGTGAATGCCGTTCGTCCCAGTTATTTACCTGGCGACAACCTGGATTTAAAAATTCTCAAGGAAGGCAAAGAACCCAGTCAAGGCATTGGCTACCTAGATGACGGCACAATGGTAGTCGTTGAAGAAGGTAGCAGTTATGTGGGTGGTGAACTGCGAGTAGTAGTCACCAGTGCTTTGCAAACTACAGCAGGAAGAATGATTTTTGCCAAACCCCAAGCTTCAGCATTGGCGTGAAACAATGGGATGTTCAATTGGAGTGAAACTTGATAATCGGTGCAGGTTGACTGCACCGATTATTTATTGATTAGAATCACGAGACTCATTTGCCTGTAAATACTGTAACTGCTCAATTGATAACCCTGTGACTCTGCCGATCTGTTCTAATGGCATACCAGTACTAAATAGATTTCTTGCCACTTCAAGTAATGCTTCAACCTTACCTTCAGCCTTACCTTCAGCTTTACCTTCAGCCTTACCTTCAGCTTTACCTTCTTGTAGAATGTCTTGATAAATCGCTGACTCGCGCATAATGTCTGACCTCAAAACTCGTTTAATAACCTCTTTATCTAATACTAAACCAGCTAAAATCGCTGTAGAAGCAGCAATATTACTTTGAGTTCTAGATTCTGTAATACTATTAATTTCCCGTGCCACTTCGTTAAGTATGACTTCTGGATCAATTGTACTGCTCAACGCCGCTAAAGGTAGAAGTCCAGGTGTTCTCAAAAATACTTCTGTTGGTTGTTCCCAAAGTCTGATAACTGCAAATTCATGTCGTGTCCCAGCAATTGTAAATGTATTTTGTTGCACCAAATTTGAATTTGTCTGCTTGAGGTAAATTACGACCTGATACATTGCTTTATCTGGAAAGCGGCGATATACTCGCAATCGATAGTCAATCATCCGAAAAGGAATTTCCGCATCGACTTGGGTTTGAAATTCCAAATGCAATATGCTTTGCTCTGACTGCAACAGAATTAGGGCATCAGCCCGAATGGGTTCAAGAGATAATTCTTTTGGACTTAGTTCTGTGAAATTAATAGGTTCGCCTAATAACCATGTAGCGAAGTCACTGGAGAAGTTCTCAACTAAGAATTTGCAAATATTGTCAAACATCTGAGTTAGTACTGATCTTGATATGGTAGACGACTACGAGCAGCTACTATATATTTTGTAAATCGAACAGGATGCCTAACATACAATAATAGTGCTATACCTTTGTAGTTAAAAATTTTAATAAACCACGAAGGCTTAAAAAATCACAAAGCCGACTTTTGCAACACAACCGTATTTGATGGCTAAATCAATTGTTTCAACAAAACGGCTCGGTAGCCAGTTAATCAACTGGTTGCTTGAAGAAAACCGACAAGAGAAAAAAGGACCTTACCGCAAAGAAGAAGCACATCGCCAACATTCATGGTGGCAGGTTATGTGCTTGACTGGTGTAGATTATTTCTCGACCCTTGGCTATCAGCCAGGGATTGCAGCACTAGCGGCTGGCGCTCTTTCTCCTATCGCTACGCTAATTCTAGTTTTGCTGACGCTCTTTGGGGCATTGCCAATCTATCGGCGCATTGCTGCCGAAAGCCCTCATGGTGAAGGGTCGATCGCAATGTTAGAGCGTTTACTTCCCTGGTGGCAAGGCAAATTACTTGTACTATGCTTACTTGGCTTTGTCGCAACTGACTTTATTATTACCATTACTTTGTCAGCTGCTGATGCTACTGCTCATATCATCGAAAATCCACTGACACCAATTTGGCTTCACAATCAGACGATCGCAGTTACCCTGATCTTAGTTGCATTACTAGGTGCAGTTTTCTTGAGAGGTTTCCGAGAAGCCATTGGGATTGCAGTAGTTTTGGTGGCAGTTTATCTGCTGTTAAACTTTATTGTCGTTGGCCTTGGTCTGTATCAGATATTAACTCACACAGAAGCGATCGCTAACTGGCAAACTGCACTTTTTACACGCAATTCCAATCCTTTAATGTTAATCGGCATCTCTCTCCTCATATTCCCCAAACTAGCGCTGGGATTGTCAGGTTTTGAGACTGGTGTTACCGTTATGCCTCTGGTTAAAGGTAGCAGTAACAGCACTTCCCCGCATTCCAAAGGGCGGATTCGGAATACACGCAAGCTGCTCACCACTGCTGCTCTGATTATGAGCTTCTTTTTGCTTACCACCAGCTTTATAACCACTCTACTGATTCCAACCGCAGAATTTGCATCCGGGGGCAAAGCCAACGGACGCGCCCTTGCTTATTTAGCACATCTGTATTTAGGCAATGGCTTTGGCACAATTTACGATTTAAGTACTATTTCTATTTTGTGGTTTGCAGGTGCATCTGCAATGGCAGGGCTGCTGAATATTGTGCCTCGCTACCTACCACGCTATGGCATGGCACCCAATTGGGCACGAGTAACGCGACCTTTAGTGTTAGTCTACACAGCGATCGCTTTTGTTGTCACAATTATCTTCAAAGCAAGTGTAGAAGCCCAAGGTGGAGCTTACGCAACTGGCGTACTTGTGTTGATCACCTCAGCCGCCTTTGCCGTAACTTTATCAGCCCACCGTCACAGACAGAAGCGCGCCAGACTAGTTTTTGGCATCATTACACTATTATTTTTATATACCACCATTGTCAATATCATCGAAAGACCAGAAGGGATCAGGATTGCTGGGTTTTTCATCGGTGCGATCATTTTTACCTCGCTGGTTTCTCGTGTTTGGCGTTCAACAGAACTGCGAGCAGAGCGAATTGAAGTTGACGAACTTGCTAGCCAATTTTTTGCCGAAGAGAGCCAGGGAGTAATACGACTGATTGCAAATCGCTTGAATACGGGCGATGCCCTAGAGTATTTTATGAAAGAGAAAGAGGTACGCGAAGATAATCATATTCCACCCAACGATCCAATTCTGTTTCTAGAAATTCATGTATCCGATGCTTCGGAATTTGCGGATGTGATTAAAGTAAAAGGGGTAAAAGTTGGTGATTATCGCATCCTCCGGGCTGAAAGTGCAGCAGTACCGAATGCGATCGCAGCTTTACTACTATATATTCGTGACCAAACAGGTAAGATTCCCCATGCTTACTTCGGCTGGGTTGAGGGAAATCCCATACAATACTTATTGCGTTTTATCTTGTTTGGTGAAGGCGACATTGCTGTAGTTACCCGTGAAGTACTGCGGCGGGCTGAAAAGAATCCCCAGATGCGACCTGGTATTCATGTTGGGGGTTGATTTAAGAGTGCTGAGTTTTGAGTTCTGAGTTTTGAGTGCTGAGTTTTGAGTGCTGAGTTTTGGAGTAAATTAAAATCACTCAGCACTGTTTCGGTGACAGAGTTCTTTTTTTTTGCTTGTTCCCTTATTTGCTAAAAGTGGAGCAAATAAACCAGTGATAGAAGTAGCGATCGCTGCTTCCGCTTCCAGGTGGAAGAAATTGCCCTAAAATTTATGTAAATATGAGCCGCTCAATCTTAGATTAACTTTAAATTTATTTAACTTTATAGAATGCCAGACGCGGAAAAGTCCCAGAACCAGCTGGCTAATAAAAAGCTGCTGCATCGGCAAGTTAATAAAAAGGCAAATTATTCGCTAGTAGCCAGTGGAGAAGAGGGAATGGTGCTTCAGTTGGCTGATGGCACTATCCAGGCTTGCAATGCGGCTGGCGATCGCATTTTAGGACTGACAGCAGAGCAGCTTGTGGGGCAAAATTGGCTCGATCCCAGGTGGCAATTTATTCATGAAGATGGCTCTCCTTTACTCAGTAAAACTCACCCTACGAGCGTTACCCAAAATACAGGTAAACCTTGCTTAAATGTGGTGTGTGGCTTTTATAAGCCAAATGGTGAGCTAGTCTGGCTATTGCTTTCTTCCCAACCTCTGTTTCAAACTGAAGGAAGCAATGTCTATGCGATCGTGACAACTTTTTCAGATATTACGGAATCTAAGCACGCCCAGTTAGAGAACGATCATAGTTGTGAACAAGATACTCAACGAGTTGATGCAAATCAATTTCAGGCACTGTGGGATAGTCACAATCTGTTTCAACAAATTGCTGGCACTCTTCCGGGGATAATCTACATTTATAACTTCATTGAACAGCGAAATTCTTACGTTAATTACGAAATTGCTCAAAGTTGGGGCTACACACCAGCAGAAATCCAGGCGATGGGAAAGGACTTATTTACCCAATTTCTACACCCTGAAGATTTGGCTCGACTCCCTAGCTATTTTGAAAAATTTAATTCTACCCATCAGGGTGAAGTCCTCAGCTTTGAATACCGAATTCGACACGCCAATGGAGAGTGGCGCTGGTTTTGTAGCTATGACACGGTACACAGCAGAACTGCTGATGGATTGCCGCAATATCTTTTGGGGATCGCTTTTGATATTACAGAGCGACGACACATAGAAATTTCTCTGCGGCAAAGTAACGAAAGGTTTGAGCTAGCAGCCGCGGCGGTTAATTGCCTAATCTATGACTGGGAGATTGCGAGAAATACTGTAGAAAGAACTCAGGGTCTAACCCAGGTTTTTGGCTACACACAACAAGAAACTGAACCGACCTTCCAGTGGTGGCAAAAACGCATCCACCCCGATGACCAACAAAGAGTTAATGACCAATTCATCGCTAGTATGGCCAATGGAAACCGTTATCGCATCGAGTATCGAGTGCGTCACCAGGATGGCCGCTATTTGTGGGTGGAAGATCGGGGGTTTGCACTCCGGGATGCAAACGATCGAGTAGTTAGGGTAGTTGGTGCGAGTACTGATATTACCGAACAGCAAGCTGCCATACAGGAACGCCAAAAAATTGAAACAAATCTGCGCGAGAGTGAAGAATGGATTCGGTTAGCCACTAATGCTGCTGAAATGGGTATGTGGTTTTGGAATATCACCACCAACGAAGTAATTTGGACAGAGAAATGTCGGCAGCTGTTTGGACTGTCCCTAGAAGCCGAAATCAGCTTTGAGATTTTCCTCAGCTGTGTATATCCAGAAGACCGCCAATGCATTCATAAAGCGATCGCCCGCTCTCTTGAGGAAAAGGTTGACTGTGATATTGAATACCGCAGCCTTTGGCCTGATGGTAGTATTCATTGGATTGCTACTAAAGGTCGCGTCTTTTATGATACCGATGGTAAGGCGGTACAGATGATGGGTACTACCCAGGATGTTACCCAACGCAAACAGGTAGAAAATGATTTACGCCAGCGCGAAACTCAATTAAGGCGGTTAGTTGATTCCAACATCATTGGCATTATGTTCGCCACTCCTGATTACATTACTGAGGCGAACGAGGCTTTTTTAGAAATGGTGGGTTATACGCGACAAGAGCTATTGACAGCTAAGATACGCAGACAAAATATTACGCCACCTGAATATCATACTCTCGATCGCCAGGGTCTGGAACAACTTTTAACGGTTGGGATATGTACTCCCTTTGAAAAAGAATACATCCGCAAGGATGGTTCCCGCATTCCCATATTAATTGGTGGTGCTTTGGTGGAGAAAGATCCCGCGTCTTGGATCTGTTTTATTCTTGATTTAACCCCCAGGAAGCAATTAGAAAAGGCGCTTAGGCAACAAGCTGAGGAACTTAAACAGGCAAACCGGAATAAAGATGAGTTTCTCGCTATTCTTTCTCACGAATTGCGTAGACGCGAAGCGGCTTGTCGTCAGACATCGCCTCTCAACCCCATTTTAGGGTGGTCATCGCTACTCAAAAGCCGCAAATTTGATCAAGTGACTACAAGTCGCGCTTTGGAAACCATCGAAAGAAATGCACAATTGCAAATTCAATTAATTGATGAGTTGCTCGATGTGTCCCGAATTATTCGCGGTAAGTTGAACCTGACTTTTGCCACTGTTAACCTAGTAGCTGTAATTGATGCAGCATTAGAAACAGTCCGGTTAATCGCTGAAACCAAATCCATCCAGATTAAAGTACAGGTTGACCCCAATGTTGGTAAAGTGTTAGGCGATTATTATCGCTTACAGCAAGTTGTGGGGAATTTACTCTCGAACGCAGTTAAGTTTACTCCCTCGCATGGTTCAGTGGAAGTCAGTCTTTCATTGAGTCGTGAATTAACTTCCCCCTCAGCAATAATTCAAGTTAAAGACACAGGCCAAGGTATTTCCCCCGAATTCTTACCCCACGTATTTGAATATTTTCGTCAAGCCGATAGCAGCACAACCAGAAAATTTGGCGGACTGGGATTGGGATTAGCCATAGTTCATCACTTAGTAGAGTTGCATGGTGGAACTGTAACAGCAGCTAGTCCCGGAATTGGACAGGGAGCAGTTTTTAGTGTCAGACTGCCGTGATCGAGGAGAGTCAGGGAGCAGTGAGAGTAAGGGAAGTAGAGGAGAAATTCAACTCATCACTTTTTCATGGACTACGAATATTAATTGTCGATGATGATGTTGACACACGGGAGTTTTTACACTTCTTGCTACAACAGAATGGAGCGTTGATAACTGCCGCAGCATCTGTAAAAGAGGCATTAACTATTATAGCACAAGTTGTCCCTAATTTATTAATCAGTGATTTAGGAATGCCAGAAATCGATGGCTATAGCCTGATTAAGATACTTAGAGCCATGCCCAAAGAGGAGGGCGGGGAAATTCCAGCGATCGCACTTACCGCCTATGCTGGAGAAAGCGATCGCGATCGAGTCTTAGCAGCTGGTTTCCAGAAACACATTGCCAAACCAGTACAACCAACTGAATTACTCACCTCAATTGCAGATTTGCTTGAGCAGAGAGTAGGGAGTGGGGAGTAGTGTAGTTCAAAATTATTTGAAAAACGCTATAATTCAACGTTTAGCTGAAACCTAATCTAACTCCCTGCGTCCTTCCAATGCTCTCGCCAAAGTTACTTCGTCTGCGTACTCCAAATCGCCACCCACAGGTAAACCAAAAGCAATCCGCGTCACCTTGGTAAATGGTTTCAGTAGCTGACCGATATAAAGTGTTGTTGTCTCGCCTTCTACACTCGGACTAATTGCGAGAATTACTTCTTGAGGTTTTTGCTGACTCACGCGGCGCTGCAAAGCCAGTATAGTCAACTGATCTGGGCCGATTCCATCAATTGGCGAAATCACCCCACCCAAAACGTGATATTTGCCTTTGTATTCGCGGGTTTTTTCCAGCGCAATCACATCGCGGGGATCTGCGACAACACAGATAATGGTGTTGTCACGATTGGCATTGCGGCAAATCTCACAAACAGGTTCAGCAGATAAGTGAAAGCAAACAGAACACAAGCCTATCTGTTTTTTTGCCTCAATTAAAGCTTGTGCCAAAGCTTCTACTTCTGCTTCTGGTCGCTTCAAAATATGCAAAGCCAGTCGCTGGGCGCTTTTGGGGCCAACTCCCGGTAGGCGTTGCAATTGCTC
>NZ_JABXKI010000344.1 GCF_017115095.1 Nostoc sp. NMS4 | reverse complement strand
GATAAAAAACAAAGGCAATAGTGGCTATGTTGCAATTTAAATGCCGATTAGCTTATCCCCAGTGTCTCCATCACGGCCAATATGCTCCACCTCTACTCCACTCAATTTTGACCAATTTCGCAGTTCGACAACGACTAATTCTTCAAAGTTGATGCCTTTTGCAGTTGTCTGCTCAAGTACTTGTTGTGTCACCTGTTGATCTCGAATTTCTCTGGTCAGTTTTTCCACTTGTTCGGTTAATGGTTTCACAGACTCAGAAACCACATCTTTAACTGCCGCAGCCAAAATACCATTTTCCTTAGTGACATTTATTAATGCTGCTTTAAATGTGCCTTGAATGGAATCAGAGCGTTTGGCATCTAATAACTGACGTAATGAATTCAGAAAGCGGCCAACAACAGAAGTTTCTTTGGCGGGGTCTATTTCCTGTGTAAGCAAAGTGCTGACGCTATTGAGTTTTTCAGTGAGGATGGTTGAAGTCAGATTAATTTGATTTTGTAGTGGAGCTAATAATTGGCCATTCTCTGTCCCTACTTGATTAATTAATTCCTGCTGGAAAGACTCTGCAATTACCTTAACTGTCTGCTGAAACTCCACCAACAAGGATTCCATCTGCTGCTTAATTAATTCGTTGCCATGACGAGTTTGAGCAGTTTGCAAGCAAAGAAATCCTAACTCAAAAGCATCCCGGCAAATATCCTCATATTCTGACTGAGGAAATTGTTGTAAGTAGCTGATGGCATTTTTAAGAGGGATTGCCAAGCGATGAATCAGGACATGGTTTTGTGTCAATTCAATACTGGAGGGCAAGTAATAAGAGTCATTGGTGGAGCGGTTCATGGAACAGTGGGTAGGCTGGTGACGATAAATTGCACCCTACTACCTATTTTTTATGTCAGTCAAGGTGATGAAGAAAGGTTTTGTCAATTTGCAAAAACTGAAGGATTAATTCGGGTGTTGAGGATTATGCCACTGTTCCAATAGAGGGTTAATTACTTCGGCATTGGCGAAAAGAAAATCAGCCACAGCCATAATTCTCTGGTAAGGTAATCCAGCTTCTCGGCGGCTGGCTTGTCCACCCAACCAGTGATAAGCCGTAGATTTAGAGATGGCGCAGATTTTTGCTAATTCTTCGTAACCCAATCCCCAACGATAGCTAAAGTCTTGGGGGGACATGAACATTTGGTTGTGCAGTTCTAACAACTGCTGATGTTGTTGCGCTTCAGACATGATTGCTCTGAAGCCTTTGCAATAATGAGTTATCCAGGGGTTCGATATCTTCCTCGAAAGCGAAGTCACAGCTACAGGTGTCACGAGAGGGGCTGCGCTCATCTAGAAGAACCAAGTAATGTAAGCCAGTGGAAATGCAAGTGGCTTGTTGGGTGTATATGACTCCAATGACACGACCAAAATCGCCATTGGGTACTTGAAACCATCGCACCCATTCACCGAGATGAAATCTCTGCTGGGGTAACTCATTAGGAACTATCTCTGGTAGTGCTACTGGCGGAATTTGGGGGAAGATATCAAGCATAAAAATCTACTTAGTTGCAGATTAACCAAGAACAGTAAAGATCAGGAATAATTCCGTTTTGTAAACAGAAAGTTTCCAGCACAGTGAACAATAGTTGCCGATGTCAAGGTTAAGACCTCACTGTTTTCCTTTGAATCACCAAACCAAATCCCCTCAACTTGGTTGCAAGTCAATACCGGAGTTGGTTGTTGTGCTTAATCATAGTTTACTCGCTTCTAATGGTAAAACTACCTGGATACACGAAAATTTATGATTTATTTGTGTTTCTTGTAGGGTGCTACTGCTGATACCTGTTCTAAAAGCTCTGTAATTGTCGGTTGAATTATCTCTAGTTTGATGGCTATAAGGTTAATAGTGTGAGCAACTTCAAGAATTTGTAGCACTGTATCTGGTCGTTTCTCAAATTGAGAACCCCAGTTTTTATCGATTGTTTGGTACGAGTAGACCCCAAAAGTTGCTTGTGTGAGCGATCGCACGCACGCGGCTCTATACCCTCTTTTTTCTGGCTTTGGGCTTTTAACGTACAAACGGCAGTATTCCAGTGGTTCCATTGACGGTTTCTTCTGATTACGTCAATTAATGATTTTGTCGCCTGTAGTACCATAAATAATACCCATTATAAATGGTAATTGTCTAAACTCATTTTCGTTAGCTATTTAGACCTGATACCCGCTTCTACAAGGCTTATTTTTCTGACGGAAAATCAATACAGCAGAAGCCCACGGCTTACCCCTCTAAGGTAACGCAAGAGTGCGTAGGCGAAGCCCGTCGCAGACATCGCCATAAATTACATTTACTTTCAGAATGTCCTAACTGCGGTGGAAGGTTTAAAATTCCAGCGTTGTGGATAGATGGACATTGCCAGAGGTGTTTTATGAGATTTACAGAGATGGAAAATTACCAAAAATTTGTAGAAGTTTGATACATTCTTTCAACTTTGTCTAAATGCGATCGCTCTTATAATTTTTCTAAAGGTTATAAATTGCCCCATTCTCAGCTAACCACCGCTTCCGCTCAAGATAATCTGGCACAATACGCTCCACCCTATGCCAAAATGCAGTGCTGTGATCCGGTTCAATTAGATGCACAAGTTCATGAACTGCCAAATACTCAATCATCGTTCGTGGTAGCATTGCTACTCGCCAGTGAAAATATAAATCCCCTTTGTGTCCGCAAGAACCCCAACGATTCCCTAGCTCACGTACTTGTACTGAACGAGGTGAAGTGGGAACTCGTTTAATCAGTGTGGCAATTTGTTGTTCTAGAATTGGCTGAAGGTGTTCCCGATACCACTGAATAAAGTATTCTCGACCTTGAACTTGTGCTGGGCGTTGTAGCTCAAAGCGGCTTTGATATAGTCTCAGAGATGGCTGTTGTTGAACTTGCTCTACTACTTTGAGGCGATAGCTACGTCCTAGATAATAAAAACCTTCACCTGATACGTATTCTTTAACGCTAGCTGGTGGATTAAATGACTCTTTTTTTAAGAGTTTACTGTAAATCCAGTAACGTTTCTCGCTGACAATTCTTTCTAATGTTTCTATTGGTACTTCTGGGGGAGAAGCTAAGACTAATTTACCGTCACGTTCGACGGTAATACCTACGGTGCGGCGTTTGGAACTGTGGCGAATTTCAAAACTCAGGTCGCCAAAGGTGATGCTTGTCATGCCATTAAATTATCACGATTTCTCCTAGCTAGTTGGACTAATTTATCCGCAACTTCTTCGAGTTGGTTGTAACTCACTAAATCACGATCGTCCAAGTAGCCGGCTATCCACCTTCTTAAATCCTCTTGGACTATTTGGCTACCCCAATTTACCCGTCGTACTTCTTGGCGGATATGTTCGACAATTTCCACAGTTGCTTGAGCAAGTTCGGGGAGTTGTTTTTGGGAATATTCACCTAAAATGTTCAGAAATGGCATTTGAGTTTTAGGATCTAATCCAGTCTCATCTGTAGTACGGCCTGTTTGGATTTGTTCTATATATTTCTGCAAAGCCTCAACTTTTGCTTCCCAGTTATCAGCTAAAGATTCCAGAATTTCTGTTAGTTTTTCACTTAAATTTTTGTAATAAACTGGGTCTTCTTCATAATTTACGCTGATATGGTGACGGGCAGCGAATTCCATTTCTGCGGCTTGTGCTTTAATCGAGCGATGGCGCTGGACATGGGTTTTAAAATCCAAAGACATTATATCAATCGGTGGCACTTTTGGGTCAATACCTTGCGATTCAATATATTGGTCTATTAATGCTCTAACTTTCTCTTTGGCGCTAACTATATTAAGTTTTTCATCTCTATAGAGGTCAGCAACAGCTTTTTTAATAAAGCCTAGTTTTTTGGCATCTCGAACAAAATTATAGGGCTGACGTGCTTCTGAACGCGGCAGTATTGTATCGAGAGTGTTGAGAAAGTCTTGGAAAAAGTCGTTAAATTCAACTCTCAGGCGTTCATCTATGAGCAAGTCTACACAAGCATCTACATCATCAATTGTGCAGCCATTTTTAGTAAATAGAGCAATAACTTGTCGGTGTTTTTCGCGCAATTTTGGTAATTCTGCACGGATATCAAACCAGGCAGATTCTGTATCAATATTTTCATAAACCGAGAGTGCAGCAGCGATATCAACGCCGTAATAATCGACCACTAACCCTTCTGTTTTTTTATCATCATACACTCGGTTAACACGAGCGATCGCTTGCAGCAATTCGTATTCTTTTAGCGACCTATCTAAATATAAAACTTGTTCTAACGGAGCATCAAAACCCGTTAGCAGCATATTTTTTACGATTAAAATCCCTAAACTATCTTGGTCTAAAGACTTTTTAAATTTCTCAATATTAATTTCCTGTTGACTTTTATCTGTCCACTTTTTCCAACTACCGTCATCTCCTTTATCGCCAGAGATGATAGCAGCAAATTCTAGTTTGCGTATGGTTTCAATATGTGCAAGTGCTTGAGCAAAAAAACGAGTTTCGGCATCAAGCGATTCTAAAGCCTCCATATCGAGACTTTGCAGAAGGGGTGCGCGGTGTTCTAGCTGCTGTACTATTTCCTGTTGCGCTTCCACAAATGCCTCTTGGTAACGGACGGCGGCGAGACGGGTAGAGGCGACTACTTGCGCCTTAAAGCCTCCTGCTAAAATGCGCTCAATATAATGACGCAGCATACTTTTAGCTTTGGCTTTAATTAATTCCCGTGCTTCGCCAACTTGAGTTTTAGTCGCGTATTTAGCTTTAATTTGCGCCCGTTCTTCTGGGGTTTTATCAGCAAAGATAATTTCAAAAAGTTTGTCGAGGTCATCACCTTGAGTTACAGTCCCTCTAGCTTCTAATCCTTCGTAGACAATGGGCAAAGTGACTTTATCTTCTTGGGATTGGCGGATATTGTATTCGTCGATAAATGAACCAAAAATTTGCAGGGTGGTTTTTTTCGCAGCTTTGACAATGGGTGTACCAGTAAAGCCAATACGGACACAGTTAGGTAAGGCTTCTAATAAATTGGTGTGGAGGGTTTTGGCATGAGAACGGTGTGCTTCGTCAATTAGCACTAAGATATTTTCGGAAGGATTGAGGTTTTTCGGAATCGGTTCAATTTCTGCTTCTTCATCAGAATCTTCGCCACCTTTAAATTTCTGAATCATTCCGAAGACTAAGCCAGCACCTGGTTGTTGCAAGTATTGTTCTAGCTTTTTGACGTTTTTAGCCTTTTGTAATGGTTCTCCGGTAAGGACGGCGGTATCTGCAAGTTGTTTTTCTAAGTCTCGGCGGTCGGTGACAACAACAATTTTAAAGCGGCGTAATTCTGAGATAGTGCGAATTTTCCGAATTAGGTAAACCATTGTCAGGCTTTTACCTGAACCTTGGGTATGCCAGATAATGCCACCGCGTTGGTCATCTGTGCCATGTTCGGCGCGGGTTTGATTGTGTTGAAGTTGGTGCAGTGCTTTATAAACTGCCCGATATTGCTGGTAACGCGGCACTATTTTGATAGTGCGTCCGCCACTGGTTTTAAATAGAGTGAAATTATGAAAGATGTCGATCAAATTAGCTGGTTTCAACATCCCGGCGATGAGGGTTTGGCGAGAATTTAATTCAGAAACGCCTAATTGGGCAGCAATTTCCGCTTGGGGGCTGGGAATCGTATCTTTCCAATCAACATAATGTTCATAATTTGCGCCGATGGTTCCGGCTGTTGCCCGTCCTCTAGAGGCTGCTATCATCAGCAAATTGTAGTGGAATAATTTTTCTGCGCCTTCTGGTTGACTGCTACCCCGTTGGTTGGAATATTTCAATAAGTCTTGAATTGCTTCAGTTATCGGGTTATCTAAATTGGGACTTTTACATTCAATCACTACTAGAGGAATGCCGTTGACAAGTAGTACCATGTCTGGGACGATAAATCCTCGATTACCTGTTGCCCAAGGCGGGTCTACTCTGTATTGATTGATGGCAAGAAAATCGTTGCGATCGCAATGTTCAGGGTCAAATTCAATAAAATGTACCGTATGCTGTTTACCGTCTTGTCCTAAAACAGTAGTTCCTTTGAGTAGCAATTCTGTAGCGGCTTGGTTGGCTTCCATTAATCTATTTGCACCCAGGCGTTCTAACTGACTTACTGCGGTTTGCACTTGAAGATCATCGAGCCAGGGATTACCGTTGTCATCCAGGTTGATGCGTTTGATAGCGGCTTTGAGGCGCTCTGTCAGTAGAACTTGCTTGAAGTTTTCTCGTTCGGTAACTTTGGCATTGTCCCAATCTCCTTCAATGTACTGCCAACCCATGCTGGTGAGTTGTTGAATGGTAGGCAGTTCTACATGAATATACTCAGGAGTTTGTTGGGGCATAAATTATTGTGACAAGCCTTTTGGAATAATTTTAATGAATACACTCTATCCCTTTTAAAGTGATAATACTTAATTTATATTTTTTTAGTATAGAAAGTTCTAGTTAGAAGCGATTGATTAATAACTGATGATATGCTGTCTAATAATGCGGGGTTAGGTCTTTGAACCTGCCGGGAGATGCCTAAAAGCATCTTGATCCCAAGGGGGCTGCTTTTCCAACTGTGATAAAATCTAGGTATGGAATAAACAATAAAGATCCACCTTGACTAGGAGTTTCTTTATACCTGTTAGAAATAATAGGTATTGGTTATACTCTACACCTTTGTAGAGAAGACAGGTTGAGGGAGTGTGTAGCGTTCTCTGTCCGCCTTAGCAGTAAGCACTTCCAAATAATTAAATCACTACAAAACAAAAATATGTCCAGATCCTTGGACGATTTACTCACTGAATACTTTCATCCGGAGAAGCTAAAGGCTGCGTTTAAAGCTTACGAACAACAAAAAACGGACTTCTTCAAGCAGGGTGAGCCAAAAGTTCAGATGGGGGTAGATGGTATTTCTTACCAAACCTTTAAAAAAGAACTTGATTTACGTTGTCAGCTTATATCAAATAGATTATTTAAAGGTACATATCAGTTTTATAGTTTTCGAGAAATAGAAAAAGACAAGCCATCTGGTGGAAAGCGAATTTTATCGATTGCTACTATACGCGATGTTATTGTCCAAAAGGTATTGTATGATGCTATTTATAAAGAAATAGAGAAAGATTTTAAAGCTACACCTAGACTAGATAAAGTATCTTTTGCATATAGAAAGGGAAAGTCTGCACCCTATGCAGCAAGCTTGATTCATTATTATATTAAACAAGGTTTTATATTTGCCTTAGATGCTGATATAGTAAAATTTTTCGATAAGCTATCTCACGAATACCTTTTTGAAATTATAGAGAGAAAGTTTGGTCAAGACACTATAGCTACTAAATTATTAAGACGGTTTATAAAAACTGGTGGACTTCCACATAAAAATCAACATGGCAAAACATACGGATACCGTTTTTTTCATCATCACAAGCCTATTGTAAATAATCAAAGAATTATAAGAACTGAGGGTATTCCTCAAGGCGGCGTACTTTCAGGAATGTTAGCAAATTTATATTTACATGAATTTGATTGTTGGGTTATCAATGATTTATCGAAAAAATATTCTCTGAGATACGTCCGTTATGCGGATGATTTTGTAATACTTTTAAAACAAAAAGAATTAATTTCTATAGTACATCAAGAAGTTGCTCAAAAATTAGAAGATATAAAGCTGCAATTACATACTGATGAAAGCAAAACTAAATATGTCGATATAGCTAAAGATTTTTTAGAGTTTGTTGGTTTTCAATTCACTCTTGAGCATATCAAAGTTAAACCAGGAAACATTCTAAGATTTCAGGAAAGAATTATAGAAAAGATTGATAAAGAGCTTTCTTATAAAACTGGTAAAAATTTCGAGCGTAGATTTAGATTTTTTATCAAATATGTGATTAATAGAAAAGTAACTGGGCGTGGTGAGAAAAAATGTGATGTATGCGGTGGTGTGCTAGGAGAAAGAGTAAAAAGTTGGATGGGCTTTTTTATGGTTATTACAGACATTCAACAAATACGCGAATTGGATAAATGGATTCGGAAAGAAGTCAGCAAACACTTTTATAAAAATTACAAACTTCGTCTGAAAAAATCAGACTTTAAAAATGCAGGATTAATTACTCTTGAGCAAGAGTATTACAGACTTCATAAACGAAAAAAGTGTTTATGTGAGAAACCTAATTGTTCTTTAAGTCAAATGAATGATAGTAAAGCCATACAGGACACAGGGGCAAGCCAAACTATATCATGGAATTTTATTGGTAACTTCCTTGAGATAATATTCAGGAAGTTGTTTGCCCTTTAATGTTGAGCCAGTTTTGCTCATGTAAACGCTGCCAAGCTTTGCGAATATGTTCAGGCTTAAATAGCTTACGCTTACGATCGCTCCATTCATGTACCAGGGCGATCGCCTGCTCACTATCTTGTGCTAGTTTGGGATAACGGCTCAAAAATAATTACCTGCACATCTGGTAGTTGGGCAAAGGCTGATTCTATCAGTGGCTTAACATCAGCCCAATTCAAGCCACCATTACCGCATCCTAAAGCTGGCATTGCAATTGATGTAATATCTAATCGCTATACTTGTTGCACCAAAGCCACCAGTCCACTTTTAATATCTTCTATCTTTGAATTATTTCTCCAATGGCGCTTTGTGGGGAAGTTGATAATATATTTGGGGTTTAATAAGCTACCTGTTGCTACGGTAAACATCCGCCCTGGCTGGACTTCATTAGCTTTACAAGCTTTCTCATAGTGGCGGAAGTTTTCAGGATAAGCTTGCTTGAATTGCAAGGCAATCCCTTTGCCCATGACACCAACACAATTAACAGTGTTAACTAGAGCTTCTGCTTTTTCTTCTAATAGGTTGCCTTGCTTAAATTCAAACATGATTATGTTAACCAACTATGTCAATCTAGTTATCAATCCAATTTTCCAACAGAGGGCTTACTTTCACGAGTAACGGTCTCAAGTTTTTATGGTCAACTAATTTGTCATGCTGTAAACGACCAAGAATTATCCCTGGATATCTGCGATGAGTGTAAGCAAATTCTTCAATTGCTTGACGAGAGAAGTATTTTTTAACCCCGGAAATAAAAACTTTAAAGGCTTGAGGTTCTATCAACCAGTTAGCAGCTTCTTTATCAGCTTCTTTCTCTTTGTCATTGTCTTCTAAAGCATCTAAGTTATCTAAATAAATCCCTTGATGTCCTAAAACAATATGTGCTAACTCATGCATAAGAGTAAACCAAAATGAGTCAATCCGGTCGTATCTCAATGTCAAAGCAATAATTGGTTTATCGTTCAAGTAATAAGCTGCACCATCGAGATAGGTTTTTTTTAGATGAGGGACGATTACAAAATGTACTCCTAAATCTGCTAGCAATTTAGGAATCCGCGCAATAGTTTCTACTTGTTCAGCACAAGCAAGAATTTCAGGGATAGCAGCTTCTAGTTGCTTTCGGTCAAATTTAGCAACTGTTTGTTGTTTAGCTCGATACTCAACTCGTTTTACCCAAGCTATGCGAGAGATTTCTTCTGGTTCTCTATGTTCGGAACAACGAAAGTTAACTGCTAATTGGGGTATTTCATTTAAAGACGAGATTCCGAGATAATTACAGACTTGCTGTTCTAATTCATCAATCGAATCTGTTGCTTGAATCCACCTATTTTTGATGAGTTCGGAGATGGGGGCTATTGTATACAATCGACTTTTACGAGCTATGTCTTGCTCATTTTTTTCTTTTCCCGCTAGATGAAGACGATATTTTGCCTCAAGGTTTGTCCAGAACTCAGGAGAAGTCCCCAAAGCTTGGGAGAGTTCGATAGCTGTTTCTGGTGTAATTTGCTTACTTCCCCGGATAATTTCGTTGATGGTTTGAACTGGACGACTCATAATTTCTGCTAAATCTTTCTGTGTCCAGCCACGCGCTTCTAATTCTCTACTTAAAATTTTTCCTGGTGTTGGTACTCTCGCTGGTGTTAGCTTCTGGCTCATATTGCTGTCTCCCCTGCTGCTCCGGTTAGTGGTAATCTTCGATATCGATTATTGTGAGGTAATGTCCCTGTTCATCCTCATCCACTGTCACGATTAGACGCCACTGGTCATTTAAACGTAAGGAACGTTGTCCTTGTTTTCCTCGTTTACCTTTGAGTTTCTCAAATCTCAACCCTTTTAGAGCATATAATTCTCGCTCATCGACAGCAGCATCAATAATCGCCATGACTTCAAAAAAGTCATCAACCACACCTGGGTATTTATGAGCATCTTTTTCTTCTGTATAAAGTGCTTCGAGTTTGTTTTTTTTAAAATAAAAACGCAAAGCTCCCCCCAAGGTAAATGCAGCGGATTCTGCATTATACTACGGTAAAATTCAGCTTTGGGGTGAATCACTGATATTTTAATTTTAAATCTTAATGTGATAAGAATTTTAAGCAGTTTGTAAAGATTGTCAGATTATCTTGAAAGTTAGTGCAAACCTAATACTGTCAAGGGTTTTGACATTTTATTCTAACCACATACCTTGCTTGAACATCATCATCTACTATTTTAGTACAAATATACTATAAAATAAAAGTAAGGGCAAATTATCCATACTAATGGCATAGGCATTAGGTCATATTGGTATTGAAGTTGCAAAAGCTTTTTACTGTTGGATTATTTAATTGTGCTAACTCTCACTTTTCCGGTTAATAAGTCCTGCATTAGTCCTTGTTTTTGGAGTTTGAGCTTGTTAAAGTAGGCTTCTTCTGTGCGGATGCGGATATTTTGCTGATTGACAATTTCGGCTATTTGAGATTGTTCGACTATTAACGGCAATGCAATATGACATGAGCGAACATCATACTGATTAATGCTAGCTTGAGCAATAGCACTTTTTGCTTGGCTTTGTAACTGTCTCTGCATAAAACACGTTAATAAAAGAATCGCATATGATGGCAGCAAGAATTCTAGTTTGAGACTTAAACGCATAATATTTGATTCAAAAACAGTAGGTTCGCTAAGACCTAAAACTATTGCGCTTTTTCCCAGGAAATTAATACTGTTAACACGATTAATCAAAATATCTTCGTTATTTAATGCATATCGACGTACTTCTGTTTCAGATAAGCGTAAACGACGAAAACTTTCTTGATTAACAAGCACTCCATCATAAAAACCATCAATGCGAACAATGGGTACACCGTCATTGCTATAGCTTGATTCAGGTTTATAAATGCCATTTTGAATACCTTGAGCAATCAAAGCACCAAACTCTGTAAATGTCCAACTTTTTGGAATTTGCCCCAGTGGTGAGTCTTTGAACTGTTCAGGATGCGCCAGTGGATCTCTCAATTGACCATCTTCATCTAATCCGCGTGTGAGCAAGTCTTGCAGTAGTCCGGCTTTGGTTTGTTTAAGTTTTGTAATTAGAGAGGATGTGCGGGCGATCGCTTCATCCACCGTATCCAAAATTTCAGCAATATTTTTTTGTTCTAAAAGGTTTTTAGGTAAAGCAATTAATACCTTACGAAGATTTGTTGGATTGATATTTACCTGCTGAACTCCTGGTGTTGCGTAGCGTCGTATTAATAGCTGAGTTGAAGGTAGATTAAGCCATATATTAAGATAATTTGGAATTAGTTTAGATTGATCTGGTATAAGCCGAACAAGATATGAAGCAAATGATACTTGTTCTATTTGCCCTCGCCAAATAGAAGTCCGTCCAACGTGTTCAATACTATTTGTTCGGTTGAAAAGTACATCTAATGGCTTAAGCAGTAAATTAGCAGCTTTAGAACTTGCCGATTTTTTTAAGTCACTTAATTCAACTTCTCCATCTTTAAGATTATTCATCCTTAAGACGGGGATACCAATCTCATCATCTAATGATATAGAGATACCATACTCGGCACGAGGTACTACTTCAGATAGCCTGAAAACTTCCCAATCCTTCGGAATGTTCCCTAAAGGCGAATCCTTAAACTCCTTATTCTGGTTCTTGCGTTACTTTTATGGAAAATTAATACTAAAGTGCCAGTTTAATAAACT
>NZ_JABXKI010000201.1 GCF_017115095.1 Nostoc sp. NMS4 | reverse complement strand
TACAGCACTTTGCGCGACTAATTGGTACAGTAGCAACAGTGGGCAAAATAATTTCTTAATTGTGTACTAGAGCATAGCATTATACCAATGCTGAGGAGCTTTTCTACAACCTCAGCACTCTTTGGGATAAACTTTCTGATAAAGGCTTTTAAATTCCACCACAAATGTTCTATGGGATTAAATTCAGGAGAGTAAGGTGATGAATAAATTGCTCGTGCGCCTACAGATTCTAGGATTTCCTTTACTCCTTTGACTTTGTGTGCAGAAAGATTATCCATAACGACTGCTGCCCCTTCCCACAGTTGTGGTGAAAGGTCATTAGTAAGAAATTCCTTGAACTCTTCTCCGTTCATTGATTTTCCTATTACTTTGAATGCAAGTATTGATTTTTGACTAATTGCACCCACTACCGTCACACGAGAGCCTCTGTAAAATGGTTTGACATCATACGACCTCTCCCCCTTTTCACTTCTGCCTCTTTCTCTTATCATGCCTATTAGTACACCCATTTCATCTAGGAAAACCAGATTTTCTGGTGCAATATCTCGAATTACTTCCCAATACTCTACTCGTTTATTTTGGTTACTTTCTGTTGCGGCTTGGCTGCTCCTAAGTGTTTTTTTTGAGAGTCAAATTTTGTTTCTTTAAAAATCGGCACATCGCGCTCTCACTGAGTCTTACCCCTGTCTTTTCTTCCCAATACTCACAGTATTCCGACAAGGTATAATCCGAGTATTCATCCACCATTGCCTTGATTTGTTGTTCATACCCACTCAACTGGCAAGATTCCCACCTGTTGCTGTTCGGGGTGCAATTGTACCTTTTTCCTTTTTTTGCTTTAGTAGCCCTTGTACTGTGCTTTTACTCACTTGAAATAGTTTGGTAACTTTCCGTATAGATATGTTACCTGCTTCGTATGCTCCTACTATTTTTTGCCGTAAATCTACAGAGTATGCCTTCATTTTTTTTGATTTTCACACTCTGTTACTGTACCTCATCGTTACGCAAAGTGCTGTATCACATCGCCTTCACAATGGGATTGGAATTATTTTACAAACCGAATCAAAAAAAATATATAGTATTTGCCCCAGGTGTGGCACAAAAAGTCAGAAATTACATCAAAATCATCGGCATATTGTTAAAGACTTACCTTTTGGAGATCGTCCAGTATTTTTAGAAATTAATAGAGGCATTTAGCTATCTTTATTCAATACTTTCAGATATGGAGAAAGAATTAGTTAAGACAACTTATGACTCCTCAGTTTTATCCCCCCAATATCGTCAGGATATAGTTAAGCAAAGTTCAATACCATTTCAGGAGCAAATACCTAATACAGTAAAGAATACAAAAGCGGAATCATCTAATAAGTTGCTATCAATTATAGGGGTAATTGTACTAGGTATAATAGGAATATTACTATTAATTGGTTTTAGTAATGGTATAGCTCATGGGTTTGGTATAGGGTTACTTTTAGGTTCATGTAAAAAAGCTAGTGATTTAATTAAGAACAAAATGCCTAGCAAATAGTTAAATTAATTAAAATTAAAAATTTTAATAGATAAGTTTATGACATTACAAGCACAACTAGGATTTTTAGGTTTTTCTTTGATATGCGTTCCTTTACTAATTATTCCTATAATACATTATTTCAATAATAAAATAGGCTATCCCTTTAATGAAGGAGTTCTTAATGCTTTAGAAAAAGGCAGTGATGAGATGTTATGTAAAGCTAATTACTGGCTGTTACTAACTATTGCAGTAGCCCAGACAAGTATTATTTTTGATTCAACAGATAAGTGGGAGTCACTTTTTGCTGTAATATTTGCTTGGTTAATAGGATTAATTCCTGGCTTCATAGCATATAACAAAGGAAGAAATTTTTATAATTGGTGGATGTATGGACATCTAATGTTTATTTTTGCTTTGCCTCATGCTTTTCTTTTAAAAGAAACAGAAAATTCAATGGTTAACAAGGGAATTTATAAAATATGTCCTTACTGTGCAGAAACTGTGAAAAAAGAAGCTACAGTATGTAAACATTGTGGTAATGCCCTGGTTTAAAATCCTTTATATTAGCCTACGCAACTCTATCCATTAAATAATCTGCCGCTTCCTCTTCATTATAATAAGTATTATTGCTCTCCCTTCTCTTCCAAGCATAGGCAGCTAAAGCTAAACTCATAACTGTATCTGTAGGTAAACCCTTGTCGTCCAACTTGTAAAATCTCATTTCAGTTTTAAGTTGCTTTAAGCGGTCTTGTTCATCATAAGGAATTACAAGTTTACCCTTCTCTACAATCCCTGCTAGGTTAGAAAGCATAAAAGTTTTGTGATTGTGCTTATTATTCTTAGCGGGCTTTTTAGTAGAGTTGATAGGTGTGCAGCGTAAGACTTCTTCAGGCTCAAGCTCTTTCTCTATAGCCTCCTTTAAATATTGCCCAGCTAAGGCAGTAGCATCATAGTACAGATCACCTGAAAATTGATTAAGCCTTCTTCTAATCCTTTCAATAGTCCCATTCTGATCAAAGAGTGGAGTTTTACTAATCCTCTCAAAAGCTACTACTCTCAATTCTCTATCAATATATTGAAGTGTAGTAAGTACAGTTGAGTCATCATTAGTATCACCAGCTACATCTACCCCAGTAAAGAATAAAGAAGTAGGACCACCCTTAGGAAGATAAGGATAATCAGGGTGAGTTCCATTCTCAGGTAAACAGAAGCCTGTAACAGGATCATCATAACTCCCGGTTCACTCATTTTTTTAGGAGTTAGAAAATAAGTATATCGAAAGACATATTCCCAAAAATCAGTAAATCGGTATAAGTTCGGAATTATGGCAACTGAACCCATAATTACAAACGAACGAGTCGATGATATACCCGTACTTCTGGCACAAATACAGCAGATGGGTATAAGCAAGTTAATCGATAAGCACTTTCCGACACATGGAAATTGGCAAGGTGAGAGTTTGGGGAGCGTAGCGGTAATTTGGTTAACACACATATTATCGCAAGCGGATCATCGTTTAAATCACGTCCAAGGCTGGGCTTGCAAGCGTTTGGAAACATTAAAAACACTGATGGGCGATTCCTTGCAGGAACTAGACCTGACGGATGATCGGCTAGAAGCAGTATTACGCTACCTTAATTGTGATGAAAACTGGTCTGTATTTGAGGAAGAACTGGGAAGTAATTTGCTGTGTGTCTACGATCTCATTATACTCAACTTGGTGGTCAATCTTTTACCCCTGAGTAGTCTTTCTTCTAACTCCCGAAAAAATGGGCGAACCGGGAGTCTTAAGTAGTAAGTCTCTACTTATCTCTGAGGCTATACCCTCTGCCACTTTGCGGTTAACTGGGGTGTCAGCTAGTTTAAGAGCTAAGGTGTGTTGCTTGCTATTGTAGGTGAATCTTAAACGCAACCTGTCCCTGAAGCACTCTATATGAACAGTCCCTGCTGGAGCCTTGGGCATAGGATAGAATTAGGATACTAATCTGATACTAAAACTAGGTCAGATTTGTGTCAATAAGGGGTAAAACTGGTGATGTTCAAATCCAGTTATTTCTGAAACCCTTGCTATATATAGATTCTAAATGGACGTAACTGGATTCGAACCAGTGACCTCTACGATGTCAACGTAGCGCTCTAACCAACTGAGCTATACGTCCTTAACCACACGATTATCAATATTAGCATATACTTATCTGACAAGGCAAGATAACAAATAAATGATGTCAAGAGTATTGGTTTGATTTGTAAAGAAGCTTGCACCATTTGCTACAAACAAATAAAAAAATATTCCAAAACTGACGCAAAAATCCTCTTAATCTCTCCTCTCTCTGTGTTCTCTGCGCGGCAGTCGCTCATGGGGGAAACCACGCCAGATGCTCCACTTGGGGAGACCCCAAGACCGCGCTGCCTTGTCTCTGTGGTTCGTTTTTTGGGATAATTTATTCCTTGGAAATCTCTTATATCAAGTCCGGTTAATTACTTATGATTACCGCATTTGTGCAAAAATCAGGAAAACCCTTTCTCCCTGCGCCCAGCAAGAACTGTGGTCTAAATGATAAGTCTTTACCCGGACACGATATTACTCCTGTTAGCGTAGCCCATTCTCAATTCTGAATTCTGCTTTAAGTTTCTCGAATCCAAAATGCCAATCCTCCCCCACGACCGCGAGCGGCAATGAAATCTTCTGTCACTAAAAAGAAGCCAAAGAAGGGTAGTTTAGCTATAGGTTGGTTGTAGAAATCTTCTGTTTGAACTTTACCAGCACGGATTGCTCTGTTGTAAATAACACGACCAAACAAACTGATAATCATCTGGTTAAAGTCAAAGGCCAATAAATTTTTCTTACCGAAATATTTCACTGGCCCTGTGAGCTTCAGTGAAACTGGTTTTAACTCAACCTGATTAGCAATTTCGCCTCTGTCTGAATCCTGTTCCAAAGTGGCATTAAAGGAAACATGGATTGCTATAAACTTGGGTACATAGAAACCCTTGCCTAATATAATTCCCCCGCCCTCTCTGTTTTTATTAGTGCCAGTGACAAAGCAAAGTTGCCATTTACCGAGAAGAAACTCAAACGGATAAGTCAACTTTTGCTGCTTGGCAGTTTTTTCTGCTTGTAGCAACGCCTTTACTAATATTTCAGCATTAGGGCGGATACTTTTTGGTTCTCTATACTTAGCCGCAGCTTGGGATAGCACGTTAAGAAAGTCAAATGTCGCTTTAGGTGTTAAATTAGCCGTCATGAAGCCACTCTGGATTTAACTATTTCTTTAATTTTCTGATAGATTGTAGCGTTCATCTGCAAGAAGACACATCTTTCATCCGTAGTATCCGGTAGAAGTACGTTGCTCGATTTAAGTTACTAGTAGTAATACTATTGATGCGATGCGATCGCAATTTAAATTGAGCTTGAAAATTCGGAACTTGAGCTTGAGAACTTAAAACGTCAAATTCTATACTCAAACTCCGAATTTATCAACTGTAACTTTCAACCTCTTAAGCAAAATTGCCGATAGATTTTCTGTACTTTTCCAGATTTACAGACGAGATTGTGCCTTTATCAACTTTTAATTTCTACCTTTGAAAGAGTTTAGCCATTCTTGAACTTGCTCGCGGGCAATATCGCGCCCTCCAAGACCAAAGGCTAGGGCAATAGCAACTGCGATCGCACCGAGTAAAAGTCCAAAGGCTAAATTTACAATATCACTGGCAACTCCAATCTGTTGCAGTGCCATTGCCGAGACTAAGGCAATAATTGCAATCCGCGCCACTTGTCCCAAAATCTGGGCTTGGCGTTCGCCGGAACTGGTAATGATGTTAAAAGCCAGATTTGCCAGGAATAAGCCAATGGCAAAGATCACCAATCCTGCCAAAATCCGCCCGAATATAATCACAATACCAGAGACTAATGCTGTCAGGGCTGGAATATTCAAGATATTCACCGCCGCCACCGTAGCAAACAGCATGATACCCACTAAGGCAACAATGCCTACAATTTCCGATGGAGTGCGGGTTGGAAGCGGTGGGGTTGCTGATTCTGTTGAAATGACGATTCGTCTGCTGGGTGTTGTCAGACCCAAAACAGTGAAAATGTTATTAAACCCTAAATTTGTGAGGATACTTGTAACCAAATCCGCAATAAACCGCCCGACGAAATAGGCAACAATCCAAATTGCCACGGCTGTAAAGATGCCAGGTAGGGCGTTGAGAACCTGTTGCAGCATGGCGATCGCAGGTATAGATATCGCATCAATTCGCAAGGCATTCAGCGCTGCGATCGCCACAGGAATCAAAATCAAAACATAGACAATTGTGCCGATAATATTCGATAGAGGTTGCACCCCCGCAGTTGCAGATAATCCCAACCGACTACCTAAATGGTCAAGACCAGTTGTCGCCAGCAAGTTCGTCACAATCCGCCGTACTACATTAGCGATGAACCAACCAACTACAGCAATCAAGATCGCCGCTAAAATGTTCGGCAGAATTAGCAGAACTTCTGTAATTAAAGCTTGTACTGGTTGTAGAGCTTGCCTGAGTTCGAGAGCATCTAAAACTGGAGCCAGAAACAGTAAAAATATAAACCAATACAGAGCATTGCCAATTGTGTCACTCAGAGACAGCTGATTCAGGCTGGGTGCGCTGTCTTCTGGTTCTGGATTCAAACGCTCATCCAAATTCAATGCCTGTAATGAGCGCACAGTGATAATCTTGACAATGGTCGCCAAAAACCAGGCGGTTCCTAAAAGGATTCCCGCACCAACTACCTTTGGCAAAAAGCCAATCAGTTGATTGAGAAAACTATTCAGGGGGCGAGAGGCTACCTCCAAATCTAACGCCTGTAAAACAGCTACTGCCGTCAACAGGATAATGCTCCAAAAGACTAAGCTGGAGATCAATTTCTCCACTTGGGGAACATCTTGACGACCCGTTACCCCTGCGGCAATACGGTTATCTATATTTGTCCGCTTGAGGATTCCTCGCGTCAGCGCCGCTACACCGAAGGCAATTAGCAAACCTACACATAAAATTGCCACTGCCCCCAGTAGACGGGGTGTAAACAGAATCAACTGTTGAACAATACCTTGCACATCAGCGATTCCTTGATTCACTGCTGGTTGTATTGGTTGCAGACTGGGCGATGATTGTGCCAAAAATTGCTGCACCTTCGTAGATAAACCAACTTCGTAGGCGTAGCCCGTCGTAGATATCACCTGGGTTATTTCTTGCCAAGTTGTGTTCATGGTTTTCGGGAATTATGCTTAAGTATTCGCCGCAAACACTGAGTTAGTGTTTTGCCTATCAATTTACCAGTAAAGACATACCATATTTACTCATGTTTAATATACGGTCATTGAGCATTGGGCATGGGGAAAGAGAAGGCAGGAGGCAAAAGCTCTTTAATTTTGAATTTTGAATTTTGAATTGATTGCTCCCCCACTCCCTAAAATTTTGCGTTACTCTAATTGCAGCAACAGCATCAAAGATGTGGAATGTCCCAAGTTTTGTCACAATCGATTCAAATTAATGCTACAGCTACGGTGGTGGAGCGTTGTATTAGCGATTTAGCCCTCATGCACCGTTGGCTAAATCCCGTTCTGCGTTGCGAACCTGTGGGCGAAGCTTGGAGTACCGATGTCGGCAGTGAAAGTCGTTTTATTATTCAAATTCCTCTACTAAAACCCACTTTGAATAGCGTAGTTGTAGAACGACAACCGGGTTTAGTAGTTTGGGAATTTCAGGGATTTTTTCAAGGGCGCGATCGCTGGGAATGTCAACCCACAGAAAAAGGAACACTCCTACTCAACCGCTTTGAGTACGATATCCCTAACCCCTTAGTAAGTTGGGGTTTCAACACCTTTGCTGCATCTTGGACAAAAAAAGATATGCAAGCCCAACTAGGCCGCCTCAAACGAGTCGCAGAAGAACAAAATAATTCGTAATTCGTAATTAGGCATTGATTATTCCCTCATCCCCAATTCGGTAAGTAACCGCCGAATCACAGACGCATCCTCGGCATCAGGAACTTTTGCTAAATAGTTTTTTAAGTCGTCTACGGCTTGGGGGTAGTAACCGAGTTGATAGTAAATCAAACCGCGATCGCGTAATTCTAAAGTTAAATGAGGAAACAGCAACAAAATTCGTTCAACTGCTGCCAGCGTTTTTTCTAACTCTTGCTGTTTGAGGTAAATAAATTTTAAATTTGTCAGCATCCGTGCCAAAAATTGCCGATTACTAACTACAGTTAAAAGTTCTGGTTTTAGCGTCACTGGTTGCTGATAAAGTTGAGACAACCTTTCTTCGCAATCTTGGGCAAATATTATTTCACCGCCATTGAAAGCATCCACAAAAATCTCTATATCGGCAATATCTGGGCGGATCAGGAAATGTCCCGGCATTCCTATACCCACCATCGGAAAATCAATCCGTCGAGCAATCTCCAGGTAAACCAGCGCTAAGGTAATGGGAATCCCCAATCGGCGATCGATTACATCATTAAAAAAGCTGTTGCGCGGATCATAATAGTCAATTTTATTACCAGAAAACTTTAAATCTTCGTAGAGATACTGATTAATACTTTGAACTATCCGCAAAGGATATCGTGAGTCAGGCAGACGTTCTTGTAGCTCCCACGCCATTGTATCAAGGGCGTTGAGGTATTCTTCTGCATCTAGATTGGGATATTCTTCTTGTGCAATATACAAAGCTGCCTTTGCCAAGTCAATGCCCTCGTCAGACTGCTGAATCTCCTGGTAAAAATATTGTCGTGCTGACGAGAAATTCATAAGCTGTTGTTCGGTGAAAGTGTGAGGATGAAACCGCAGCTACGCGCAACCCAGGCATCGCAGCTTAGACAAAAGCTGTTTTATTGTATCTATCTTTATCTTATAGATATTCAGAAGTTTTGGAAATGTAGTTTATGGATAGCTTTGTATAGGAATCATATTTGACTAACTTGATATCTGCTGTATTTATTGCTAACTAACTTTTAGTAAATGCGGCGTTGGTTATATCGACGATGGACTATACCCACGCAAAGCAGATGACGTAATACAAATATGCATTATTTTATAAAAATTACTATAATTTTATACAAAATTTGTGTGTATATCAATTTATTAATAGTCGATAAACTGCCATTAAACCCTTATATAATAAGGGTTTGGATATTTTTATATTTCAGAAGTATATAAATTACTATTATAAATTTTTAGTGAATCTCAGTAATAATACTTGTTTTTCTAACTTTCTTTACCAATAATACTCGTAGTTATACAACGTCGTTGAAATCAAGTTAATACTATGTCGATAGCCTAGTAATTTCTGCTGGTATGTGCGATCGCTATGAGAAGCTAGCCGATCTACGCTATCTATTTATGCTATTTGAGTTTTTTGATGGAGGATTCAAAAATTTGATGAATACTTTAACAATACTGAAAAAAATATCAATGCTTGCTGCTGGAGTTTGTATAACTTCAGTTTCTCTTGCTAGTACCGCTCACGCCATTATTATTGGTAATCCTGCCGATCCAAATAATGGAAACTGTTTTCCTTTTAGCTGTAAGTATAGCGGTTTGGGTACGCGCTATCAGCAAGTATATAATTCTGATTTGTTTTCAGATGCAGTTGTAATTGATGAAATCTCATTTTTTAGTACTCAAAACTCTCAGGAATCGAATATTATTGACACAGCTAACTATGAAATTTCTTTATCGACAACACCAAAAGCTGTGAATGCTTTAGATACTGTTAATTTTAGTAGTAACGTAGGTACTGATAACAGCTTATTTTTTCAGGGTAAGCTTGGTGGAAGTATCATTGGCAAGACTTTCAGCATATCAGCAAAATCCAGTTTTCTCTACAATCCGGCAAAAGGTAATCTTTTGCTTGATATTTTCAAAACTAACAATCTAGGGGACGGTTCAGGATTATTAGATGCAAGAAGCGGTACTTTTGGTAATGATTCTAGCCGCGCACATAATTTTGGTACTGGATTTAAAAGTTATGGTTTAGTTACTGAATTTAGGACGTATACAATATCAGTACCTGAACCCGCCTCTATCACCGGACTGCTGGCATTTAGTGCTTTAGGCGCAGGTTCGGCACTGAAACGCAAGCAACAGAAAGCTTAACGCAAGGCGTAATTCATAATTCGTAATTCGTAATTCGACTTCGCTCGGCAACCTAATTCATAATTCGTAATTACCATTATATAAGGGTTTTAGACGTTTTGAAGGGGTGGCTTATTTCCGCCGTGCTTTACTAGAACCTAAAATACAACATCAACTACAGAATTTTCAACCTGGGTGTCGGCGATCGCCTACACCCCAGTTTTAATTTTGAGTCTTCCCCAACTCCATGCTAAAACTTACCTTAACTTTTGATCCCCAAAGCCCAGTCTTAATGATCAATTTAAGGCGAAGGTGGGGGCGTTCAGTGCTAATCTGAAAGGTGACATTGCTTAATTTTATGTCTCCTCGACCTTATCTGAAATATAGCTTCACTCATTAGGCGCAGCATGGTCACAACCGCAGAAAAAACAAACATTGGCTACATTACCCAAATCATTGGCCCAGTTGTAGACGTTAAATTTCCCGGCGGGAAATTGCCACAAATCTACAACGCTTTGAAAATCAAAGGCACCAATGAAGCTGGACAGGAAATCAACATCACCGTTGAAGTACAGCAACTGCTGGGCGACAACCAGGTGCGGACTGTTGCGATGAGTTCCACGGAAGGCTTAGTGCGTGGTTTTGAAGTTACCGATACAGGCGCTTCCATTAGCGTGCCAGTTGGTAAAGCCACCTTGGGTCGAATTTTCAACGTCCTTGGCGAACCTGTGGACAACAGGGGACCTGTAAATGCTGAGGCAACTTTACCCATTCACCGCTCTGCTCCCCAATTCACTGACCTGGAAACCAAACCTTCGGTGTTTGAGACTGGGATTAAAGTTGTTGACCTTCTGACTCCCTATCGACGCGGCGGTAAGATTGGTCTATTCGGCGGTGCTGGTGTTGGTAAGACCGTGATCATGATGGAGTTGATCAACAACATCGCTACTCAGCATGGTGGAGTATCGGTTTTTGCTGGCGTGGGTGAGCGCACCCGTGAAGGCAATGACCTCTACAATGAAATGATTGAATCTGGGGTGATCAATAACGAGAGCCTGAATGATTCCAAGATTGCTCTTGTGTATGGTCAGATGAACGAGCCACCTGGAGCGAGAATGCGGGTTGGTCTTTCGGGATTGACAATGGCAGAGTACTTCCGCGATGTTAACAAGCAAGATGTACTGTTGTTTGTTGACAACATCTTCCGATTTATTCAAGCAGGTTCGGAAGTGTCGGCGCTACTAGGCCGGATGCCTTCAGCAGTGGGATATCAGCCCACATTGGGAACCGATGTAGGTGAACTGCAAGAGCGGATTACCTCGACCACAGAGGGTTCGATTACCTCGATTCAGGCAGTGTACGTACCTGCGGACGACTTTACCGACCCCGCACCTGCTACCACCTTCGCCCACTTAGACGGAACAACATTGCTGTCTCGTGGTTTGGCAGCTAAAGGAATTTATCCCGCAGTTGATCCCCTTGGTTCAACTTCCACCATGCTACAGCCCAGCATTGTCGGTGACGAACACTACAATACTGCCCGTGCCGTACAATCCATTCTGCAACGTTATAAAGAACTCCAGGACATTATCGCCATTCTTGGTTTGGATGAATTGTCTGAAGAAGACCGTCTGATCGTGGCGCGGGCGCGGAAAATTGAGCGCTTCTTGTCTCAGCCGTTCTTTGTAGCAGAAGTATTTACTGGTTCTCCTGGTAAGTATGTGAAGTTGGAAGACACCATCAAAGGGTTCCAGAAGATTCTGTCTGGTGAGTTGGATGCTCTACCAGAACAGGCTTTCTACTTAGTTGGCGATATTAACGAAGCGATCGCCAAAGCTGAAAAAATCAAAGGTTAGTCATTAGTCATTGGTCATTAGTCATTAGTGCGATCGCTAATGACTAATGGCTAATAGCAAAAGACAACAGACAAAGGACAAAAGACAAATGACATTAACCGTTCGTGTAATTTCCCCGGATAAAACAGTCTGGGATGCTCCAGCTGAAGAAGTCGTTTTGCCTAGCACTACTGGTCAACTAGGCATCCTAACTGGACACGCACCACTTTTGACCGCTCTAGATACTGGTGTCATGCGAGTTCGTGCCGCTAAAAATCAGAATTGGGAAGCGATCGCTCTTTTAGGTGGCTTTGCCGAAGTCGAAGAAAATGAAGTGACAATTCTGGTTAACGGTGCTGAACGTGGCGACAAAATTAACCTTGATGAAGCCCGTACTGCTTACAATCAAGCAGAAACACGTCTAAGTCAAGTGTCAGCAGACGATCGCCAAGCCCAAATTCAGGCAACCCAAGCCTTCAAACGCGCCCGCGCTCGGTTTCAAGCTGCTGGCGGTTCGGTCTAATTTAACTTTCTATTTCCACTTTGTAGGTTGGGCAACTTCCAACCTACAAAATACAGAAGAATTCAGAATTCAGGAGTCAAGAGCCAGAATGGGCTAAACCTTAGCTATCCGCTAACAGAATAAATTATGTACAAA
>NZ_JABXKI010000437.1 GCF_017115095.1 Nostoc sp. NMS4 | reverse complement strand
TCTTCGTAGGTTTTGGCAGTTTGCCAGTTAATTTGCATTGGTATGGAGTGCGCTGTTGTGCTTGAGAATTTTATCGCGGACGTAGGGACATGCGATACCTGCGGTGGGCTACACCTACGCTAAAATTAGTATCTTAAGCCTTTACAATCGGGTAATTGTCTGGGTGTTGAGGAATAAAAATGAGACGTGACACCATTTTCTACAAATTATTTAAGCAATTTCCCGGTTTACTGTTTGAATTAGTAGATGAACCACCAAAAGAAGCGGAAAACTACCAGTTTGAATCAGTCGAGGTGAAAGAAACGGCGTTTCGGATTGATGGAGTGTTTTTACCTCCCGCAAATGCAGCTTCCAAAACCGTCTTTTTTGCTGAAGTCCAGTTTCAGAAGGATGAAGACTTATATCACCGCTTCTTCAGCGAATTGTTTTTGTTTCTCTACCGTAACTCTATCCGTTATGATGACTGGTTTGGAGTAATAATTTTTGCTTCTCGCAGTCTGGAACCTTCTAACTCAACAATTCACCGCGCTTTGTTGGAAAGTGGTCAAATCAGGCGGGTTTATCTAGATGAGTTGGGGGATTTGCGACAACAACCTTTAGGATTGGGTTTGATGTTGCTGACAAATGTTACTTCTGAAACGGAAGCAGTCGAAGGGGCGCGGTTTTTGCTACAACAAGCACAGCAACAGTCCGAGCAAGCGATAATTGATTTAGTTACGACGATTATTGTCTACAAATTTTCTAACCTGAGTCGAGAGGAGATTCAAGCGATGTTGGGACTGAATTTGGAAGAACCAAGGGCTATTCTGGAAGCGAAGCAAGAAGGGCGAGAGGAAGAAGCGCGATCGCTCATCTTACGACAATTAAAACGGCGATTTGGTGAATTTCCCGATAAACTTCAACGCCAAATTCAGGTGTTGTCGCTAGAACAGTTGGAAGTTTTAGGTGATGCTTTGTTAGATTTCTCTACTCTTGCTGATTTGGAAGGATGGTTACAAGGTGAAGTAAGAGGGTAAATTTCACGTAGAGGAGCAGAGAAGAAGGGCGATCGCACCCCGTAAAATAATTATGGCTATAAGTATTTGCAGACACGCAAGTATATCAGGAAGCGGTGGAAGCAAAAGTGCGATCGCTCGTCCTGCGACGTGAAAACGACTATTTGGTGAAATTGCTGAGGAACTTTAGAAGCGTTAGCTTTGGCGTTGTTGGAATTGAGATTGCGATCGCGGACTTGAAAGGGTGGTTATAAAATCAATCAGTAGATTCCTAAGTTAGCTTTCTCGCTTTTCTGATTTCTTAAAGCTTCATGTTTTCAGCAATAAGCTCTTGAGCGCGAGCTTGATTTTTGCTCGACGTGCTAGTGGGAGTTTTTCCATTACATCACTCAGTTTTGTTAGCATAACTTCATTTTAATTTTTATTTCAGTTCATAGATATAAAAAGAATATTACTGGGAATACTATTATTAGGATTTGTTTTTTCAGTAAAAAGATTTAAATATATGGATCAAGTTAAAAATTCACCAAATCGTACTTTATTTGAGAATAGTTTAAGAGATTTGTTGTTTGATGTACGTGAATACGGAACAGTAGTTACAAATATAGAATTTCCCAATGGTTCATTAATGCTTCCAGATTATCAACAAAGATTAATTATAAATTGTCATCTTGGTTTTAGAAAAGCTCAAAACTTTATTATTGAACAAATCATAACTAATCAAAAAGAGATAAATCAGCTTAAGGAAAGCTTAAAATTTTATAGAATGAATAAAGATACAAATAAAGTTAGTAATATTCAAGATAAAATTAATATAAAACTTTTTGAAGATAAAGTATATAGAAAAATAGCTGATACTATTGCATGGAGTTTATTTTATGCACAAAGTTATGTAGCCAGAAAACTATATTCGGGAAGACCAGATGAGGTTAACTTGTCTCAATCCAATATTGAACACGCTCTAGAAGCAATAAATGAACTTCATACAGCACATCCTGAAAGTATTGCATTAATTTCCGACATAACCTCTTTTATTGGTATTGGTGATATTCTATTCAAAAATTATGAAGAATTATCAGTTATAGAACTAAAAGAAGGAAACATAAATGAAGTAGTTAAGAACCTTATTAAAAAGGGAGAGGAAAGTGGACACACAATAGATAGCTTAGTAACCCAAATTGAAAAAGATCATAATCAAAAGATTTCTACGCAAACAAAGAGAATGATAAATCAAACAATAAAAATGAAAAAACTTTCAAATATTATTAATATGGGTTCTAGTATTGATAATATTTTAGGACTACCAAGTTTTATTCTTGAAAAGCCTGTAGAAGTCGAATATTTTACTCACGTTTTGATAAGAATGCTTAATGAATTATATAGTGGAAATAAAGATTGGAAATATGAGATTATAGAAGACTGTATACATATTGGTGTTTATAGAAATAAATTTGCCGAAATAGGTGGTCAATTAATCAGCGAATTAATTTATAACAAAACGGGTAAACGCTTTCCGGTATTTAACTATGTAAGCTCATGTTTGAATAAGCCATTAGCAGAACCATTTTTTATTAAAGCATTTACAAAAGATCATCTGGTAGCAATGACTTTTGGTAAAGTTAAATTTTTTATAGCTATTGATTTTGATGAGCTAATTAATATTTCTCGGAAAATGGGATTGAAATCTGATTGGATATCGCGGAAGAAAACTGCTCAGTTAAATTTAACTAAGGAGATGATTATTTTTGATAATCAAGCAATCGAGTTTAGTTTAAATGAAGATATGTCTATTTTTATGAGTGGAGGTTTGGTTTTCAGAATGATATTTAGCCATGTTATACCTTCATCTATAGCTAAAGGTATAATGAACACCTTAATGGAGCAATCTGAAGTTATAGAAAAACTCAATTTGGCATTAAGTGAAGAATATAATCTGCCCACTCTAATTCAAAAGATTGATTTAAGTGTTGAACCGTATATTTAGCAAATTAAATTTCTAATTTAAACGTTTGTCTTAAAGTACCTTTAACTTTAATTACACAAGCATTTCACTAAATCGTTATATTTTATATAGTCAAATTAAAATATATGCAGCAAATTTTTTTAAATTCTCTTGTCGCCATTTTGCATCAGCTTTACGATTTGTCCGCAACTCCAAAATCCGAATTCCTGTAGCTGGTAGCGGGTTTAATTTTTGCTGCAACTGCTGCCAAGAAGTAATCAATTCATGCTGCACATTATAAGTAGCGCACAACTGAGCAAAATCAATATCCTGGGGAGTGCCAAAAAACTCTTCAAATGGTGGGTCAAATTTGGCAATGGGTAACATTTCAAAAATACCACCGCCATTGTTATTGATTAACACAATCGTCAAATGTCCGACAAACTTATTGCGGATTAAAAAACCATTGGTGTCATGCAACAGAGCCAAATCTCCTGTTAACATCACACTACTTTGCTGGCGATGGGCAATTCCTAAAGCTGTGGATAATGTGCCATCAATGCCATTTGCACCCCGGTTAAAGTGCGATCGCACTCCTAAATTATTCGGTTTCCAGAAATATTCCACATCCCGCACAGGCATACTATTGGCAATAAACAGAGGCGTTCCGGGCGGTAAAATCTGAGAAATTAACCAAGCTGCTTTACTCTCAATGACTTTATCTATTTTCCCCATCGTCTGATCAACAACTAACCTAACCTTCGCTTCCGCATCACACCATTGCTGCAAATAGTCTGAGGAGAAAGATAAATTTATCTCCTCTGCTTTTATATCTTCTACAGATATCCGCAAATGCGTCGTTCTCCCATGCAAAGGGTCGAGGTTTTGGTCACTTTTGTCAATTACCCAGCGTCGCGGTTGCGTTGCATCTATCCAGGTACGCAGTTCTTTACTCGTAGGCATTTCTCCCACCTGAATCACCATTTCGGGCGCTAACTGCTTTCCTAATTGCTGGTTTCGCAAAATCAGGTCATAAGTGGAAATTAAATAGGGGTTGAGTTCGGCATAATTTCTGACTGGGGAAAGTCCCTCAGCTAGCACAGGCCATTTGAGAGTTTGGGAAAGGTACGCGATCGCTCTACAATATTCTTCTGGTTGCGACGGTTGGGCAACACCTGCGATAATAATGCCGCGATCGCATTCTTTCCATTCTTTGGGTATTGGGCATGGGGCATGGGGCATGGGGCATGGGTTTGCTATTCCTGCGAAAAAGTCTTCTGGGTGAAACTGCGATCGCAAATAACTCAAGTCAATTCCATCAGGAACAGGCGCTAAGGGATCGCGAAAGGGAATATTCAAATGTACTGGCCCATTTGTCGGAGTTTGCGCCCTTTCCCAGCTATGAATTACCGTTTGTCGCAGATAAGCTAGCATTCCCAAATCGGCGGAGGGTAAGGCTAACTCTGTTTGCCAATTTGGGTAGTTTCCATATAATCTCAATTGATCTACAGTTTGCCCAGAGTGACAATCTCGCAATTCTGGGGGTCTATCGGTAGTCAATATCAACAGTGGGACGCGACTATATGAGGCTTCTATTACTGCTGGATAAAAATTTGCCCCGGCTGTACCAGAGGTGCAAACTAATACCACAGGTAGTCCAGTTGCTTTAGCTTGTCCCAAGGCGAAAAAGGCGGCGGAACGTTCATCGAGAATGGAAATCGCTTCAATCTCAGGTGCTTGTTGAGCAAAGGCGATCGCTAAGGGTGTAGAGCGCGATCCCGGACAAATGATCGCACAAGTCAATCCCAACCGCTTTAGCGTCTCTGTTAAAATATAAGCCCAAAGTTGATTAACATTTTTATAGGCGATCGGCATTAAATCAAACATAGCTTTGACACTCCCCGCGATAAATCGACGGGGATTCTTGGCTCAATGAGACCACTTAAACTAGGTTCCTTGCGTTACCTAGCCAAGAGGTGGGACTCTCCCCAAGCGTTAACTTTCCGAGTGCCCCTCGGTAGTTGCATTGCTGCAAGTCCTGTTTAACTTGAAACGATTTGTTTCAAAATTCTGATTCGTCTAGCTCCTATGAATCTTTTACCTACTGCTAGGAGGAAACTAGAACAATGCAGTAGAACCGCATAGATTCAGTTGTCAAGGTACAGATTGCTGTTAGGCAGTTAGGTTTTTATACAGGTTGATTACCATTCCTGTTAAAAACAACATAACACAAAATGTCACTAGGGGATAAATCCCCCGCACGGCTTTTCTTTTATCCCCGACTTAAAAGACATTAAAACTTAAAAATCCAAAAATTTTTTAGGTTCTAATTTCGGGATTTTCAGTCATAATTTTTATAAAACAATCTTAAATTTTAGATTTTATCTAGGGAAATTCAATTTAAAATCCATCAATGTGGTGATGGAATCCAACAGCGCCACGCGAGTTTCTGGGAAAGAAAATCTCCAAGCAAACTTGCTCCACTTTCTACAAAATGCCCAATTTGCTCTCAAACTTTTATGGACTGCATTCATTTAACGGGAATTCGCGGCTATGGCTACACTGGGTATTTACCAGAAGAACAGGTGCTAGGACAATGGTTTGAGGTGGATGTGAGGTTATGGTTGGATATCTCCACAGCGGCCAAGACTGACGCGATCGAAGACACTTTAGATTATCGCAGCGTCATTAGCTTGATACAACATCTGATCAAAACGTCTAAATTTGTTTTGGTGGAGAAATTGGTAACAACGATCGCAGATTCTATCCTCCAAGAGTGCGATCGTGTAACAAAAGTCCAAGTCACTCTCAGCAAACCTGCTGCACCTATTCCAGACTTTAGTGGCAAAATTAGCATTGAACTGACTAAAAACAAATCCAATCTTTAAAGCACAATATGTGTTTTTTTTCAATATCTGTCACTTAGTAAAAAAAGGGGGTTTAAGTGGAGCGTGGAAGTATCTTACAAAGAGAATCTTTCCTGCCATTCCCCCCAGCACTTACTCGTTATTAAAAAACCAAAAAATACCGCGATCTGCTAATGAGCATTTTACTTGCATATTTTCAGAGTACAGAATTTGTGATTAAGTATCAACCAGAAGCTATAGGACTAGTATTTGATTTCTCAAATACATGGCGTGGAAGGACTACTGAGATTTTCTAAAAAAAATTACGACTCATGTATGAATAGTTCTAAGTAAAATCATCTTACATATCATTGAGGATTTCAGACAGTTTCAGACGATAATCTAGACCCCGACTCCGAGAAAAATTATTTGTAAGTAAAGCAGTATGAAATTCTTTAATTCCAGATAATGATTAATTATTAGTAATAATTTAGTGAATGCATATTAGGATATTATATACAACAAAATCTAGCTTTTTTCAACTTGCATTAAAGTATTATTCTGTGATTTGATTAAATTTTATTCTTGATTAATTCTTCTATAGATACTATACTTACTGTTTACCTTCCCAGACAAAATATTATATACATTCTAAAATCAATTTTTTAGTAGTTGTAATTACATGGTAATTTTGGTTTGCTGTTAATAGCATGATATTAGCTGTACAAAGTAATTAAGATTAGCTTTAACAACGATATAAGTTGTTGGAGGTTAATAACATGATGCTATTTATTCATTAGTCAGTATTAATATCAGGCAAGACGACAGCGTAGTTAGAAATTGTTTATGATAAGATTACGACTTTCCGATCGAGTTGACACTGACAACAAAAAATCTGAACCTTAGAAAACAGGTTGTTTTAACATGTTCGCCCGCAAAATCCTAGTTGTTGAGGATGAAAAAATTATAGCCTCAAATATTAGAAAAAGTTTAGAAAAATTAGGTTATTTAGTATCAGAAATCACCAAGTCTGGTGAATATGCAATAAAAAAGGTAGCAGAAAATCATCCACATCTAGTATTAATTGATATCTGCCTAGCTGGGGAAATAGACGGTCTACACGTAGCAGATATTATTCAGAATCACTTCCATGTACCTGTAGTATATTTAACAGAACATTCGGAATATAAAACATTACATAAAAATCAGTTAAGTGAGCCTTTTAATTACATAGTCAAACCATTTATTGAAAGTGATTTACATTTTGTGATTGAAATGACCCTCTATAAACATCAAAGCAAAAAGATATTATACGAAGAGAAACAGAGGTTAACGGCAATTATTAATAGTATGGGCTATGCAGTGATTGTGACATACACCAATGGTCGTATTGAAATGATGAATCCCATAGCAGAACTAATTACTGGTTGGAAAGAAAGTGAAGCCTTTGGTAAAGATTTAGTAGAAGTCGTTAACTTAGTTAACAAAGATGTAGGAGAAACAATTGAAAATTTGACCACTTATGTAATCGAAGCAGGTGAAGTTTTTAATTTACCAGAAAACTGTACACTAATTACCAAAGATGGCCAAGAAATAGCGATTGGGGATAATGTTGCACCCATCCGCGATCGCAATGGTAATATTACTGGCGTGGTTTTAGTTTTTCAAGACATCACCAAACGTAAGCAGACAGAAGCGCAACTGATCCGCAATGCTTTTTATGATGGATTGACAGAATTACCGAATCGTGTTTTGTTTTTAGATCGGCTCAGACAAACTATTGAGCGTAGCAAACGTAGAAGTGATTACTATTTTGCAGTTTTATTTTTGGATTTAGATGGCTTCAAAGAGATTAACGATCGCTTTGGGCATGGAATAGGGGATGATTTTTTAGTAGCGATCGCTAGACGTTTAGAATCATGCTTACGTGGTGGAGATACTGTAGCACGATTTGGTGGTGATGAGTTTACTATTCTTTTGGAGGATATTAAAGACATTACTGATGCTACCAATGTTGCTAAACGTATTCAAGACTCTTTACGATTGCCAGTTAACCTGAACGGATATCAATTATCTGCTACAGCTAGCATTGGTATTACTTGGAATTTTACTAATTATGAAGAACCTGCAACTTTGCTACGAGATGCTGATATTGCAATGTACCGAGCGAAACGGCAGGGAAAAGCGACTTATGCCATATTTAGTTAAGCGATGTAATATGCTATTTGTAAAAATAAATTAACCACAGAGACAAGGCAGCGCGGTCTTCTCCCAAAGGGAGAGGCTAGCGCCAAGGGGGTTTCCCCCATGAGCGACTGCCGCGCAGAGAACGGAGAGAGAGGAATCAGAGATTTTCACGACTCATTTAGGATTGCTATGGGCGCTACTAAGGAACATCATCCTGTCTCTCAATCCCTCTCCTTTATAAGGAGAGGGATTGAGGGTGAGGTAAACCAGGGACATAAATTGTATATTATTTAATTCTTATTCCTAAGGTTATCGTACACAATCGAGAAGCCCCATAAATCTGTCATGGAAAAAACCGAAAAACAGAAAATGCTCGCAGGTGAATTATATCTCGCCGAAGATCCAGAATTGGGTGCGGAAAGTAAGCGAGCCAGTCGTCTGTTGCGAAGGTATAATTCTACAACTGAAGAACAGCAAGAGCAACGACAGCAAATTTTGCAAGAATTATTTGGGAAAATCGGTAACAAAACGTTAATTGTGCCACCATTTCACTGTGACTATGGCAGTAATATTTTTGCTGGCGACAAATTATATATGAACTATGGCTGTGTAATTTTAGACTGCAATACAGTTCACATTGGTGAAAATGTTTTGTGCGCTCCCTATGTGCAAATTTATACTGCTTATCATCCAACAGAGCCAGAAATTCGTCTTTCTGGTAGAGAATTAGCTGCCCCAATTAACATTGGCAATAATGTCTGGATTGGTGGCAATGCAATTATTTGTCCAGGTGTCACTATTGGTGATAATACAACCATTGGTGCTGGCAGTGTAGTTGTCAAAGATATACCAGAGAATGTTGTCGCTGCTGGCAATCCCTGCCGCGTCATTCGATATTTGTCGTAGAATTTAAAATTTATAACCTCTAGCAATCCAATAGAGCCAGTCTGCGATCGCTTCTTGAGTTTCAGTGTCAGTATCAATAGCTGCTATTTCAGATAATTTAGCAGAGTATACATCATCATCCTTACCATTAATATAAGCCACTTCTACAAACATATCTTTCAAGCATTCATCATCTGGGGCCATTCCCAATACTTCGACTTGCTTCTCCTCGACAGAACCCGATTTGCGTCCCTTCTTAGCCCATGTAGCCAAAAAGGGAAAATTTAGAGCCTCTTCTAAGTAATAGTACCAACCCATAGCCCGGTCTTCTTTGTCTTCAGCATCTACAATGATCTCTGTTTTAATGCGATGCTCTCGCTTTTCGTCGGCTTCAACACTAGGCATAAGATAACACTTTGCGTATAATGCATTTTGATAATACTACCAAAATTTTTCTAAAATCATAATTATGTCCGCTTAATTACTTATTAAACCCATAGAACCCCTCCCCATTTGCGGCTACTACTGTGTACACACAAGTCGAATTACCCCCCTTAATCCCCCCTTATAAAGGGGGGAGACCAGAAATCTAGTTCCCTCCCCTTTGCAAGGGGAGGGTTAGGGTGGGGTAAAACCCTGGTTAATCAGCTATTTCAGACTTGTGTGTACACCGTAGGTTTGGGGCTAGGGGAGACAAAGCATAGCTTTAACGGGTTGGGCTGCAACGACTTTGGGAATCATAACTCATACAAGAAACCGCTCGTGATTAACAAGCGGTTTTCTAGTTATTGCCCACAAGGGGAAACTTATTTTTTGCACCAAGATACAAAGTTTTTCTTAGCGCTAAAATGCGAGACTTTTTAGAAATTAAACAAGTCTCAAATCAGGATAATTTGCCAACACATCATCAGATGTCAGAGTATCATTTTCAGCTTGGGGAGTCCAAAGAACTTCAATTGCTAGAAGCTTTTCGCTAGGGATACTACCAATTTGCCGCAAAGCTTGACGCAAATCATCAGCACTATTAATCGCTGTGGGGATTTCAAACTTACCTAGTGTCGCCGCCAGCAAGGTGACGATAATGTATTCGCCAGGGCCTTCGGTAAATAGGCGAGTGGGGTTGTCGAGTTCACCAACTGGCGGTAAAGCATCTTTGGCAAGGGCTGCTTTTAGCTGGTTGTTGACATTAGAAAGAGTTTCTTCGCTAAACTTGCTGCGTTCTGCCAGTGACAGCCGATTAAACTGACCTTCAGCCGAATTTAAACTGGCTTGTTGAGTGCCACCACCTGCATATACAAAGTATTCGGGATGGCGGAGTAAAGCTAGACTGGCTTCTTGGAGAATTTCTGCTCTACCTTCTGGGGTGTTAGTATCAGCAGTTTCAGCAATGTGGTTGAGTTCATTTTGCAATTCACGGGCTTGAGCTAACAAACCTACTTGCAAACGAGTTACAGAAACAGGAGAGTTACTGCTGTAATCTGCTTCTGGAGTTTCACCACTAGAGACGCGGCGGAAAGTTTGCAATAAGAAATTAGCGATCGCCAAGAAAATTAAGATGGTAAATATACCACCAAATCCTCCCCCAACACCCCAGAAGGGAATTAGGAACGGAAAGCCAAAGCCACCACCAAAACCACCACCAGGATAATATCCGCCCCCGCCCGGAGGTGAGTATGTGCGCGGTGTATAGGTGCGGCTAGAAGGCGCTCTAAAAGAGCCACCACCGATACGACCCCCACTGCGGGCTGCTAATGCGCCATCGGCGTGACCAAGAGCCAAAGCTAAGACTAAGCTTAGGGCTAAGAAGGTTTTTAACAGAGGTTTGATGGTTTGTTGTAGTTTTTTACGCATAAGACAATCGCTTGAAAAACGGAATTATTATTTATGATTTTTCCCTATTTTGGGATCAGTGTTGCAAGATGTCGCTAACGCTAGCCCGTAACCAGCAACTTTGTAGCATTCACTTTTAGACGCTACATATTCAATTTACCGCGTCTTATCTTGGGTAAGTAGCGATCGCAGGGGGGATTTCTCGACAGGGGAACCGTACCTAAAGATATGGGCTTCTACAGAATTAATCAGAGCATCTAATTTCGTTATCCTTTTTTAACGCAGAGTAACAAACACAGAAAAATAACTCCTCAGCGAACCTTTGCGCTTCCCTCAGCGCCCCTTTGCGTTTTAAACTCTTAACTCTCATATTTTCACAGCCACTACTTAGTTTCCTGTGTCTGTGCGTCAATAATCACACTCCAGTCATCGTTTTTCACAGCAGCTTCAAGTTGACGCTGACGTTCGGCTTCACTCGCATCTATGGTTTCCGATTCTTTAGAAAGGGTTGTATCAGCCATTGCTTTCCGTAGTTTTAGCTTTTTCTCCTCGTAAGCTTGAAGTTGGGCTGCTGACATTACCGCCTTAGTAGCTTCGCCTACCGTACTAGCCCACATTCCGCAATCAGTTGCATTACCAGGTGGCGTACCTTCGAGTTCTGCTATCCACGCATCTCGTAAATCTTCCATATCCTGACGCTTGGGAAACTTGAATGCTTGCACACGTACAAAAGCACACTTTTGCTTACCATTTTGGGTGATGTGGCTGTTTAGAGAAAGCAACACATTCCGAGAATAGCCAATGTACTGCGTGCGACGTTCTGCATCTAATACCGCATAAACTCCGGCAATTTTAGCATTCTGAGCAGCCACACTCCAAGCCTCAACGTCAATAATTTCAGTACCATTGTTTGCCAGTTCAGGAGTTATACTCACCTCAATGGCGGTGTGTTCATCATCAGAACTATACAAAAATTCATGCAGTCCACGGTGGTTTATGGGGACATTTTGATGTTCAATTGGCGGATTGTGCTGAGTTTCCATTGCAGTTGATCTCCGAATTATTAAAAGCAAATATATGCCCTTAAAATATTGAAGCTTAAATCTACTCACATCTCCAAATTTTTGTTCTGAAAAATCCCAAACAACTATTAAACTTCTTATGAATCAATTGATACCTAAAAATTGGATGTTCATCAAACAGAGGTTGACCCCTTATTTATTTTTACTACCCGCCTTAGTTCTTTTAGGTTTAACTGTCTTTTGGCCTGCACTGCAAGCGTTTTACCTCAGCTTTACCAGATATGAAGATATTGCTCAACCGCCACAATGGATAGGTTTCGCCAACTTTCTCAAGCTTTGGAAAGATGCGGTTTTTTGGAAAACCTTGGAAAACACTTTTTTATATCTTGTAGGTGTAGTACCAATTTTAGTAATTGCTCCCTTAGTACTGGCAATTTTGGTAAATCAGAAACTGCGGGGGATGAATTGGTTTAGAGCAGCTTACTATACTCCAGTAGTAATCTCAATGGTGGTTGCGGGAATAGCTTGGAAATGGCTGTATGCAGAAAACGGATTAC
>NZ_JABXKI010000320.1 GCF_017115095.1 Nostoc sp. NMS4 | reverse complement strand
GCATTTCCAATCTATTTTAAATTATTGCCCAAATTAGGGAGTAGTAACATAGATGAGCAACAAAAACTATTGTCTCAAGTAAGTCCACTTTTTCACAACTATAAAATATGTGTATTAGGTGATAGAGAATTTTGTTCTGTAAAACTCGCTAAGTACCTTCAATCATTGGGTGTATACTTTTGCTTGCGATTAAAAAAGAACGAATTTGTAGAGGTTGAAAAAGATATTTTTCAGGAATTAAACAGTCTGGGATTAGAACCAGGAGTATCATTTTTTATTCAAGGTGTAAAGGTAACAAAGACTCGCGGTTTTATGAGCTTTAACGTTGCTTGTAAATGGAAACGTAAAATTAACGGAGTAGCACCGAAAGAAGGATGGTTTATCTTAACGAATTTTGAGGCGTTAAAATTGGCTATTTCTGCCTATAAACAAAGATTTGATATTGAGCGGAGTCGGAGACACTCCGCCTCCGAGAAATGTTTAGAGATTTCAAGAAGGGAGGCTATAATTTAGAGGATACTAATGTAACTGGTGAACGCTTTATTTCTCTAGTTTTATTGATAGCAATTGCTTACTCTTCTGCAACAATTCAGGGTCAACAAATCAAACGTAAAGGAATACAAAAATATATTGCTCGGATCAAAGAACATGGTCGAACGGAACGGAGACATAGTAGTTTTTATATCGGCTTATATGGTCAAACTTGGGTCAATTTCAAGGATGTTTGTATGGATTTAGTCACGGAATTAATGAAATTAAATCGCAATAAATATAAGTATTATCAACAAGGTCTAAGAGCTATGAAGCTTATAGAGTCTGTCTTGTAGCTGATTTTGTCCCCCCTTCAGGATAAATATATAAGGCTACATGTCAGAGACGGACTAAAAATATTTACTCAAGAAGGAAAAGAATTATCTCCAGAAACGCTTTCTTCAGGAGAAAAGCAACTGCTACTACTTTTTTGTAATACTCTGACGGCGAGAGATAAAGCAACAATCTTTATTATTGATGAGCCAGAAATATCACTAAATATCAAATGGCAGCGTCAACTTATTCATGCATTGCTTGAACTTACAAAAGGAAGCCAAGTTCAATTTATATTAGCTACTCATTCAATTGAATTACTTTCTCGGTACAACAACAATGTCGTTAAGCTTGTGAAGATGGAGAAATAATTGAGAAATGGAGAATGAAATACGACGCACACTTGACGAACTTGTAACTAGATATGAACTTGAGCCTGAACTGTGTGATATATATGTTGAAGGTAAGACAGATAAGCAATTAATAGAATGGTTTTTAGAGGATAAACAACTTCAAGATTTTGGTGTTTATGAAATTGATACAGTTGAAATTCCTGCCCAATTACTATTTGAACTAGGATTAAAAGACAATATCCGAAGTCGTGTTATTGCTCTTGCCATATATATACATGATAAATTCTTAGAAACTCCTCTACATATTACATGTATTGTAGATAAGGATTTCGATTGGCTATTTGGCAAAGAGTATCAGTGTGATTTACTATTATTTACCGATTATTCATGTCTGGAGATGTATTTATTTAACGAGGTTGTTTTAGATAAATACTTGCGTTTAGCGATACGTTTATATTAGCCAAAAGCTAGCGAAGTACTTCATCAAGTATCTAGAGTATTAGAGGATTTATTCTTAATTAGGGCTACTAATGAAGCACTTGAATTAAATATGAGATGGCTAGAAAAATTTGGCGACTGCTGTAAATTAAATAAAAATAATAATCAGGTTCAGTTCGATTTAAAAACTTTCATTACTAAATATTTAAATAGCAATGGTAATCGCTCACAGGAATCGAGATTCATAACTAAACTCGAAGAATTACGTGCAAAAGAACTGATAGAAATACGATGTAAAATTCATGGGCATGATTTTACTGAGCTTTTGTGTTGGTACATCAGACCCTATCTTAGGAAATAAATCAGGAATTATTACAATTCAGAGATTCTTGCAGGAAGCTTATTAGGATGTATTGATGCTGAAAAGTTAGCTCAAGAAGGTTTATTTCAAAACTGACTTGCTCGTATTGGCAGATAATTCGGACGAGCGAGATTGCTTGTAATCTTTCTTTAATTTAAAGTATATTTCAATGCAGCTGTCAGCGCGAGACGCAAAGAAGCAGAGAGTATTTGATAACTTCTCTGTATCCCTGCGTCTTCCATAAACAATTACTACCAAATTCGATTTCCATTTTCGTCAAGTCGTGCTTGCCGAATTACGTCGGAAATTTCCTCAGCATCTTTAACGTGATGGAGTGCCTTTTTTTCGCCGTTGGGTTCATCCACAACGAAGTAAGTCGGGACTGTGATTCTTTCGCCTGTAATGTCTGGTACATCATCAATGGCTGCCTGTTTAGCCTTCTCTTCAATTGATTGAGGCTGATCGGAAATTCTATCTCCTGGATTCGCCGTTAGGTTTCTTTCATTCACATCTGGCTTTTCACGAGAATCTCGATCTTCGCTTACTGGTTGATTAATTTGATTTCCTTGATTTTTATCACTCATGGTGCTTTCAGGTATTAAAATATCTTGCTTGACTAACAACAGCTTAAAAAATCAAGGGTATAAAGAGTTCTTTCTCTGGAGAGAGTTTGAGAATATATTTTGCAGAGATTTTGTGAGGAACATATCTTAGGTTATAGCCTAGCTCTGAGATTTATAAATAACCTCATACTCCAGAAATAAATAATAATTAAAAATTCAAGTTTTGGCACAACTCATAAGAAAAGCAAATTTTATGAAAATGAACCCACCGTAAACACAAAAGTACATTAATCCTAATGCGATCGCGCCGTAGTATATTAGTAGACCTTTCTTGGTAAATCGAATCATCATGGAACATTCTTCTACTAATGGCAAAATCCCAGCCAGGATAAAAACGCGCCGGGATTTCTTAACCTATATGCTAGGTAGTACAGTTGCATCAGTAGCGATCGGATATCTATTTCCCAAAGTCAGCCAAAGTCGTGAGCTAGACCTAGAAACCCTTTGCTCACTTTATCCCAAAAATTCACGCTGTCAAAATTATCTTCCAGGATCGGTAGCACTAGCTGAAGACGGCAAAGAAATTGAAGCTAATACACTATTAACAACTGCAAAGCCAGGAATTCCCATTCTGGTAAAAGGCTTGCCAGATCGTAGCGTTGATTATCTGATTATTCAAGACGGTCCACAAATTGCTGAGTACGCTATTAATCCAATCTGCACACATTTAGGATGTACAGTCAATTGGGATCTTGAGAAGAATCACTTTATTTGTCCTTGTCATGGATCTCAATACGATTCTCAGGGTCGAGTTGTTCATGGGCCAGCTAAACGCTCTCTACCACTAATCACTGTAGTAGTCAAGCAAAATCAAATTCGTTTAGTCGATCGCAAACCTGCTCTAGATCCTCGTTAACCTACGCTTAACAAATCAAATTTAACAATGCCAGCATACTTTTTAAGCAAGTTATGAATTATAAAAGACTAACAAAAATTACTGCATGATTTAAATTTGTCGGGTAAGCTGACAACAGCAGTTTCATTCTCAAACCAATGACCACAAGTAGTCCCAAAATTTTAGCCCTGGACTTTGATGGAGTGATTTGCGACGGATTAATTGAGTATTTTGAGGTAGCATGGCGCACCTACTGTGAAATTTGGTCTTCTGCTAACGACACACCGCCAGATGATTTAGCTTTGAGATTCTATCGACTAAGGCCTGTTATTGAAACAGGTTGGGAAATGCCCATTTTAATTAAAGCCTTGGTAGATGGAATTTCTGACGAAAAGATTCTTCATGAATGGGTAAGCATTGCTCCACAAATTTTATTAAATGACAAGCTACAAGCAAAAGAAATTGGTGCGAAACTAGATAATCAGCGAGATGAATGGATTACCACTGATTTAGATGGTTGGCTGAGTCTGCATAGATTTTATCCGGCAGTAGTAGAAAAAATAAAATTAACTATTGACAGTGGAGTTAAGCTATACATTGTGACAACGAAAGAAGGACGTTTTGTACAGCAGTTGTTGCAACAAGAAGGGGTGAATTTACCGCCAGAAGCAATCTTTGGCAAAGAAGTCAAGCGTCCCAAATATGAAATTTTGCGAGAATTAATCCAGTTAGCAGGAGACAAGCCAGTTAGTCTCTGGTTTGTAGAAGATAGACTCAAAACATTGCAGTTAGTCCAACAGCAAGCAGGACTTGAAGATGTGAAACTCTTTCTTGCAGACTGGGGCTATAATACCCAAGCAGAAAGGGAAATCGCTCAAAATGACCCGCGAATTCAATTGTTATCACTTTCTCAGTTTGCCAAAGATTTCTCAGCTTGGCTTTAAGTAATTCGTAATTCGTAATTTGTAATTTGTAAGGGGTCTACATCTACCAAATTTCTTTTATTACGACTTACTTTAGCGACTATTAAAGCGTAATTATCAATTACGAATTACTTTATTTTTCTAGCAAAATGGCAACGAAGCGAGATATTTAAAAGATGTAGGTAGATCGCAATGAATTACTAAAAACTTTAGCTCCTCATACTATTTCTTTGTGAGGCTGCGCCAAATTTTCTTTCTTTCTTTGCGCCCTTTGCGCCCTTTGCGGTTCGTTCCTCATATAGTTTGGCACATCTTCATACAGAATTGGTATCACTCCTAAATTAGTACTTAGTTTTATGCTTGATCTAACAAAACTAGCGCGACAAATGCAGGGTTTAAGTCAACATCTTACCTTAGAAGCTGCTGCTAGTCGTCAGCGTTTAGAATTGGCACAACAACATTTAAAAAATGCTTATGAGTGTCAACAAGATTTAATTGATCGCCAGGAAAAATGGCGCGATCGCATTCTCTTTGCTAATGCTACCCCAATAGAACCGCTAGAAACCTGCATCGATATCCCAGTTCCCCCCAAAATTCATACTGTCATCGCTACCGATGGTTCGCAAATTGCCCCCAACCATCACGAAATTGCTTACTGTTATCTGCTAAATATCGGCAGAGTCGTCTTGCACTACGGGCAAAACCGCCATCCCCTACTAGATAGTTTGCCAGAAGTATTTTACCGCCCAGAAGATTTATATATGTCTCGGCAGTGGGGAATTAGAACTGAAGAATGGATGAGTTTTCGCCGCACTGCTTCCGAAACGACGGTGTTAGCAGAACTGGCGTGTGATGCGGCGCAAAGGGAAACGCCAGCGTTAGCGATGGTAGATGGTTCGTTAATTTACTGGTTTTTAGAACAATTACCAATGGATGCACGCGATCGCATTTTACCCCCGATCCTGGAAGCTTGGCAGCAGATGCGTGATGCTCAAATTCCCTTGATGGGCTATCTTAGCGCCTCTCGCAGCATCGAAACAATGAACTTTTTGCGGTTATTAGCTTGTCCTCATCCAGCGCCAGACTGTAAAAGTCATTGCCCAAATCAGCTAGAAAAAGTACCTTGTAAAATTTTTGAACAGTTGCGAGATACTTCTGTTTGGGCTACCCGACTCAAACCAGGACAACGCAGTACTCTGTGGCGCAGTAATTCCCCCATTCTCGAACTTTACGGCGATCAAACGATTTACTTTTGCTACGTCCACGTTGGTACTGAAATCGCCCGCATTGAAGTTCCAGCATGGGTTGCCGAGAATGCAAGCATGTTAGATCAAGCATTGGGACTGATGTTAGCACAAGTACAAAAAGGATATGGCTACCCTGTTGCGATCGCCGAAGCGCATAATCAAGCAGTAGTAAAAGGTGGCGATCGGGCGCGTTTCTTTGCCCTTCTCGAACAACAAATGATTAAAGCTGGTTTAAAAAATGTGGGAACTTCCTACAAAGAAGCTAGAAAGCGCGGGAGTATTGCGTGAAGGAGGCAAGAATTAAGATTATTGACTGATAAGCTGCGATAAATTGTATTTATCTATTTTGGTTTATGGAGGTTTTTATGCAAACACAAGCAGAAAAACGCTACTACACCCGTGAAGAATATTTAGCACTGGAAGAAGCAGCCGAATACAAAAGCGAATATTTAGATGGGGAAATAGTAGCAATGGCAGGAGGTACAACTAATCATAACCATATCATTGTTAATTTAGTTGCTCATTTAAAATTTGCTTTAAGAGGGCAAAATTATAATTTATTTACTAGCGATGTGCGCTTGTGGATACCGGGTTACAGAAGATATACGTATCCAGATGTGATGGCGATCGCGGGAGAACCAGTGTATGAGAGTGACAGCACTACTACTGTTACAAATCCCTTAATAATTATTGAGGTTTTGTCAAAATCAACCAGAAGTTATGACGAATCAGATAAGTTTCGTTGTTATCGTTCAATTCCTGAATTTAAAGAATATATTCTGATTGACCAATACAAATTTTATGTCGAGCAATTTGCTAAAAACTCAGATGGTAAATGGGTATTAACTGAATATGAATCTCCCGATGCATTTTTAACACTAGCTTCTATAAATTTCCAAATTTCATTTAGTGATATTTATGAAATGGTAAACTTCTAGATGAGTCAGGACTAAAATATCAAGTCTACACATCAATAAATGTGAAAACCTTAATAATTGTTACATTTAGGGACTTCCAAGAAATAATCCAATCTTGTGGGGTGGGTATCTTGCCCGCCCACAGCCCAAGGCGGGCAAGATGCCCACCCCACCCCACAAAGAATAGTTGAGTATTTTTTTATTTGGAAGTCCCTTATTAATCCAGTATTTCGCTGTTTAAAGACAATTACAGATAAAAGTCCTGATTAATTCAGTTTATGTAACACTTCTTATCTTAAATTTAAAATCTAAATGTTTACTTTACAGCTTTTTAGGGAAACCTTTATTTAGTAGAGAACTAAGTCAACAGCTAGCTGGCTTACTCAGTAAAAACTAGTAGATACTTATTGGCTTTGCTGTCAAGTTAATTCCGTTTTTATTCGTCAGTAACCAGTCTTAGTCATAACTGATATTAGGCGAGTCTCTAAATTTAAACTTTATCCCAAAATATTTATATCTAAAAAGCTGATGAAACTAGTTAAATCTGAGTACAACCAATCTGAAGAAAAATACTCTCGATTTTTCTCCCTTTCTATAGATTTATTGTGTATTGCTAATTTTGATGGTTATTTTAAGTATTTAAATCCAGTGTGGACAAAAACACTAGGTTGGTCAATTCAGGAACTTGTTGCTAAACCCTTCATAGAATTTATTCACCCTGAAGACCGTGAATTAACTATTACAGCAGCCCAAAAAATTACACAATCTGTAGATGCAGTCAGTTTTGAAAACCGCTATCTTTGTCGAGATGGTTCTTACAAGTGGCTATCATGGAATGCGACTGGTTTCATTGAAGAAGAGTTGATTTATGCAGTAGCTCGTGATATCACTACTAATAAACAGAATGAGATAGCACTCAGAAATTCTATTCAAGAATTAGAAGCTTTTAGATTTGCTTTAAATGCCCATTCTCTAGTAGCTATTACTGATAGAACTGGAAGAATAACTTATGTCAATGACTTATTTTGTGAAGTTTCTAAATATTCTTCAGAAGAACTTTTAGGACAAGATCATCGGATTATCAATTCTGGATACCACACAAAAGAATTTTTTGCCAACTTATGGAAAACTATTTCTCAAGGTAAAATCTGGAAAGGAGAAATTCAAAATAAAGCTAAGGATGGTACTTTTTATTGGGTGGATACTTTGATTGCTCCAATGTTAGGACAAGATGAAAAGCCCTATCAATATGTATCAATCCGTACAGATATTACACAACGCAAGCTTTCAGAGTTAGCTTTATTGGAGCGATCGCGCTTGTCAATTTTGAGCGCAGAAGTCAGTTTAGCCTTATCTCAAAGTGGTACACTTCCAGAAATTCTGCAAAATTGTACAAATACTATTTCCCAATACCTTGATATCGGCTTTGTTTGTATCTGGACATTTGAACGACAGACAAAGCAGCTACAATTACAGGCTGGCGTTCATTGCACAGATATTACTTGTAGTGCTTTGAGCGATACCCAAGATTTTCCAGAGCATATCGCTTTAGTCAATAATATTATTGGCTTAATGATTCAAAACCATCAAGCTATTTTTAACCAAGAACTATCAATTAATAATTCCGAAAAACTTACCGATTCTAAATTTTCAGTTCCTCGATTTTCTGCTTATCCCCTAATAGTAGAGCAGCAGATAATCGGTATAATGGCTTTATTTAGCAAGCAATTATTTACCGAAGCAACTCATAACTTATTAAATTGGATTGCTAATAATATTGCTGTAGCTATTGACCGAATTTGGGCGCGAGAAGAACTCCTCAGCCGTCGGGAAGCCTTGTTACTGCGTCTAGCTAGTCAAATCCGCAGTTCTCTTAACCTAGATATGATTCTAGAAACTGCTGTTAATGAAATTCGCAGCTTATTACAAATTGACCGTTGCTACTTTCTTTCTTATTTACCGCACCCATCCCAAGCAAGCCTGACTATTACCTCTGAAGCCCGAAACCCTAACTTGCCAAGTATGTTAGGCAGTATTCCACTACAAAAAAGCACTTTTTTGAGTCAAAAGCTTCTCTCTCAAGAGCTAATTTGCATCGAAAATATTAATAGTAAATCACAACTTGATTATGATATGCAAGAATTTCTAACTGAGTTTGGGATCGCATCTCAACTAATGCTACCAGTTAAAAGTAATTCCGGGCAGATTGGAGCAATTGTGTGCAGTCATTGTAGTGGCGATCGCATTTGGAATAACAGTGAAATTAGTCTGCTACAAGCTGTTTGCGATCAACTAGCGATCGCTATCGATCATGCACAACTTTATACCCAAAGTCGCACTGCTACTTTAGTAGCTCAAACTCAAGCTGAAAAACTCACCGAAACCTTGCACAAATTGCAGCAAACTCAATCTCAATTGATTCAAAATGAAAAAATGTCTAGTTTAGGACAATTAGTCGCTGGAGTTGCTCATGAAATCAACAATCCAGTTAACTTTATTCATGGTAACTTAACCTATGCTAACGAATACTTTCAAGAGATGTTAACTCTCTTACACCTTTATCAGCAATACTATCCCCAACCCGAAGCAGAAATTGAAGATTTCACTAAAAAAATTGATTTGGAATTCATTAGCGATGACCTTTATAAACTCCTATTTTCGATGAATATGGGTACTAATCGTATCCGTGAAATTGTTTTAGGATTGCGAAATTTTTCTCGTCATGATGAAGCAGATAAAAAACCAGTTGATATTCATGAAGGAATTGAAAATACGTTATTAATTTTGCATCACCGCTTAAAAAATAGTGGAATTGGGTTGGATATATCTATAGTTAAACAATATGGTGATTTACCTTTAGTTGATTGCTATGCTGGGCAACTTAATCAAGTATTTATGAATATTTTGACTAATGCGATCGATGCTTTAGAAGAGTCAATAGTCAGGATAAAAACAAATTATAAACCACAAATTATCATTCGTACTGAAATTTTAGAGAGCAAATTTGTTGTCATCCGAATTGCTGACAACGGATTAGGAGTGGTAGAAGACATTAGAAAGAGATTATTCGATCCATTTTTTACCACAAAAGAGGTAGGTAAGGGAACAGGTCTAGGACTATCAATTAGCTACCAAATTGTAGTAGAAAAACATGGTGGAAGTTTAAATTGTCTATCAGAAGTAGGAAAAGGCACAGAATTCTCGATTCAAATTCCAATTTAAAATACTCTACGTTTATAGGACTTACGCACTCATGACGAAAAACTAAGGCTCATTAACTGCATTTATTTATTCTATGACTTACGCATTGCATTATCTCTCGTTACAAGGCTCTGCCTTGTAATGCTTTTGTGGGAGGCTCTGACTCCTTTGTTTGACAAGAGGCGGAGCCTCTGAGCGATCGCATTCCCAGGCTCTGCCTGGGAACGAGGCAAGGCAAATCACGAAAAACTAAGTCTCATCATTTTAACTGAATTTATTCTTCCCACAATGCCACTTTTTGCTTGAGTTCAGTCATATCTAAATAATCGTTAGCAAAAGCTTTTCGTAAAAGTGGATGAGGAATAAATTCATCATACTTTTGAATTTCTGGTGCTTCTGAAGTACTGACTAAATCTTCTGGGATAATTCTTTGTTCACACAATGAAGTTATTTCACGATAAAGATATTTAAATTTATCCTTGCCTAATTTAATTGTCAAATAATAGGGATTTACTCCGCCAATACTTGTAATTTCTAACGATTCTCGACAGTAAGAGTTGAGTAATCTTTCTAAGGTGCGATAAGCAACCGTACCCATCCAAGGGAAAATGCAACATTTACCTTTTTCCAATTGCAAAATATTCTGCTTATCTAATCCAACCTCATGCACCAACTGGCGAACTTGACGTAAACGTTGCAAAGCATTTTTTTGCAAGTAACTATACTCAATATCTTCCAATAATACTTGTTGCATTCGTTGCAAAACTTTGGTATGAATAGTACCACCCCCACCTCGCCAATAAATACTAGACTTACCCTCAGCTTGTTTAACAAAAATAGCCTTCTTTTTAAAGTCAACTTCTACGACTTCCCAATTTCTCCCTGCTAAAGCAAATTGATTCCCAACAGGAAGTGGCGTAACAATACTGCCAATTTCTGTTGTACCTTGCTTAACAATATATTCTTGTTGTTCAGCAAAAACAGCATAAAACTGAAATTTTCTCACTACCCTTTCTCCTGCCAAACCCAGGATTAATTTACCTTGTTCAGTCTGCTGAATATGACCAATATCAATTAAATAGCGTAGCAATAGTTGAAAATCTTCTTTTAAAATAGCAGCAAAGGGTGGCAGACTAAAAATTTGTTTAGCTAAAGCATTAGTTGAAATTTCACCTGTTGCTGTTAAAATACTCATTGTTTGGTGATAAAGCAAACTTAAAGGATATTTAATGGGTCTGATTGGTTCAATCCATTTTTCTTCTAAATAAAGTTGAATTATCGCAATACACTGCAAAAGTTGCCAGGGAATTTGTTCTGGTAGAGAAGCTTCTGCTAATGGCTTATCTTCAGCGCATACAAAACGCATATCAGCAGCTTCACCTCTTCTACCACTGCGTCCCAAGCGCTGTAAAAAGCTAGCTACCGACAAGGGCGATTCTAACTGAATCACTCGCTCTAAATGACCGATATCTATACCTAATTCTAGAGTCAAAGTGGCGGCGGTGACAGCTGGATTGTTCGGTTCACGCATTGCATTTTCAGCAGCTTGTCGCAAACTAGCAGATATACTCCCATGATGTACATGATATATATCTGGTAATCCTTGTTTTGTGGCAATTTGTCGCAAAGATGCAATTACAGATTCGGTGCGCGTGCGATTATTCGCAAATATTAGGCATTTGCGAGATTTGCTGAGGTTGAAAATATATTGTTCATCATCTGTCGCCTCTGATTCATCTACTTCATCTGTAATATAAAAATGTTCTACAGCTAGTTTTATTTGCCGTTTTATGCCATCAATTTTTGGTGTAATCACTGGCTTATCGGTTCCCGAACGCAACCAATTTTCAGCTATTGAATAATCACCAAGAGTTGCCGATAAACCAATACGACGTGGTTGTTTTTGCGTCAACTTTGCTAAACGTTGTAATTGGCAAATAATTTGACAACCGCGTTCTGAACCCATAAAGGCATGAATTTCATCAATGATCACAAATCTTAAATCACCAAATAAGCGAAGTAAATCGTTATTTTTATTAATTAACAAACTTTCTAAAGATTCTGGGGTAATTTGGAGAATGCCTTGCGGATTTTTTAAAAGTTTATTTTTTCGAGTTTGTGAAACATCGCCGTGCCAGTGCCAAACTGGAATATCTGCTTCTTTGAGTAAGTCGTTGAGACGCTCAAATTGATCGTTAATTAAAGCTTTGATTGGACTAATATATAATACGCCAATTGTAGCAGCAGGGTTGTTATGTAATAGAGTCAAAACTGGTAGAAAGGCTGCTTCTGTTTTTCCAGCAGCAGTTGCAGCCGTAACTAACAAGTGAGCATCAGTGTCAAATATAACTTGACAAGCGGCAATTTGAACTGGACGTAATTCAGTCCACTGGTGATGATAAATATATTCTTGGATGAAAGGTGCAAGTCGGCTAAAGGCATCGCTCATATTTTTTATAAATTCTATAAATAAAGTTATGTCCCACAAGGAACTGAAGTTTCTTGCTAATAACAAAAGTCATCTGAAGATGACTCAATATACCCAAAAATCCTTAGTCATCTTTAGATGACTTTAACTG
>NZ_JABXKI010000339.1 GCF_017115095.1 Nostoc sp. NMS4 | reverse complement strand
TTCTGTGACAATAAGCCATCGGCAAGATTCTCATCAATGAACCATTGCCATTACTATTTTCAACCTTACCGCCCGCCTGATGGGGAACAACCCCCTGCTTCAAGCGCATAATTGCTGTATGAGTAGTTTGACCAATATCAAAGACATCCCCACGGGGAGTCCAATAAGCCTCCTTGTACCAGCGCCAGAAGGAATTAGCTATAGCATCCAACGAATACCCCCGACAAAGGCATTCAGCCAAGCAAAAGCTTAAGGAACTATCATCTGACCAAGTTCCTGGTGGTTGATTCCATGTGCCATAACCCTGCATCGTTGTCACTGGAGATTTTACTCGTTCAGCCCGACTAGTAAACTCCACCGGCACACCCAACGCATCACCGACACATAAACCCATCAAACCAGACAACGTTTTTGCAGCGGTTAGCATTATTCAATCTCCACAACTATGGCTCAAAATTAACTTTATAGATTCCCTCTATAGCTTGTTGCAACGGATGCTACAGCCTATTTTTCATCATCCGTGAAAAGCTCGGCAAAAATTATTAATCGGGTATTTTATTTACCATATCCCGATTAAGTTTTAGTTCCAATTATTGTGACAGTTTTAAAAGCGTCTATCAAGGAACAAATAGTCAGAAGGACAAGACGTTTAGATGTAATTATAACAGCTTACTTATCAATTTAAGGGATAGTTACCCTGTAAGTATCATGAATTAATAACAACAATTATTTAACAAGATTTGGCAATCATTTGGAACATTATCACTTTATTTTCGACCTGGAATATACAAGTAAAAAATACAAGATTTGGTAAAAATTATGAAACGCTTACTCAAGTCTTTCGTGACAATTTCTGCATTGTCTTCCTTAATAATTGCTCCTTTTACCAAAATAGTGATGCTTCTGCTGTTAGCATTAATGGTGGTATTGGCTATCGCTTCAAATAAAAGATTATTGAGTCCTCATTTATTCTATACTTGACTAAGTACTCAAGACTTAACACTTAAAATTCACTACTCTCAAAAGCTGGTTTTGTTAAGTGTTACATCACTGACAAAGCCAGCCTTTGCCGTGGTAAAATTAGGAAGATTCCCCATTATTCCGACCAGATTACCGGGGATCAACTAGCCGAAGGGTGCTGATTCGGTGTCTACTAATGCTTTATTGAGAATCCTATACAAGTCTAATGGTTAAATCTGCTCCTTCCCCCATCGCTAGCCGTAAGCCTTCCAAAGTAGAAGGAATCAAGGAAAATAGTAATTTTTTGCGTGAACCTGTAGCAACTGAAATCCTTGAAGACACTACCCATTTTACCGAAAATGCGGTGCAGCTTTTGAAGTTTCACGGTTCTTATCAGCAGGATAACCGCGACAACCGCACCAAGGGACAGGAAAAAGATTACCAGTTTATGCTGCGGACAAAAAATCCCGGTGGTTTAGTACCACCGCAGCTGTATCTGGCTTTAGATAAAATCGCTGATGAGTATGGCAACCACACCTTACGAGCAACTACCCGTCAAGGTTTCCAACTCCACGGTATTTTAAAGAAAAATCTTAAGGCAGCAATTGCCACCATTGTCAATAACCTGGGTTCGACTTTGGGAGCTTGCGGCGACATCAACCGGAATGTGATGGCACCACCAGCCCCATTTAAGAATCGCCCAGAGTATCAATATGCTTGGGAGTATGCCCAGAATATTGCTGACTTGCTATCAGCCCAAACAGGCGCTTATTACGAAATTTGGCTAGATGGGGAGAAAGCAATTAGTGCTGAAGAGAACCCAGAGGTAAAGGCAGCCCGACAGCGCAATGGCAACGGCACAATTATCCATGACAACGAAGAACCGATTTATGGCACTTACTATATGCCCCGCAAGTTTAAAATTTGCGTGACGGTGCCAGGGGATAATTCGGTTGATTTGTATTCTCAAGACCTGGCGTTGGTAGTGATTACCAATAAGAAGAAGCAATTAGAAGGATTTAATATTTTTGCTGGTGGTGGTTTAGGTAGAACCCACGGTAAAGAAGAAACTTTCGCTAGGTTAGCAGACCCCATCGGTTATGTGGCGAAAGATGACGTTTACAACGTAGTGAAAGCGATTGTTGCTACCCAGAGAGATTATGGCGATCGCACCGATCGTCGTCATGCCAGATTAAAATATCTAATCAACGATTGGGGTGTAGATAAATTCCGCACCCAAGTTGAAGAATATTTTGGTAAACCAGTCGAAGCCTTCAAAGCACTGCCAGAGTTTAAATATCACGACTTCCTTGGCTGGAATGAACAAGGTGATGGCAAGCTATTCTTAGGAATTTCCATTGAAAATGGTCGAATCAAGGATGAAGGTTCGTTTCACCTGAAAACTGCTTTGCGGGAAATTGTCGAGCAGTTCAACTTGTCCATCCGCCTGACACCCAACCACAACCTGATTTTTTACGATATTGAACCAGATAACAAGGAAGCGATTCAAGACATTCTCAGCCGTCACGGTGTCGGAGACGACCCCAGTAAAATTGAACCTTTGGTGCGGTATGCAATGGCTTGTCCGGCTTTACCTACTTGTGGCTTGGCAATTACCGAATCAGAACGCGCAATACCAGGCATTTTGGAAAGAATTCGCGCTCTCTTGGATAAATTAGGTTTACAAAAAGAACATTTTGTGGTAAGGATGACAGGATGCCCCAATGGTTGCGCTCGTCCTTACTTAGCAGAATTGGCCTTTGTTGGTAGCGCTCCCGAATCTTACCAACTATGGTTAGGGGGTTCGCCAAATCAGACTCGATTGGCGCAACCTTACACAGAAAAGCTACACCATAATGACTTGGAAAGCTTCTTAGAGCCGATTTTTGTCTACTTTAAAAAATCTCGAAAATCGAAAGAAAGCTTCGGTGATTTTTGCGATCGCGTTGGTTTTGATACCATCCGCGAATTTGCTGCTAGCTACGAACCCCAAACAGCCAATGGTGCAAACAAATCGCGCCATCGGGTGAATTTGAAAGAAGAGGTTTATAGTAAGTTGAAGGAAGTGGCGGAAAGCCAAGGTAAACCGATGACTCAGTTAGTAACTGAAGCGCTAGAGGTTTACTTCCAGAATCTTTCTTAAGCCATCAGTGAGAGATTACAATAAAGCGCCTTTTGTCAATCAGTTAAAATACTCTTGGCGCAGCTTCACAAAGAAACGGTATCAGGAGTCAGAATCAAGACGCACTCGAAAATACTCGCTTGCCGCCGGCGCTATCCGCTTTTTAGGTCAAACGCTAACGTAATTCGTAATTACCATTAAGTAAGGGTTTTAGACATTTCAAACGGGTGGCTTATTTCCGCCGACCTGTACTAGCAGCGATGCACGATCGCACAGAATATCACAGCCTCACATTTTTTTATTGGGACTGGTTACTGAAGCTGACAAACTGCTAGAAAGAGAAAAACAAGAAATCTTATGAACGAATTACAAGCAATTTTAGAAGGCTTTGAGTCAAGTAAAAAAAGTGGTGAAATCACTTTTCTTGCCACTGTAGTTAAAACTCAAGGTTCAACCTATCGCCGACCCGGTGCTAAAATGTTAATGACAAATACAGGTCGAATAATCGGCACAATCAGCGCGGGTTGCTTGGAGAACGACGTATTTGCACATACTCAACAACGAATGTCAGACGGCGAAGCAATTGTTGTTACTTATGATCGCACCGCTTCTGAAGATATTCTTTGGGGTTTTGGTTTGGGGTGCAATGGCACTATACAAGTTCTGATAGAACGTCTTGACAAAGAAAGTACACCAAATGCGATCGCCTTTACACAAGAATGCTTTCAAAAAAAACATTTGGGTATTATTGCAACAGTCTTTGCCATTGAAGGCTCACTAAAAGTCAAACTTGGGTCGCGCTTATTGCTGTATCCTGATGGTAAAATTATCACTGACATCAAAGATGCCAATTTAATTAAATCTCTGCTTGCAGATAGTCAAGCAGCCTTTGCTAATGAAAAGTCGAGGGGAAACATCTATCAGTTACCTTTAGGCAGTGCAGAAGTTTTCATCGAAGTCATCCAACCACCCACACCCTTAATAATATTTGGTGCTGGTTATGATGCTGTACCCGTAGCTCAATTTGCTCATGCATTAGGTTGGCAGGTTACTGTAGTCGATTGTCGAGCTAATGAAGCAACTAGAGCGCGATTTACCATGCCTTGTGATGTCATCCTGAGTCGGCGAGAAATTGTAGATAAACAGGTATTTATAGATGCCCACACAGTTGCTGTGGTGATGACGCATAATTACCTTGACGACCGAGAAATTTTAAAAATGTTGCTGCCATCTCCTACAAGTTATATAGGGGTTTTAGGGCCAAAGCTGCGTACTGAAAGATTACTTGAAGATTTACGTCTGCAAGAAATAGATTATACTACTAAACAATTAAAAAAATTGCATGGCCCAATTGGGATTGATATTGGAGCAGATACACCTGAAGAAATAGCGATCGCTATTATTGCCGAAATTCAAGCAGTGCTAAGAAATCGCAGTGGTAATTTTTTAAGAAATCGCAATCAACCAATTCACCAATATGATGAAAGCAACCCAAAATTGCTACTTACCACCTAGTTTTTATGACTGCTATAGACAACGATAAACCAACCATAGCGATTATGATCCTTGCTGCTGGTGCATCGACTCGAATGGGTACACCGAAACAACTATTGCTTTACCAAGGGCGTAGCTTTTTAGAATATATTACAGAAATAGCGATCGCTTCAGTTTGTCAACCTGTAGTAGTAGTACTTGGAGCCAATGCAGAACAGATTCATCCCCAAATTCAACAACTTCCCGTTAAAGTAGTTAAAAACTTGGATTGGGCTTGTGGAATGAGTGCTTCCATCAAGAGCGGGATTGAATTCTTAAATAATCTTCCGCAAAAAATAGAAGCAGTAGTTATTACACTTTGCGATCAGCCATTTGTTTCTCAGCAAATTATTAATCAACTTGTTGATACATATTATTCAACAAAAAAACCGATTATTGCTTGTGAATATGGAAATACATTAGGTGTACCCGCTCTATTTAGTCAGATATTTTTTTCAGAACTTGCCGCTTTAAAAGAAACTTCAGGAGCAAAAAAAGTTATTAACAATAACCTCAATGAAGTGTTTTCTATTCCGTTTCCTCTAGGGGATATTGATATTGATACACCAAAGGATTACGAACAATTGCTATCAATTACTAAAGGGGTTTCTGAAATATCTTGAAGAACATTCCTCCTGCCTGATCCCAACGACAAATATTTACGCCCACCTACTTATCATTCTGAAGGTTTCGATAATGCTTGTAATTCTTCCCAAGAATAGTGAGGAGGTAGTTCAATTGGTTTGCGATCGGCTCCTAATCCTAATCCAATTGTCGGCTGGAGTTCTTCTATGAATTCTTCAGCGTACTCTACCAGCTTATTGGCTGCAATGCCACCAGTAATTGCCCCTGCGATCGCACCAATTGCAGCACCCACTTTACCACCAATGGAGTGACCAAGTGCGGTTCCGGCAGCCCCACCTCCCACAGTACCTAGACTTGTAGTCAATGGATGGGACTGTATTACTTCTGACTCGTCCTGTTGAGATTGAATCTGTGGTTGCTGTTCATCATTTGTCATAATGTTTGCCCTTTTTATGCATTAGTGAAATTTTGCTGCCAGCAGATCGCCAACGCGCAATGCATTCGCCATAATCGTTAATGTCGGGTTAGCACCGGAATTCGAGGGAAAGAAACTACTATCTACCACGTAAAGATTATCGACATCATGGGTACGACAACTGAGGTCAAGGACTGAGGTTTTGGGATCTGTCCCAAATCGACAACTACCACATTGATGACCAACAGCTTGTTCGGGTATCTGAGTGCGGGGATAAATGCTAAATGGTAAAACGCTTTTAGCTGATTGAGGGATTGACTTGAGTACAGATGTCCAACGATGGATTAAGCGATCGCTTGCTTCGGTATTATTCAATGTATAATCGACATGAATCTTTTCGCCCACCACACGAATCCGATTATTTGGGTCTGGTAAATCCTCAGTTTGTAACCACCAGCCAACCGAGCGCTCGGCGAGCAAATTTCGTTCAAAATGAGGAATCAGGTTGATAAATGGAGCCATAAGTGGCGGAGCCTCTGCGGGAATCATATCGGCCAACACATTGCCAGTATTCTGCACCATGCCCATCGGATAAGGAAAATCCGGCTCTCCCCAGTAAAAATCGTTAACAGCGATCGTTTTTTGAAAGTTGGCGTGATTCACCTCTAAATGTATGGAAACTATAGCGGTTTCCAGTTGTTTCATGAAATTACGTCCCACCTGATCGGAACTATTTGCCAATCCATTGGGATGTTTATCGTTAGCAGAACGTAACAGCAAGGCTGCTGAGTTGATAGAACCGCAAGCAACAACCACAATATCGCTTGTAAACCAATGTTTTTCTCCAGCAATTTCAGTTTCTACCCTCGTCACCTCTCGCCCCGACTCACTGGTATGCAGCCGCAATACTTTCGCGTTAGTTAAAAGGGTGAAATTGGCATACATCTCGCGGCTAGGACGAATGGCGTTAATATCAGCATCGGCTTTTGCATCTACGAGACAAGGGTATCCATCAAAAGTATCGCAGCGAATGCAGGGACTCTTGGTGCGATTGCTTTCATTGAGCTTTAATCCTAGTGGTAGGTGAAATGGGTAATAACCCAGTTCGCGGATGCCATCAGCAAGGGACTGCATATCCGGCTCATGACTCACTGGCGGATAGGGATATGGTTCGCTACGAGGTGGTTCTGTTGGGTCTTCTCCTTCTTGGCCATGTACGTCATACAGCTTTTCTGCTTGTGTATAGTACGGCTCAAAGTCGGAGTACTTGAGCGGCCATTCTGGAGAAATTCCCCCCTTGTGAATTACCTTTTCAAAATCTCGCTCCCGGAATCGAATTAAGGCTGCACCGTAGAGTTTAGTATTGCCACCAACCCAGTAACCTGTCTGAGGCTTAAAAACTTTGCCTTCTTTGTTATACCATTGCTCATCGGTGTGGTAACGATGTTTTTGATAGACCTCCTGGGGATTCCAGTTAGCTTTTTCTCTCGGCAAAAAGTCGCCTCGTTCCAACACGAGAATTTTCTTACCTGTGGGTGCGAGGCGGTGAGCTAGTGTACCTCCACCTGCTCCCGTACCGATAATGATAATGTCGTAGCGCTCAGTGATATTCATCATAAAAGTTACAGGTTTTAAGGCAGGAGGCAGCACGTAGCTTCATCAGCTATTTCTGAGATTGGGAACAATTTACGCCAAACCGATTAATTGAGAAATATTCTGAGACTTTTCACTTTCACCTTTTACTTTATTTCACAAAGTCTGATTTTTTTCAACTTATCAATGATATCTATCTAAAATGATAAATTGAGCCTTTATTGAGCCTAGCTAGCAAGAGCGTCTCGTAAAGAAGTGCAGACTACGCCTACGCGCCTTTTAATTTCCTTCCATTCTCAGTGTTTCCATAGTTTATTATCTTTAAAGACGGCAAACACCACTCAGACGTTACGGTTCACCCTAATTACTGAAAGTATTAATTCTTCTACATTAGAGAGAGTGAAGACAAATTAATCCATGAACCAACTAAAAAAACTATTTAGTTAGTTTAACCGTCCTAAGCAAGGTTCGGGAAACCACCCTTCATGGACTGGCTACCACTAAGCTTCAGTATATATATCAGCAGATTCTGGAGTTTTAACCCCAGGAAAGCCAAAACAAAGGTATTCATGCTGAACTGACTGATTTCTTGACCCTGTTGGTTCAAAATTTAGTGCTTTATATTCTCATTCATTCATTTGTAGTTATACGGAGCCAGCACCTAAAATGGCAAAAGTAGTTGGAATTGACTTAGGAACAACGAACTCCTGCGTGGCAGTGATGGAAGGTGGTAAACCTACAGTAATTGCTAATGCTGAAGGTTTTCGGACAACACCATCAGTAGTTGCATTTGCGAAAAATGGCGACACCTTGGTTGGCCAAATCGCTAAACGCCAAGCGGTGATGAACCCCGAAAATACGTTTTACTCAGTCAAACGCTTTATCGGTCGCCGTTACGATGAAGTTAGTAACGAAGCTACGGAAGTTTCTTACAAAGTTCTCAGCAGCAACGGCAATGTCAAATTAGATTGTCCGATAGCTGGTAAACCGTTTGCTCCTGAAGAAATTTCTGCAAAAGTTCTTCGCAAACTAGTTGAAGATGCCAGTAAATACCTGGGTGAAACTGTAACCCAAGCTGTAATCACTGTTCCCGCATACTTCAACGACTCGCAACGGCAAGCGACAAAAGACGCTGGTAAAATTGCCGGGATTGAAGTTCTGCGGATTATCAACGAGCCAACTGCTGCTTCTCTGGCTTATGGATTTGACAAGAAGAGTAACGAAACCATCCTAGTATTTGACCTTGGTGGTGGTACTTTCGACGTATCCGTGCTGGAAGTAGGAGATGGAGTTTTTGAAGTCCTAGCCACATCTGGTGATACACACCTTGGTGGTGACGACTTTGACAAAAAAATTGTTGACTTCTTAGCTGAGAAGTTCAAGAAAGCCGAAGGTATTGACCTGCGGAAAGACAAACAAGCTTTACAACGTCTGACTGAAGCCGCAGAGAAAGCCAAAATTGAGCTTTCTAGCGTTACCCAAGCAGAAATTAACCTCCCATTTATCACCGCAACCCAGGATGGGCCGAAGCACCTGGATACAACCCTGACTCGCGCTCAGTTTGAAGAACTTTGCTCTGATTTAATCGACCGTTGTCGTATCCCTGTGGAAAACGCCCTCCGGGATGCCAAGTTAAGCAAAACCGATATTGATGAAGTGGTGTTAGTTGGTGGTTCGACCCGGATTCCCGCAGTCCACCAGATTGTGAAGCAGGTATTGGGTAAAGACCCCAACCAAAGCGTTAACCCTGATGAAGTTGTAGCAGTTGGTGCAGCCATTCAAGCTGGGGTACTAGCTGGTGATGTAACTGGCATCTTGCTGTTAGATGTGACACCGCTATCTTTGGGTGTGGAAACATTGGGCGGCGTGATGACCAAAATTATCCCCCGCAACACGACAATTCCCACCAAAAAATCCGAAGTTTTCTCCACGGCTGTGGATGGTCAAACTAACGTAGAAATTCACGTTCTTCAAGGTGAACGCGAATTTTCTAACGATAACAAGAGCTTGGGAACCTTCCGTCTGGATGGTATCCCTCCTGCACCACGCGGCGTTCCTCAAATTGAAGTGGTGTTCGATATTGACGCTAACGGTATCTTGAACGTTACCGCTAAGGACAAAGGTACTGGTAAAGAACAGTCCATCAGTATAACTGGCGCTTCCACCCTGGATAAAAATGACGTTGACCGGATGGTGAGAGAAGCTGAACAGAATGCTTCATCTGACAAAGAGCGGCGTGAAAAGATTGAACGCAAGAACCAAGCCGATTCTTTGGCATACCAAGCTGAAAAGCAGTTACAAGAATTGGGCGATAAAGTTCCCGATGCTGACAAGACTAAAGTCGAAGGTTTAGTTAAAGAAGTGCGGGAAGCGGTTGCAAAAGAAGACGATGAGCAAATCAAGAAGCTCACCCCAGAATTGCAACAAGCATTATTCGCTGTTGGTAGCAACATCTATCAACAAGCTGGTGCTAGTGCTGGTGCTACATCTGGTGGTGAACCTCAAGATAGCAGCAGTTCCTCTAGTTCTAGTAACGGCGACGATGTGATTGACGCTGATTTTACAGAGAGCAAATAATCCCCTGACTTCTTTTGGGAAGATTGTTTTGTTCGACCTCATTTTACCCACTCAGGCATTTGTCTGGGTGGGGATTTTTTTTCAGGAGTTAGGAGTTAGAAATTAGGAGTTATATAAACTCTGGTTAATCTCTTATGCCATATCCACAAGCACCTTGGACACTTCAAGGTTATGCTATCCAAACTCTGCATTTGTTAAATATTGACCAAGTGCGCCCTTTGATTCCTTTAGAGTTAGAAATTGTTTCTGTATGTCCTGGTAAAACCCTCGGTAGCGTGTATTTATCTAATTACGATTCAGGCTCAGTACTGGAGTATAGTGAGTTAATTATTGTCCCGGCTTTGATTAATTACCAGAGGAAAATCGGTGCTTGGATTTCTCACATTTATGTAGATAATGCTGATTCGGTGGCTGGTGGTCGAGAAATTTGGGGGCTACCAAAGGAACTAGCTGAGTTTACCTGGGAACAAGGAAAGTATGTTACTGTGCATCAAAAAAACCGGAAATTGTGTAGTCTTAAGTATAATCAACAAAGCTTGGCATGGAAACAGCGATTAAGTCCCTCTAGTTTCAGCGCTAAGGGTGCTGATTTGCTGATATTCCCTGCTGAATTTGAGTCTTTGTTGGGTTTGATTGGTTCTAAGTTAGAAATCCCCGCCGAAAGTCCTTTTTTTGGAATAGGTTTAGGTCAACCTTGGTTAACTGTGCGTTGCGAGCAGATGAGTGTGTGGGTTGATGCGCCAAAAGTGGTAGGTCAGATGGGTATCTAGTACGCTGTGGCATAAGTTTGCCTACCTTTAACCAGTTGGTTGAGCAAGTTGTCTGGTTAATTCAGATATTAGCTAGATTTATGCCGTGCTGTACTAGTTGCAATTAATCCTGGCTCAATTGCATTTAATCCTTGTAACTATCAAAGAAATTACTGTTTTGTTATATTGTATAACCACTTAGTCAAAATATTTTTAATGGTTATTTTTGTCTTTTGGGAATTTCAAGTACTATACTGATGAGTATACTAATTATACCTACAGGTAGTTTTATTTGATATGACAAATCTAAGATATGTGGTACAAAACAAATTATTGCATTAATTATAAAAAATATTTGAATTAATAACTGTCCAAATTTGTAATTCTCTTGTTCTGTATCAACGTCTTTGTAGTTTAATATATTATAAATTTTAGATTCAATAGAATATATATTAAAAAAGTTTAAAATAAAGTATTTAACCTTAAATGATTTTATTAAAAACATTAAGATAACAATTGTTGGTAAATATAACACTATTAAAAGTATAAATTGCCATGAAATTATGTTAAAACTTAGCGCTTTTATTAAAGCTGTTAATTTTGATAAATAGGGTTTGATCCAATTATTAGATGTTAAAGTTCTTAAGATAACAGGTAAAGCAGGTGTTAAAAAAGTAAGTATACCAATAATTACTTTAGAATTAAAACCCGAAAAATTAGCGTTAAAAATTTTACAATCATTAATACTTCTTGTTAACCAAGTTTTAATTTGTAATTCCTCTTCGATATCGCTATTCATACTAGCTTTTAATCTTGAATATAAAACTATTAAATTATTATTAATATTTTGAATGTATAATTTTGTCATAATATAAGTTAAAAATTTTAATTGGAAAAAGTTAATTGAATCAATTAATTTATAAGGTAAAAATATAAAAATACTAACCAAGAAGAAGAAAATTTTTAGAATTATTTCTTCTTCACTTAAAATATCTTCCTTAATTTTTATATAAAACATTTTTATTTCATAAATATCTATAAATTTAGAAATAAAACGTAATTCTGGATTTGATGAAAACAAATCTTTGTTTATAGACAAATCAGCATAATTTAATGTTTTAAAAGGAAAATTTGTTTTTGAAATATAGTTAAGAGTGTTGACACATCCTTTCATAAGTTGATAATGGGTTTCTTGTAAATCAGTAATACTTATTAAATTATTGGTATTGGACGAATTAGAAGATACCATAAGAATACTGCCAGTCTTTGATTGAAGAATTATTTAAGATAAATATAACTTTAATACCAAACTGTTCAATTTTTATATTTAGTGGTAATCATTTTTGTTTTAATGCTGGGATTAATCCAGCCTGTAAAATTGAACTTTTGCCAACGCCTGATTGCCCATGAATTATTCTGAGTTTACGGTCAGATTGGCCTATACGCTTTTGCTTTCCAGAAAAACAAAGTCTTTAGAGCCAGCTTGTGATAAACCTATGGCCATTTTCAATCAAGTGCAATACAAAAGCTAGATATTGCTAGGGTTGCACACTTGCTAAAACTTATACAAATCCAGTTTCAGTAACTACTTTGCAAAAAGGCTATTCATTATTATCCACACAAGCGCTGTTACATATTCCGCAAAATTAAGTTATTTTTCTAGAAAATGTGAGTTTTTGACTATCTATCCTCTAACTTCCCAACATCTGCAAGTTATGTAAAGTTGCATAAAGCCCTCCCTGTTGCAGTAATTGGTCGTGACTTCCCTGTTCGATTAATT
>NZ_JABXKI010000029.1 GCF_017115095.1 Nostoc sp. NMS4 | reverse complement strand
GGCTTACTTGGCTAATTTAGAGAGTCGTCTTCTCTAGTAAGTTTTGCCACGCTAGCTATTTCACCCCTTTGCTTTCCTGATGTATCTGTCCAAGTTGAGCGCCTTATAAGTAAGACGTAGTGCAGCGCAATTCTTCTCCCATTTTTGTTACTATGTCCATTTTCTTTATCCAAAAAAAGCGATCGCTTGATTAATGCCTTAATGATAGGCTTTGCCAATATAGCCAATTTGTTTTAGTGTTTTTGGCAATTTAGAACGGTAGGGGCAGAAGCTTGACGCTGGGTATACTTAACTTCCCATCCAGGTAAATTCCACCAGACAACACGCTTTTCTGGTTGTAACCAAAAGTCTAGTTGTTTGATTAAGCCATTCTCAAAAACTAGTTTCGGGAAGGTAGGATAGTCACGATCATCACTCTCGCTATAGTTACGTCCAAGATAGTTAAAACAAGCCTTTAATCCCTGAGCAACTCCCAACTCTTCAACTCCAATGCCTTTTAAGGTCGAATTATCGTAGCTGAAGCTGCCATTGAACGATTTGCCTGCTAAGGAGCCTTTAGTGACATTAATTGTAAAGTCATAGCTAACAGTAGAGTTTTGGGCAAGACTTGTTCCAATTGCGCCAGTGCTAAGAGCAGCAGTTGCAATCCCAATTGCAAATTTAGGCAATAGTTTGAGCATGGTAGTATTGATGTTTGAAGTTTAGTGCTTTCGGATAATTTGTGCGTAGACGTGCAACGGTTTATCGATAGACATCGCTTATTGGAGCGATTACCATTACCTAACATCACGTTCGGCAATGATAAAAAGCATATCACCTACTTTGATTTTGTATAGTGGTGCATCAGTAAAGTGTGGGAAGCTAATCAAGCCATTCTGATGTTTAGCCCCAACCTGCCATGACACGGCGGGCTATGCCTACGCATTAATCGGGTGTATTCCGATTCGCTCTTTGGAGACAGTCAAAAATCTGTTGCAGTCGTTGGGGAAGCTGAATCGTGCTTGTTTAAAAGCTTTGGAAGAGAAGTTGTTGAAGGTTCTGGAGTCAGGAATTAGAGATTAATGCAACAAATAAACAATGCTTTCTGTGATTCGTTGTGGTATTAAATTAATATAATCTAGCTGTGGTTTAATATTTCTGCTCCCGGTTGTTTGTAAAAAGTAGTAATTTATGACAGGAACACAACAACAAGAAATAATTGATTTACGGGCATTGAATTTAACACCCAAACAAATAGCCCGAAAATTGGGTATTAAAGTGTCAGATGTCAATGCAGCGATTCAAAATCAAGCACAGCAAACTACATTAGATAGATTGACAAAAGGAGAGCTAGACCCCGTATATCAGTGTTTAGCAAGTGAGAGTCTTATCCAATTGTTACCGAAAATCCCACCAGAAAACAGCATCAAAAATCTGCTGACAAAAATCCTACCTGTAAAAAACAATGACGACATCGATCGCGGTTTAGGATTGGTAGTGATTGCAAGAGTTGCTCGATACAATCAAATCATGGTCTGTAGCTACCTTTTAGATATATGGTGCTTGGGCGTTAAAGATACCATACCACCACGTACAGTAGACAGGATAAAATTTAAAGAATTTACAGAATTACTATTCGAGCCATTTCCCGGAAAACCGCAAGAGGTTTCCCTTGAAGTTGCCCAAGGGATGATATTTAGTGCTTGCGAATATGCAGACAGCTTAGGGTTTCAACCACACAAAGACTTTTCTAAATCGCGTTCGCACATCGGAGAATGGGATGGAAGTATACGTATTGAATGTGGTCGTGACGGGAAACCATTTTATGTCAATGGCCCCCACGATAACCCGAAAAAAATCATGGAAACATTGAAGAGAAGTAGGGGTGAAGGTAATTTTGATTTTCTGATTGGTTCAGATCCTATTGAAAAGAATTTTTGGTAGACGCAATTAATTTGATTATTCTGTTGCGTCATTACAGCACTTCCGGCTATTATGCAGTACAGTTTTTCTCCTTGCCCTCTCCTATCAAAGCTTTCAGATTTGAGGATGTACCTCATAGCTGCCGTAAGTGCTGTATTAATAGGCATCATGTAAAAATAAGTTGTACAAATTTAATCTGGAAAGACTTGTGAGTTTAACTTCCCCATCAAAATTATTCAAATTATTTTTGCAAGACTCCTAAGTACGGCTTGCTTGAATAACTAACCAATCCTGATCTTTGCTTTCTTATTACTTTTTCAGCAACCTCTAAGTAGGGGTCTTTTTTGGAATAGTTGACTTGACTGATTCACGCTCGTGTAATCTATTAAACCAGTCTCTCAAATAAGGATACTGAAGAAGCCAGTCTTCATTTAAGCGAAAGCTGTAGTAACCGAGGGAACATAAAGCTGCCACATCTGCTGCTGTCCATGTTTCACCCTCTAACAAATATTTAGCCGAACGCAGTTGGGAATCAAAGATTGGTAAAAGGCGATTAATTAATGTTTCATATTTTTTTCGATAATAAGCAGGAGCTAGATCACCCATAAAATCTAGTACCCATAAACCGATAATATTGTCGCCTAAAGTATCTGCTAGTTGTTCCCATTTACGGCACTCAAGCCGTATGTGAGGAGCGCTTGGGTAAAAGCTAGCCTGTGGATAAGTTTCGTCTAGATACTCCGCAATCAATGTAGAGTCCCAAATTACCGTGCCATCTTCATCTACAAACACAGGGACTTGACCAATAGGAGAAATTTCAAGGAATTCAGGGGGTTTATTGGCTAAATTAATTTCTTTGAATTCACAATCTAAATTTTTCTCTATTAACAATATTCGGATTTTCCGAGAAAAGTTTGACTGCTGATGATAATATAACGTTCTACTCATAGATTTATTTTCACTCAAAAAGTAGGTCTAATACTAAACTGCATTCAAAATAAGTGAAGCAATCAGAAGTTTTATAAAGGTTTAACATTGGGTTGCAACACGTGAAGTCCTTCAACTATCTACCTGCCGAATGTCAGCAGATGCAGGAGATTAGCGATGCCTGCGGTTCTTGCTAGCCTACACATCAGTAGGTTACAGGAAAACAAGAACTTGTAAGAGGCTGCCCATGCTGTCTTAAAGCACTTGGGGGAGTTGAAGTAACCGTATTCGACTGATGTGGAAGAGAAGCTGTTGGGTTTGATTGAGAAAGAGTACGGTATTAATGAAGTGGCAGGCAATTTTAAATGAATCAATAAGTGAGAGAAAACAGTGATGCAAAGTATCAAACTAAATACTCATGTGGGGTCTGATGGGATTTTACACCTTGATATCCCATTAGGAATAACAGACAAAGAAATAGAAGTAATGGTGATTTATCAACAACTAAAACCGTCAACAACTACAAAAACACCAGAAGAATTAGGATGGCCACCCAACTTTTTTGAGCAGACTTATGGTAGCTGTCAAGACGATCCAATTGTTATCGACTCTGAAGGTGATTTTGAGACAAGGGAAGAAATTCTGTGAGGTATTTATTAGATACCAATGTTTGCGCTCGTTATCTCAACGGTAGGTCGCTCTTAATTCGAGAACGCTTACACTCAACAAATGTAACAGATATTGCTGTGTGTTAACATTAGTCACGCACAACACCAGAGAATTTAGTCGCGTTAGTGGACTGGTGATTGAGGATTGGGAATAAGAGCAATGAAAACTAATGCTGCTCGACTACTGGATAAACTAGGTATTCTCTACCAAATCCTGAGCTATGACGTAGATCCTGACGATCTTGCTGCTCTTAGTACAGCCCAGAAAGTGGGTCTTCCGCCAGAGCAAGTTTTTAAAACCTTAGTAGTCAGAGGTGACACAACAGGTATCTGCTTTGCTGTTATACCTGGAAATGCTCAGTTAGATTTAAAAGCTTTAGCTCGAATTTCAGGAAACCGCAAGGTTGAGACAGTTGCCCTGAAGGAAGTACAGCCACTAACAGGATACATCCGTGGCGGTGTGACAGCTTTAGCTAGTAAAAAATACTATCCCGTTTACCTTGATGAAACTGCAACTCTATTTGAGCAGATCACTGTTTCTGGTGGAATGCGAGGTATGTTGCTTCTGCTATCGCCAGATGATTATTTACGTGCGGTCAATGGCACTTTGGGAGCAATTGTACAAAATTAGTACAGAAATTTTCATCAGAAACCATAAAGCGATCGCTAATCAAAGGAGGCTTATAGCTTACTTGAGAAAACCTAAGTATTATTACCAATAAACTTTGTTTTTACCTTGCGCTTGAAAACTAATCTACGTAAGACTTCTGAGAAAAATAACTTGTAAATTACTTATCAAATAAAAGCTTTAAAATTTTCTTGATAATTAGCTAAATAATATAGCCGTATAGAAAAATACTTCATAAGATGTAGCAGGTGCTAAGAACCGAATAGAAAATATACTATTTTATACCTGCTACTTAAAAAGGTATAGTTGCTTTCTTTGCACTCTAGTCCAACCAGTCATTAGACATAAGGGTTTAGGGGAGTGAAATTGTCATGGGAGGGATAATACCAGTTCAGTTACAAAGAGGAAGACACGAGTGACTGACATTGTAACTGGACAGATTGTGCGAGTGCGATCGCGGCAATATCTTGTAGAAGAAGTTGTGTCGAAACCCACTAAGGAGCAAGACACTAAAGTTAGCCTTTCTTGTTTAGAAGATGATGCGTTAGGAGAATCGCTAGAAGTCCTATGGGAACGGGAAATAGATGCCAAAATCGTAGGGGCGACATCATGGGATTCCATAGCGAATCGAGGTTTTGATAATCCGCGTCTGTATTAAGTTCAACTCCAACTCTTGCCGTGCGCGTCGGTCTGTGGGAGCATCCCACCAAAATGCGGCGTTTACTGCTGTTTGCAACCCATAGCGATAATGTAAATCCTGGTAGCTGGCGATGTAATCTTTGCAGGCGTGTATACCCTGCCATCGCTTGTTACTGCGGCACGTTTCGCCCACGTACAAAACAACAGAAGCCGCCGAGTCTATAATGAAATACAGACAAGCTTCTCCTGGGCTATCAACTGGCATTCGATAAAACGACATTGGCACAAGCCGCAGCAAGAGTGGATCAATTTGGTCTGGATCGCAGTGCTTAAGGGTAAGGTCAAATAACGCCGTCTGCTGTGGTGGTTTGTTCTCTCTCACCTTCTGCTGATATTCAAAAATCTGAGATTTCCACTTCAACAGTGCCTCAACGCTCATTACCAGTGTCTCTGCTCTGCGTTCTGGCGTGACGGTCAAATCAGAAAATAAATTTAGCTGGTTAGGTTCCAAGGTGATTAATAGGAATGTACAAACCAGTAGATTATCCCCCACAACTCAATGGAATTAAAACAAGTCGCAAGTCGCAAGTCGCAAGTCGCAAGTAAGTTTTGTGACGGGGATTTAGACCCCGACCCAAAACAAGATAAATTTTTTGAACCGGGGGACTTAAACCCCTAAACTTGTTAAACCTGTTAGCAGCTTTACCAAAGCGATCGCTGCTGATTTTTGGGAATCTTAAAATAGCGTTGCAATTTTGGGGAAAGCGAACTACTAGTCATCACCAGCCATAACACAGCCAAAGCAATAGATGTGGATTGAAAAGCGCACAATATTATTATATTGAGTTATTCAAATATGTAATATCTATAATCAGAGGTAGCTAAACTCACCCACATTTGTGAAATGCTGTAATCAGTGCGATTGTAGACAGAGCATCTCCATGACATCAAAAGGCAGAAAAAAGACCTCACGGCGTGGTTTTCTCCAAGGGGCGGCTATTAGTACAGCTGCTTTAAGTGCAGCAGAGTTACTAAAAAAAGAAGTGGCAGATGCTGCAAGTATTGGAGACGATCAGGCAATCCCTCTCCAAAGTACTGAATTTGATTTTATTCAGAAATCGGCTGCCCTAGAGCCAGATAAGATTGTAGATAGTGCTTGTCAATTCTGCAATTCTTTGTGCCGATTGAAAGTTCATCTCAAAGACGGACGCATCATAGATGTGTTAGGTGAACCAAATGACCCAGTACAGGCTGGTGGCTTTTGTATCAAGGGACCAATGATGACGCAGCTAGTCTACAATCGTTTTCGCTTGAAAAGCCCAATGAAGCGGGTTAGCGGAAATAAAGGTGACAGCAATTCTAAATTTGAGCCAATTTCTTGGGATGAAGCACTTTCAATTATAGCTAGCAAGTTTTTGGCACTCAGGGATGCAGGTGAAGCTAGAGCGATCGCGAACAAAACCTCTGGCAGACTCCCACGGGGGACAGGTTCTCTGGTCGGACGCTATTTCAGTATGCTGGGCAGTCCTAATAATACCGATGTTGGGCCTGTATGCAACGATGCAGGTGGCAATGCTTTGGCATGGACATTTGGCTTGGGTAATTTTACAAACGGTTACGGAATCGATGATGCGACTAAAAAAGAAGACTTGGGATCTGCTAAATTCTTTCTGTTTTTAGGTACGAATCAAGCGGAAACCCATCCTGTAACCTTTGCCTATCTTCTCAGAAGTCGTGTTCAGACCAAAGCCAAACTAGTAGTTATCGACCCACGTTTGACTCCTACAGGAGCGCAAGCTGATGAATGGATTGCACCTAAGCCACACACTGACTTGGCTTTGATTTTGGCAATGCTCTATCACATCGTGACTAACAACTTATACGATGCTGCTTTTGTAAAAGAGTGGGTACTGGGTTTTGATGAACTGAAGAATCACCTCAAGAGCTTCAGTTACACACCAGAGTGGGCTGCAATTGTAACGGATGTTCCAGCATTAAAGATTAAGCTTCTAGCTGAGGCTTATGCCAAAACTAAACCTGCTGCGATTTTCTGCAACGCTGGGATTTCTCATCAATTAGGGGCTTTTGATACTTACCGTTGTTTGACATTCCTAGCTGCAATAACAGGCAATATTGGTATAAACGGTGGTGGTTGCAATTTTATGCACAATACCTGGCCAGGGGAATTGAATTTGCCAGATATTATTGGTAAAACACCTAGCAAAGATATTGCACTACCAGTCGGGCCAGATTATTTTGCAGAATCGATCATTTCAGGTGAACCTTATCAACTCAAAGCGATCGTTACTCAGGGGAATCCTCTGTTGGCTTGTTCAGACACAATTAAAGTACAACAGGCTTACCGCCAATTAGAATTTTATGTTTACACTGGATTGTTTATGGAAGAGTCAGCGTACTATGCTGATATTATTTTGCCCGTAACCAGTGGTTTTGAAATGGAAACCGTTTATATGCGGCGAGATGATCGAGCAATCCGTTGGCAAAAACAAGTGGTTACTCCGGTAGGTGAGTCCAAACCAGATTGGCATATCTGGATTGATTTAGCACACGCCACAGCGAAATTAGACAAACGCAATCCGCCTGAATACTGGAGGGATAACTTTCCTGATTCTTGGAAAGACTATCGTCAACTGTGGGCAACTTTTCTAACGAATACTCCTGGAATGGGAGGTATGACCCAACAGAGACTATCTCAAAGAACAGAACCCTTGCGTTGGCCTTGTCCAACAGTAGATCATCCTGGTGTCAGCACACTTTACCTCGATCATGCATCTTGGTATGAAGCCGCATCAGCTCTTAACCCTAACAATGTTGGTAAACGATTTCTCACTCCCAGTGGTAAGGTAGAAATTTATACTCAACAATTGCAAAATCGGCTAGCCGAGTCTGGACACTCTGCTCTGCCAAACTTCTATACCCATCCAGAGGTAACAGGTAAGCATCCAACCATTGAATACACATCTGAGTTGGTAAAAAATCCTGTGAATCCACAGGCACTGACTCAAAACATTAAATTAGGAAAAATCTCTTCTGGTGAGGTACATAAAGAGTACCCACTAATGGGAATGACTGGCAGACCAAGCGTAGTTCATTTCCACTCTATTACCCAGTGGACTTATACGGGTAAGCAAATGAATGGTGTTCGACTGGTACAAATTCACCCAGAAGCCGCGAAAAAAGTAGGTATTAAAAATGGTGATGAAATTATAGTTGAAAGTCCCAGAGGCTCAATCATTGGCACTGCATTAATTTGGTCAGGAATTCGAGAAGATACTATTTTTATCCCTGGCTGGTTCGGGACTGGGCAGAAAATGGCAGAAGAGTTTGGAACTCCCTACTATGAGTCAGTTAATATCTTGATAGATAAACAATATTATGACAATCTTTCAGGACAGCAGGCATTTAAATGTTTTGCCTGCCGAGTCAAAAAAGCATAAGGATTATTCATTAGGATTATTCGTTCCAAGTGATAGCGTAGTGTAAAGCCAACTCTTAGAGCGAGTATTCGTTCGCTTTTACGCTCCGTTGCAAATCGTGACCGAGACAAGTACCGGCACCCAACCCAGACCCTCAAGTTCATCAAACCCAAAGCCCCCTAATTAGATATAGGGTGCAATGGCTCCGCCCGCCGCAGGCATCGACCCCAAGCACTACCAATTCTGCTAAAATCGCCTCTGCACGTCCATTTTGAGGCAGTGTTATGTTTGTTACGCCCCGCCGTTAGCGATCGCTCTTTTTCTCGCTTGAAACTGGAACTGGGGGGCGTAGTTTACCGTCCGTAGCCGTTACGGTTGTGACTCCTTCCCCAAATTAATTAGCTTTTGCTTTTATCTCCCTATCGGCTAATATCCTAATTTCTCAATCAAAGCTACACTACCATCGGAAAATGTCAAGATTTTGGGATAGCAACAGATGATTGATCTCTACACCTTCACCACGCCCAATGGACGCAAAGCTTCCGTCATGCTGGAAGAAATCGAATTGCCCTACAATGTCCACAAAATTGACATTACTACTCAACAGCAATTTACACCTGAATACATCGCCATCAATCCCAAGTATTACTGGATTACGGACGGCATCCGTGGCTTTGACCAGATACACTAGGGACTGCTGGCGATGGAGTACTCTAAACATTTAGTCTCAATGCCTCTCTAAATTGGACTGGTTCCATATTCCCAGTTTGGATGCCTTTGCTATGTCCTGAGCCTGTTCAAAAGCCAACTGATTTGGACACTCCACACTAGAGTTACGCGTTCTGGCCAAACCATTCTTGAGCAGTTCTTCCTGAAAACTAATCTCAGCCTTACCCTGTCCGTGAGCCATCACTTCAGCAACAGTACGCCCATCGCTGTCTTTTGCGACTGGAACGATCATCAGTTGGTTATCGGCAGCAGCAATGAGCTTGAGTAGTTTCTGTTTTGCTTCATGAGCCAATGCTTGTCTTGGAGCTTCACCTTGTTTCAATTCCGGGGCATCAATTCCACAAAGCTCAACTGACATTTCGCTACCATCGGTTTGACGAACTGTGATGCTGTCCCCATCTGCTACTTGGGTAGCGATCCATTCTTCGGTAAGCGCGATGGATGGCTGGTTAGTTCTTTGGAAAATCAAAATAGCCGTGATGGTGGCACTAGCGATAGTAGTTAAAATTATGCCAGTTATCCACGATGGCTTCATGTTGCTAGCTCTGTTATTGCAATATAAGAAACCACAATTCTTTTCCGCACCGAACATTCAGCAGGTTCTTTAACAGTTTATGTATAAATAAAGGATAAAACTTTAGCTCTAATGGCGAATAAATTTGTAATTATTCGCAAATTGATGTATTTTATTTTCAGCCAAAAATATGTTAGGCTTTGGGGTATTTTATCGGCTTTTTCTTGTCATTCAAAACTTTAAAGTTTTATGAATAAATTTTTAATATTAAATTCTCTGTTTCTTCTATCTCAAACATCTAATCCTGAATCGAAATTCCTCAATTTAAAAAAGCAATTAGAAAAGTTTGGGTTTGAAGTAGTAATTGAGTTACCACCAAAGCGAGGAGCTTATGGTTTATTAAGAGAAGCTGACAAAAAAATTTGGATCAATCCAGTAGTGTTTGAGTTACACATTGGTACTCAGACTATAATTCATGAAGCTGTTCATGCTGCACAGGTATGTGCAGGAAAAGGGAAAATAAAAGTTTTAGGTCTAAATATTAAGCCTAGCAATTATGCTCGACCTTTTTTTAGGCGTTACACTGATGTTCACAGGCAAGATTTAGAAAGAGAAGCCTATGCAGTACAAACTCAACCTAATAGCTATGAACTAGCCGTATCTCTTCTCCAAAAACACTGCAAATAAATTGTATGCAATCAGCACTTGGTAGCGGATAGCATTGCTTTGGCTTGTGTTGACGCACCCGACTCAAACAAAATCCTTGCTCCAGAGTCACGCACAAGAAGCGATCGCTCCAGAAATGTAACTTTGGCTTGAAAAGAATTTTTCGTCAGAGACTTTGGGTTCTATAACTTAATACAAGTGTCAAAAACTACTTAAGCCAACGTTTAGTTGCTTCTGCAATGCGTTGCCCAAAGCGTACTGAGGTAAGGTAATCACCAGAATCTAGCACTGCTTCCTTACCGCTCATATCGAGTTGGCTTTGACCCATAACACCTAAAAATCCTCCCAGTCGATTGACCCCATCATCGTTACCAGATAAAAAGCTTTGTAAGTCTCCTACATTTACCCAAATCATGCCGTGCTGGGCTGCGTTTGTGGCTAAGTATAAGAGCGTCCCTTGCTTGTCACCACTAGGAGAGCTAGAGTGGGTGAAACCCGCAGCGATTTTGTCTTTCCATCCGTGTCGGAACCAAACTTCGCTAGCAGCATCGATAAACGCCTTAAACTGAGCCGCTACACCGCCCATATAAGTGGGAGATCCAAAAACGATTGCATCAGCTTGGTTAAGCTTTTCTAGTCCCTCATCGTTCTTCCAACGACCATTAACAATCTGCTCTCCAGTAACTCGTAGCAGTTCAACAGTGGTATCTTCAACTTTAGTTGCACCTTCAGCAATGGCTTGGGCCATAAGATGAGTATGACCTGCACCAGAGAAATAGATAATCGCGACGGTGGGCATAGGAGCTAAGGTTAAATTTTTGACTGAAACTGAACGAGGAATATCATAAAGACTACTGTAGGGAAAAGTAAAGTAGATACTCTCTTTCGTCATGTTAAATACAGCATACCTCTACTCTACGTGCTGGCGTGGGCTTCACTTCTGAAAATAGGTTTAGCTGATTTGGTTCCAAGGTGAGTACAAAGGGTGTGATCGACTAGCTGATTATCCCTGATGAAAGTGACATCCCCCAAGAAACACTACCAGAAGGCAAGCGGTTAGCCCTCAGAGGATGTCAAAGAATTATGAATTATGCCTTTGATATTCAATCCGCACTTGCTTAATATCAGTTTGCTCAGATTCTAAAAACACGAGTTGTTCTACTTGCTCTAATCCCAAACTTTCAAACTGTTCCAGTTCTGAGTCTGATAGTGGCCAAGGTGGGCCAGAGGGTTCAGCTTCTGTATCTCGAACACGAGTAATCATCAAAAGTGTACCATCGGGAGCCACAAAGGAGGCAACCGAAGAAATAGCAGCATAACGCACATTTAACGGTAACGCTTGAATGTTACGGCACTCGAACACAAAGTCAAACCCAAGATGCCATTGTGCTGGAACTGCGAACAAATCTGCAACTACGTAGTTGACAGCCGAATTGGGAAATCGCTTTTGACACCAAGCAATCGCCGTGGGGGAAATATCAAAAGCAGTTACCTCAAATCCTAGATGACCTAAAGCTTCGGCATCATCTCCCAAGCCACAACCAATAACTAACGCCTTTTGCCCAAAAGCGAACGGTTGATGATTCGTCAACCAATCTTGCAGATAAGGATGAGAAGTTAACTTTGCCCAAGGAATTTTTGCTGTTTCACCTTTAGCTTCGGCATATAAAACTTCAAACCACGCTGATGGCTCTGATTTTTGTTGTGCAACGCTTGCTAACTGCTTAACATGAAGCTGTAAATTTTCAGATTGTTGTTCAAACATAAAACTAACCTTTGGCGAAAAATTGTCGCAAACGTTATGTGGCAATGCTATATTCTCTACACCCCCCGTTTATGACGAATTGCTGTTAGTAGCCCTGTATTTCTTAAAACAGCCCCCCATTTGCTAATAATAGCTAGTAATGCTAGATTTCCGTTATTGGCAAGACTTCAGGGTAATTTATGAACAAAGGTGAACTAGTGGATGCTGTAGCAGCAAAGACCAACATCACAAAAAAGCAAGCCGATGAAGTCATTAGTGCTTTTTTGTCAGTCGTTACTGAGGCTGTAGCCAATGGTGAAAAGGTAACGCTCATTGGTTTTGGGTCATTCGAGCGACGCGAACGCTCCGAACGTGAGGGGCGTAATCCGAAAACCAATGAGCCAATGACTATCCCAGCTACCATTGTGCCTGCGTTTTCTGCTGGAAAGCTGTTTAAAGAAAAAGTAGCGCCATAGCGCGCATAAATAAGCCACCCTACCCAAAAGGCTGCCCCCAGCGCTCCCAGTTCTCCTTATTAAATGGACTGCGCCACTTCAAAATAAGGCTCAACTCCAACTCTTGCCGTGTGCGTCGATCAACCGGAGCATCCCACCAAAATGCGGCGTTGACTGCTGTTTGTAACCCATAGCGATAATGTACATCCTGGTAGCTGGCGATGTAATCTTTGCAGGCGTGTATACCCTGCCATCGCTTG
>NZ_JABXKI010000287.1 GCF_017115095.1 Nostoc sp. NMS4 | reverse complement strand
AAGCGGTAGCGGCTAGCAAGGTGGGGATCATTACTACGCCGAACCAACCGATGTAGATCCGGTTGTTGGTGCTGGTGATCCATTCGCAGAATCGATCCCATACATTGGCGCTTGAGCGCTGTTGTAAGGTTGTTGTCATGGTTTTATAAATGCGATTATTTGCAGATGAATTAGGTAGGTTTGACTACCTGTTACACATCTTAAATAATTTATTGCGTTTTGTAAAGTACTTTCAGAAAAAACTTTCTCTTGGGATTTACGCAGCCACAAAAAATCCCCAAACCTTTGAAAAAGCCAGGACTTTGGGTGATATCACTTTGGATTTTAGACTTTCCTGCGGAACGCTACGCTCAGTCGAACGATTTTGGATTGTGAAAAATGTACTTTATTCTTCAATTCGTTGCTGGCTGCTTGGATATGGATTCTATACTCACTTCTTGTAAAGGTGGACGCACAGATAAATAAACCAATGGGCCGAATAGTGGTATTAACGCTATTAACCAGAAAAACTGGGGATTTTTCCAACCGCGACGTGCCATATCATCCCCCAGCAATGTGGGAAATAATAGGGAGAGTAGACAGAAATCTATGCTCATCACATTGATGAAGCGGTTAGTCTGCCACTGTTGCACAAAACTGCCCCAATCTCCTCCTCTTAAACCGTAGGCAACTAGAATAACTGTGGCTACCGTTAACACAAAACCAGTCACACGAGAATCTAGCAACTTGAGCAAGGTATTCTTTTGACCGAGAAACTGATTATTTGGTTCTCGTAGGGCTAAGTACGGCAACAAGGCAAAAGCACCAACTGCAAAAGAAGCAGTAGAAAACAGCCAAGCAGGTATTTTCTGTCCTCTACCATCAATAAAAACTACTGCGCTGTAAATAAGAGGCCAGATGCCCATGAGGTTGAATAATGCTATTACTAACGGGTTAATGCCTTGCCACTGGCCAAGAGAAAGGTTTTTAATTAACTCGAATGTATCGGGTTGATCGGGAGGCGCGAGGAAAAAAGCATAAACCACAAACCCCAGCCACAGCACGCCAAAGGCAATTTTTCTAACCATGAAAGATTTCGGTAGTATTAATTATTGATTTTGCCGCTACAAATCCGGCTCTCTTCTTGTTATTATATTGTTGGTTTGCCTAGACCCGTAGCAGCTTGTCCCTAAATATCACCCGATGAGCCGATCTATTTAAGTTGCATAAAACTAAGGCTGTACTGGTTCTACGAACCCGTAGGGTAGCCCTTACTAAAAGCGGATGATTCTGGAAAAATGAATGATAATTAGCTTAGTATTTAAGGATTGAAATAACTGAAAGCTTCTGAGAGATAATCAGCAGCAGATGCGACTACTGCGATCGCACTTTCATAATCTAGGCGCGTTGGCCCCAAAACTCCCACACTTCCTACTGGTATTGAACCTCGGCAATAGTTAGAAGAAATCAAGGTGCAGGTGCGTATCGGTTCTAGAGGATTTTCTGCGCCAATGCGAACCGTTACCTTTGGTTTACCACCATCCTCTGGTTCTGGTTCCTCAAATATTAATCGCCACAGTTGGTCTTGTTCTTCTTCCAACAGCTGGATAATCGTTTGTACTTGCTGTAACTGGGAAAATTCTGGCTGGCGCAAAACTTCTGACACACCCCGAACCATAATTTGGGTTGCAGTCGGTGCAAGAGTGCGACGAGTCAATTCAGCAACTGAGTTTTTTAAGAATTCCCCATAGCGTTGGAACTCTTGATCTAGTTCGCTCCAGTTGAGGTAGCCTAATTCCAACAAACTTCGCCCCCGCAAGTGGGTATTCAAAAAGTTAGAAACAATCTGCAACTCGCGATCGATTACCTCTGAATCCCGTTGTGTTTCTTCTGGTATTGGCGACAAATCCATCAATTTGGAATGTGTCTCGTAACCATCTGTCACCACAATCAGCATGATCCGTCCGGCTTCAACTTGCACTAATTGCAGATGTCGCAATAGTGCTGTAGTCGTTTGCGGCATAGTGATCAAGCTAATGCAACCACTCAAGGTTGCTAATATCTGCGCGGCTCCTTGCAGTAGGGTTTCTAAACTGCGATCTTGCCACTGTAGCTGCTTTTGCAGTGCCATTTCTACTTCTCGCCCTACAGTTTCCGTGCTTCGTGGAAGCAAGCTAGCAAGAGCATCTGTCTGCGACACGTTGCGCGATCGCAGAGAAGGTGTAATTAGCTGGTCAACATAAATACGATAGCCTGAATCTGAAGGTACACGTCCAGCAGAAGGGTGTGGTTGGTAGAGCAATCCAGATTTTTCTAAAACGCCCATCACATTGCGAATTGTCGCCGAGCTTACACCGAGGTCGTACTCCTCGACTAAAGCCTTTGAACCAACTGGCTCTGCCGTAGCAATGTAGTGACGTACCGTTGCCCAAAGTATATGCTGTTGTCGATTTGTTAACTGAACTTCCATTATGGTATGTTTTACTGAAGGCAAATTTTAATCAAACTCTGAAAAAATTTGTCGGTTTATCGAAAACAGAGAATATTAATAATTTATTAAGATAGCAAATTATATAACTATATTATGATAAGTATTTTTAAAGGTAATATACATAAGCGTTTTCTAAGACTAAAGCTGGAATAGGATCTCAACTTTTGCAAAAAAAGTTGCTAGTTATAATGTACCCTCGTAACGCTTGTTTCTAACCGCACTTTTGCACAAATTTGCATTTGCAACAGTATTATTAGATACGTGTTTTTTTCAAGGACTAGCGATCGCCTGTGATTTAGTCTAATCGAAAAATTTCATGCAGATGTACTTGATGCCCAAATTCCAAGCTTTCTGAAAGCCTCTAAAGTGATGTACTGCTATCTTTAGCATAGCAAAAGTCAGATGGAAGAGGAGTTCCACCTGAGCAAAAGCTAATATTGAGGAATTGAAGAATCTACTAATAGGGAATAGGCATCAATACCGCCCGAAATATTTTGCACGTTTGTAAAACCTTGAGCAATCAACCACTGACACATCTGGGCAGAGCGGATACCGTGATGGCATAGCACAAGGGTTTCAGCTTGGGGATTGAAGAGGGTAGGAACTTGATCTCCCCATTCGGTAAATTGACTTAAAGGTAGGTTGACAAAGCCCTCAATGCTAGCGATCGCCAATTCTTCTGGTTCACGCACATCTACTAGCTGAATACTCGCATCACTAGAAGAAAGACGTTGCGCCAGTTCTTCTACACTAATTTGGTTCATGGGTTGACTAAAAGAATTCCCTATAAACAGTCCTAATCCTATTTATGGTGACAGAAAATCTCTGCCTTTGCATGAGTATCCATTCTCAACAGGGTTGATTAATTCTGCTAGGCTTTCTGCTTAAATGGCTGTAAACCGTCTTTTTTAATAGGTTTAATGTGAATAGGCAACGTTCATTTATCAGTTTTATCGTAGCTGGGGCGATCGCCCTGCTAGTAATTGCGATCGCCAGCTTTTACTGGTTTTTCGCTAAAAGTCCGGCTAACCTCATTGCTTCAAGCTCTGGGCCTAGTGCAGCCATATTCGTGTCAAAACTTGCGCCTGTAATGGTTTCATTATTGACGAATCCTGACCGTTTACAGGCGTTGGAACGGGAAGAGGAACTATCTAAACTCAAAACCAGTTTATTCGCCAAGAGTGGCATAGATTACAAACAAGACATTCAACCCTGGTTAGGAAACGAAATTACATTAGCTATCACCACCTTAGATATCGATCGCGACTTAGAAAACGGACAGCAGCCAGGGTATCTGTTAGCACTAGCAACCAAGCAACCGGAGAAAAGCCGCGAGTTTGTCGAATTGTTGTTTTCTAAACGGGCGTTAGCTGGAGTAAACTTAGCTGTTGAACAATATAAAGGCGTAAAACTGATTTCTGACAATTCTCAACCAGAACAAGACTTGCTTGCTGGTGCTGTTGTCGGTGAAGGCTTTGTGTTGTTTGCCAACGATCCGAAAGTACTACGAGATGCGATCAATAATGTCCAAGCGCCCGATCTGAATTTGACTAGTTCACCCGAATACCAAAAAGCTACCAAGGAACGGCTCAAAGGAGGTTTAGCTGTAGCTTTCTTGAATCTTCCCATCGTGGCAAAATGGCAAGGGTTAGAGTTACCAGAACAGCTTTATAACAGCCAAATCATCTCCTTAGTGTTGAATCCCAAAGGATTGCTGGCAGAAACTACCTTTTTGACTTCATCGGAAATTGTCGCTCCATCTGCACCGCTATCTAAACCTGTGGGAGCATTGCAGTATATTCCAGCATCCGCAAGTTTAGCAATTTCCGGCTCGAATTTGAGTAATTTAGCTGACAGCGATTTAGCAAAACTTTGGAGACAAGCAACAGCAACTATATATGGTTCTGGTGAAGATGTGGTTTCTCGGTTAGCAAAACCTTTGGCAGATGTTCAAAAAAGCTGGGGTATAAACTTTCCAGAGGATATTTTTAGTTGGGTAGTAGGAGAATATGCTATCGCATTGTTACCTGAGAAAGAGCAAACAAACCCACATTGGATTTTTGTGGTGGAAAAATCCGAGGGTGTAGAAAAAGGTGTTGCTCGATTAGATGCGATCGCATTATCCAAAGGACTGAGCATCAATACCCTGAATATAGATCGGCAAAAAATCTCCGCTTGGACAGAGTTAACCACGGCGACAAAAAAAAGTGATGTCAAAGAAGGAACATCTTTCAACATTGAAACAAAAGTACAGGGATTGCATACAACTTTAGGAAATTACGAAATTTTCGCGTCTGACTTAGAGACAATGGATGAAATTCTTGCAACCAAGGATAATTCCATAATTGACAATTCTAATTTCAAAGATAGTATCGCCGCAATTCCCCTACCAAACCAAGGCTATATATATCTTGATTGGACAAAGAGCCAGAATTTGTTAGAGCGTCAAGTACCGATTCTCAAACTAGTGGAAGTCTTAGGTAAACCATTTTTTAATAATTTGCGATCGCTCACAGTTAGTAGTTATGGAACTGACACGCGATCGCTTAAAGGTGGCGTTTTCTTCAAACTCCATAATTCGTGAGATTTTCATAGAAGCTTAAAGTACAGAAGGGAAAAATTCTTTTCCCTTTTGTACTTTCTTGACTCATAAGGGACTTCCAAATAAAAAAATGTTCCAAAACTGACGCAAAAACTCTCTCTATTTCTCCTCTCTCTGTGTCTCTGTGGTTCGTTTATTTGGATAATTTATTTCTTGGAAGTCCCTAATATTTACGTACATATTATGTAAAATTTGCTAATTAATGACTTGATTGCTAAAATCTCCCACTATCAACGAGCGCAATTTAATGCTGCTGTTTAGATAGAGAAATAACCTAGCAATTAGCTGTATACTTTCTAAAACATTAACTGTGGCACATTTGAATGTGGCACAACCAACTGAAATTTCACTGGAAATTTTTCACTAGAATATGTATATATCATTACTAACTTAAAAGCCTGTTGGAGGGCTACTATGAAATACTGTCGCCCCCGACTTCTTCACGGCGGTTGGCTATTGGCTATACTTACCGCCATCACAGCTACCCCTGTAATAGCACAGACAGCAAACTTTGGCAGTTTCAATTTATCAACAAATTTCGATCCAGCACAAGGAACAGTGCAGGGCTTTACAGGCGGTTCTTACTCATTATCTGCCATCATTAACCGCGATCGCGATCAAAAAGCCTGTATTGGTTTTGCCGATCCCCAACCAGATCATATTATGGTTTTGGAAAAAGACTTTTCCCAGCTAACAATCCAAGTCGATAGCAACAACAACGACACGACTTTACTTATCCAAGGGCCAGATAATACTATGATTCGTTGCGGTGATGACACTGGCAAAAGTAAAGATGCTAGCGTTAGCGATCGCAACTGGAAAAGGGGTACTTATCGGATTTGGGTAGGTACATTTAATCCTGGAGTCAAGCAGGATTACACTCTGAAAGTGGAGCAGCAGTAAAAAAACGCGATTAATCGCATCTGTACAGGATTTTGGAGAAATGCCCCATGCCCAATGCCCTTCAGGAGTGCTGAGTTAGGAGTTAGGAGTTTTGTTTATCTCCTTGTCTCCCTCATCTCCCCCATCTCCCCAATGCCCAATGCCCCATTTCAAATTTTTAGGTGTACCACTTGAGAAGATAATATGGGAGAGTAGCTTGTTGTGCTTTCCGAGGGTGCTATCTCGTGCTATCTATACTGCGTGCTGACTTTCGTATCATATTTGAACGTGACCCAGCTGCCCGTAACTGGTTGGAAGTTTTATTTTGTTACCCTGGTTTGCAAGCCCTGTTATTCCATAGGCTGGCTCACTGGCTGTATAGTTTTGGTCTTCCCTTTATTCCCCGCCTGATTTCTCACTTGGCTCGGTTTTTGACTGGAATTGAAATCCACCCTGGTGCAACAATTGGGCAAAGTGTGTTTATTGACCACGGGATGGGTGTAGTAATTGGTGAAACTGCGATCGTGGGAGACTATGCTCTAATTTATCAAGGTGTCACCCTTGGGGGTACTGGTAAAGAATGTGGCAAGCGCCATCCAACTGTAGGGGAAAATGTCGTAGTCGGCGCTGGAGCGAAGGTACTGGGCAATATCCAAATTGGCAATAATGTCCGTATTGGTGCTGGTTCTGTTGTTTTGAGAGATGTGCCTTCGGACTGTACTGTGGTAGGTGTGCCTGGGCGAATTATGTATCGTTCTGGAGTTCGGGTTTCACCTCTAGAACACAATAACTTACCAGATTCAGAAGCTCAAGTAATTCGTGCTTTAGTAGACCGCATTGAAGCATTGGAAGAACAAATACAAACTCTTCAGCGCACCAATTCTTCAGAGAAAACTCCTGTTTTAGTGGGTTGTTTAGCCGCCAAAGAGGATGAGCCAACTCACGATACTCGCTGGTGTAACCTCAAAGATAAGACTATCCAGCAGTTTCTAGATGGTGCTGGCATTTAGTTGAAAGTCAAGGGTTAAGGGTCAATCTTTTGACTCTTGACTAAATCATGGATTAATCGCTTGGCTAGACCATTCTTGCTGATCATCGCGTTGATAAAGCGATCGCGTTTGGGGTTCGCCGCGTAATTCTAAATGATCTACCTCCACCGGCTCGAGTAGCAGTAGACAAAAATTAGGTACTGGCTGCATGCGATCGGGTGCTGGTGGTGCAAAAGCTTCTGGGTTTTCAACTCTGAGTTTACCAGGATGCGGCCAGACAAACTGTAAACGCGCCGCATCACTTAATTCTTGCCACATTGCGATCCGCGCTGGCTGTAAATTCTGGTGAGAATCATCACTGCTTACCAAAGTCAAACAACCAGTGATGCGGAATTGTTCTCGTGTATTGGGGAAATACCAGCAAACTTCTGCCCAAGGTTGTTGCTGTATCTGGTCAGTTTTGGCGCTACGGCGATCGCTAATAAATTTTAGCTGGTTGGTATCTTCTAGAAAGCCACGAAATACTACAGTCCGATTGGCGGGGCGATCGCCTTTCTGTACTGTTGCTAGTTGCAGGTAGCGGGCATAAACAAGGCTGCGGTTGCGATGGAGTGCATGGGCGATCGCGCTTCGCCAAGGAGCAAGAGACATTATACAATTCTGTTGGTAATCTAACGCTAGGTATTCCTGAACATCCTACCACTTCAATACTCCTAGTTGAGCGCCAGTGATTCCTAAAAGTTTTCTAACGCCAAGAAGCTTTATGAGTCGGCTGCTGTAAAATATGTATATATAAATTCTTCATATAAATAACACCTCATGAGTTCCTTACCTGCTAATCGTGCTAATACCCTCAAAGCTGCTTTTCGTGTTTGTGATGTAGCTCCTTTAGTGAGTAGTAGAGATATTGAACGTTATTATGTTAATTTATCAAAAGTTCGTAAGACAGAGGCAATTAATACTATTAAAAAACGCTTAGATTTTCTGGAACCCGCAGAATTTTGCAGCCTTCTATTTACTGGACATCGGGGATGCGGTAAAAGTACCGAATTAAGGAAGATTCAGCAAGAATGGGAATCTCAATATAAAGTTATTTATATAGAAGCCGACGCTGAACTAGATATATTAGACGTAGAATACACAGATTTATATTTGGTAATTATTAAAAAAGTTGCTGATGTCTTATACACATCGGAATTAAATTTTGATGCAGAACTTTTAACTAATTTTGAGTCTTGGTTTAAAGAAATTACTCAAGAAACTGAACAAACAGTTGAAAGGTCAGTAAGTATCGGTGCTGAGGCAGAAGCAGGAATAAAGATTCCCTTTCTTTCAAAGCTCTTGGGTAAAATACAGGCTCAAATTAAAGGTGCTGACAAACAAAGAAAAACGGTTCGTCAGAATCTACAAAAAGATATTGGTCGTTTACAAGCAGATATAAATTTGCTGTTAGGTGATGCCTTTGTCAAGCTTAAATCAAAATACCCGGAATTTGAAAAAGGATTTTTAATTATTTTTGATAACTTAGACAGAGTGCTTCCAAATGTAGCTAAACATTTATTTTTTGATTACGCATTTCAATTACAAAGTCTACATTGTACGATTATCTATACAGCGCCAATTTCTATAGTCTATTCTGAAAATAATTTGACTAATTCTTTTGGCACACCCAATATTGTGCCGATGGTCAACATATATGAATTTGAACAAGACAAAATCGATCTAGATCATAATGACGATGGTCTAACAGCAATTACGAGTTTAATTGAACAAAGAGTTGAAGTAGATGCAGTGTTTGAATCGCGTCAACTATTGGTAGATTTAGCGAAAGCAAGCGGCGGTCACATCCGCCAATTGATGCAAATAGCATCACAAGCATTTCTTATAGCCGCAACTCGCAATCGCGAAAAAGTTACTGCCGATGATATTACCTATACTATTAAGCAAGAGCAGTTTAATTTTGAACGGAGTATACCAGCAGGATACTATTCTGCGTTGGCTGCGGTATGTATCAACAAGGATGTTTCTAAAGATGAAATCGCCAGGTTAATGCTGTTCAGTCTTTGGGTTTTTGAGTACAACGGCATAAATCGCTGGAATTACGTTAATCCAGTTGTGAGGCAAATCCATGCTTTCCAAGAAGCACTCAAATCAGCTACAAGTAACCCCTGAGTTAAATTTACAAAAAGAAGCTTTTGTGCAAATAAATCAGCAGTCATTAGCGGAACTGTTAACCTTTGTTGACTTTGCTGACACTCAGTTAACGATTGGGTTTGTTGCTGTTAATTTTGCTGAAGATAGAAATACTTTAATTGAAATCCTCGACAACCATCCTCAATGTCAAGATATTCAGTTTGAAATTCTCAATTTTGCTGATCCGAATTTGCGTTTTTTAAGAGATGAGATTATTCGTGATTTAAAAGAAGTTCATTTAGAGCCAGATAAAAAATTAGTCTTAGTTGTTATGGGTTTAGAAAAGTCTATTGGTTTGTCTGGAAAATATCCGCCTGTACTCCAAGACTTGAACTTTGTCCGAGACGCTTTTACTAATAGTGTTCCTCACCCTATACTGATATTTTTGCCAGATCATGCCCTAATGCGTTTGGCAAAATATGCTCCAGATTTTTGGGCATGGAGAAAAGGAGTATTTTATTTTCAAACTGTCCAGTCTACTCAAGACTTGGCTATTGAAAAAACTATTCAGTCTGAGAGAATATTAGGAAGTTTAGATTTACCAGAAAGGCAAGAGCGGATTGATTTACTTGAGCGCTTGCTAATGGAAGAATCAACTGATGTACGCACCCGCGCTACTATTTCAAAGGAGTTAGGGGTTGCTTACAGGAGTATTGGTGATGCGAAAAAAGCAGAAGATTTTTTGCTAGAAGCTTTAAAGTTAACTGAAGAAGATGAAAATTTAGCAGGAATCAAAGCCAGCGTTCTTCACGAACTGGGTTACATATATAATAATTTGGGGGAATGGGATAAAGCGATCGCACTCTACAATCAGTCTTTGGAAATAAATGAAGGCATTGGTAATGTCCAAGGCAAGGCAGCGACGTTTCACCAACTGGGAATTCTCTACGCCGAAAAAGGGAAAGTAGATGAAGCGATCGCACTCTACAATCAGTCTTTGGAAATAGATAAACGTATTGGAGATGTCCAAGGTAAAGCGGCAACGTTGCACTGTCTGGGAATTCTCTACGCCGAAAAAGGGGAAGTGGATGAAGCGATCGCACTCTACAATCAGTCTTTGGAAATAAATGAACGCATTGGAAATGTCCAAGGCAAAGCGGCGACGTTGCACTTTCTGGGAAATATCTACGCCAACAAAGGGGAAGTGGAAGAAGCGATCGCACTCTACAATCAGTCTTTGGAAATAAATGAACGCATTGGAAATGTCCAAGGCAAAGCGGCGACGTTGCACTTTCTGGGAAATATCTACGCCAACAAAGGGGAAGTGGAAGAAGCGATCGCACTCTACAATCAGTCTTTGGAAATAAATGAACGCATTGGTGATGTCCAAGGTAAAGCGGTGACGTTGTTCCAACTGGGAATGATCCACGCTAACAAAGGGGAAGTGGATGAAGCGATCGCACTTTTCAAGCAGTCTTTGGAAATAAATGAACGCATTGGTAATGTCCAAGGTAAAGCGGCGACGTTGCACCAACTGGGACGTATCTACGCCGACAAAGGGGAATTAGATGAAGCGATCGCATTCTACAATCAGTCTTTGGAAATAAATGAACGCATTGGTAATGTCCAAGGCAAAGCGGCGACGTTGTACGAACTGGGACGTATCCACGCCAACAAAGGGGATGTGGATGAATTGATCGCACTTTTCAATCAGTCTTTGGAAATAACTCAACGTATTGGAGATGTCCAAGGCAAAGCGACGACGTTGTACCAACTGGGACGTATCTACGCCGACAAAGGGGATGTGGATGAAGCGATCGCACTTTTCAATCAGTCTTTGGAAATAAAAGAACGCATTGGAGATGTCCAAGGCAAAGCAATGACTTTGTGGTGCTTAGGAGATTTGGCAGAACAGCAGGGTGAATACACTAAAGCGATATCCTATTTGCAACCAGCTTTAGAGATTTTGCAGCGATTGAAGTCACCGGATGCTGAAAGTGTGCGTGCAAGTCTTGAGAGGGTAATGGGTAATTCGTAATTCGTAATTACAGCACCAAAAGATTTTTTATCTCACACAAAGGCGCAAAGACGCAAAGAAGAACGCGAGAGTATTTTCTAAATAAATGAAAATTGCTGTAATGAGTCTTTAATACTCGTGGATGAGTCTTTTATACTCGCGCGAGAGTCTTTGATACTCGTGAATGAGTCTTTGAACTGCATTAATGAACCTCAGAGCTTCATTTGTGAACCTCAGAGCTTCGTTCGTGAACCTCGGAGCTTCATTCGTGAACCTCGGAGCTTCGTTCATGAACCTCAAAGCTTCATTCGTGAACCTCGGAGCTTCGTTCATGAACCTCAAAGCTTCGTTGTGGACTTTATTAATCTAGCAAAATGTTTTTAGAGAATGTTTTAAAAGTGTTCGGCTGTAATTTTAGGCACTTCTAGATCCCCCCTAACCCCCCTTAAAAAGGGGGGGAACCGGAATCAATCAATCAAAGTCCCCTTTTTTAAGGGGGATTTAGGGGGATCTAACGACCAGAGAACTTTTAAAACAGCAAAGGCTTCAGATATTGATATAACCTGAGACTTTCTAAAATTATTCTTAAACAAAAATATTTCCGACTTCTTTAAGAAGGAAGCCGGAAATTTAAAGTTTTCGATTTTTACAAATCCAATAGGATTGCTATATCTCTATTTACCAAAAGCATCCTTGATATTATCAACAGTACGTTCAACTGCATTCTTTGTGTTGTCTACTGCGTTTTTAGTCCGAGCGGTATCTTCGTCTGCTCTTTTCTGAATTGTCGCTGCGTCTTTCTTAGCTTTGCGCCCAATAAAACTACCATTGTCTGTTGATTGGTCAACTTTGTTGGCATTGCTCTTGGCAGCTTGCTTAACTTTATCTGCTGTATCTTCGATGAAATTTTTGGTTCGTCCAGCATCTCTACTAGCTTTTTCTTGAGCGCGATCGCCCGCATCTGAAGATGCAATTAAGGTTGCAGCAGGATCAGCCATTGCTGAGGTGTTCGAGAAAAATGCACCTTGCCAAACGAAAGCGATCGCTAACATACAAAACAGCGCTGTGGCCATCCAGCGTTTTACGGTGGAAAGCTGTTTTGCAACATAATTTGATTTCATACAATACAGTCTCATGTGATTTAGTATACTATTTCTACTTCATTTAGGTTATTAGCCATATCAATCCCCAGATAGAAGTTTTAACGTCAATAGTTATGAAATTAATTCACTATTTTGAGAGATTGAATTTTGAGCAAAGATTATTTCCTGGTAATTAAAGGTCGAATTCAACAGTTTACAGATTTTGAACATGGGCGATACCTACGGTATCGCCCTTGATTTAATTAACTTGCGATCGCAATAAAGTTTGTAGTAAGCACTTTAGTCCTAATAATCTTTGCTTTGAGCGATGAATCGCATTATTTACCGCTATAAAAAAAGGCAATTTCTTTTTCTTTTAGGGGTGCGAAACCAGCATCTACGAGTAATTGGTCAAGTTCTGCTTGGGGAATGTGTTTTGCGCCAATTCGCACAATCCGCGATCGCATAGTATTAGATACACCACTGCGTTGTCTATTGCCTTCTAGCGCCATAACTTTACCATAAAGTTC
>NZ_JABXKI010000167.1 GCF_017115095.1 Nostoc sp. NMS4 | reverse complement strand
AGTTTATTAAACTGGCACTTTAGTATTAATTTTCCATAAAAGTAACGCAAGAACCGAACGTTTTAAAGAATAGCCAAATTCAGCCAGTATGTCTTCTGGCTCGAATGACATCTCAAAATAGCTTCTGAAAGTGTATGAGTGATTTGGTTGGAGGATGGGAATTTTACTCATAGCTTTTAACGAGAGGAAGATAGTAATGAAAGCTAAACTTTACGATCAAATAAAAACATTGGCACAAGTGCAACCAGATTTTGCCGACCAGATGATTCCTAAAAATACACTGGGAACAATTGTAGAATGCTACGAAAATCCTGAAGGTTATGCAGTAGATATTGCCATACCCAATCAAAAGTTAGTTGGAGGCTATGAATACGTAAATGTTATTCTTACTGCTGACCAATTTGTGCTTGTGAATACTGTCTCGCAATCACTGAATGTTGTTACTCAGTAATGGCAAAACCTGATCGTGTCATGTGTAGGAGGATAGAGACGCGAATACCGCCCTTTTAGGTTACTTACCTCGTCAACAATTTCCGCCGCAGATTATCTAATGCTGCATTCGCACTTACATGACGAATTAGAGCGCGGCCTCGCACTGTACCAAACTGATACTCAAAACTTGTCACTTCATCCTTTGGGCCAGCTAAACCAACATAAACTAAACCCACCGGCTTTGTATCTGTGCCTCCAGTTGGGCCAGCAATACCAGTAATACTCAGTCCCCAAGTTGTTGCAAGTCGGGTTTTTACCCCAATTGCCATTTGCTCTGCAACGATCGCACTTACTGCCCCAAATTTATCTAAATCTTCCTGGTTAACCCCCAATAGCCTAACCTTCACCGAATTGTCATAAGAAATTACTCCACCCCAAAAGTAATCAGAACTCCCAGAAATCTCAGTCAACATTTGCCCTAAACCGCCACCGGTGCAAGATTCTGCTACTGAAAGCGTTTCTTTTGATGCCCGCAATAACTGACCGACCACGAAAGCAAGAGTATCATTATTAACGCCGTAAAAATCCAGTCCGGCAATTTCTTTAAGTTGTTTTTCAATGGGCGCAATCAAGGTTTCTGCTGCGGCTTCGGAAGTTGCTTTAGCAGAGACTCGCAATCTTACTTCCCCCTTACCTGCGTAAGGCGCTACTGTGGGATTTGGCAACTTCAAATAGGAAGCAACTTTTTCCGCCAAAGCAGATTCACCAATACCCCAAAATTTTAAACTCCGACTGTGAATAATTTCTTTACCCCAACCTTGACTTTTAAGAAATGGTACGGCTGTTTCTTCCCACATCGGATGCATTTCACTGGGAACACCGGGAAAGGTAAAAATTGTGATTTCAGGACGGGGTTGCCAAATGATACCGGGTGCTGTTCCAGTGGGGTTGGGGAGAATTTCTGCGCCTTGGGGAATCAAAGCTTGCTTGCGGTTACTTGGTGACATAACCCGACCACGTTGGGCGAATTTTTGGGTTATGTCTTCGATGATGTCAGAACGTTCTATCAACGGGACTTTAAAAAAATCGGCGATCGCTTCGCAGGTGAGATCATCTGGTGTCGGGCCGAGTCCACCAGTGAAAATGAGAATTTGCGCTCTGGAAATAGCAATTTCTATAACTTGCTTCAACCGTTCTGGATTATCCCCAACAACTGTTTGATAGTAATGGGGGATACCTAGCTGCGCTAATTGTTGCGCCAAAAATTGAGCATTGCCGTTGAGGATATCTCCTAGCAATAGTTCAGTACCAACACAAATAATTTCTGCACTCATTGGATTGGGGAAGGGGAGTAGGGAGTGGGGAGTGGGGAATGAGGGGAGTAAGAATTTTAGATTTTAGATTTTGGATTTTAGATTGAAATTTAATCCAAAATCGTCAATCCAAAATCTAAAATTGAATTGCCCAATGCACAATTATGCTAATGCTGGTACAGGAATTTCCAGGTGAGGATATAAGGGGAAGCGATCGCACAATGCCGCTACCCGTTGCCGACAATCTTGGGTTACTACGTCGGAATCTGGAGAAAGTAGGCGATCGCTAATAATATTTCCAATCTCGGTAAATTCTCCTACTCCTAAGCCTCGCGTTGTCATTGCTGGCGAACCTAATCTTAGACCACTGGTGACAAATGGCGACTGCGGATCGAAAGGAACAGTATTTTTATTAGCAGTAATATTTACGGTGCTAACTAGCTGATCCGCTTGCTTACCTGTCATACCAATCGAACGTAAATCTACTAGCATTAAGTGGTTATCAGTGCCATCAGACACAATCTTTAAACCCCGATTTTGTAATTGTTTTGCCAAAGCACGAGCATTTTCAATCACTTGGGCAGAATAGGTTTTAAACTCAGGTTTCAGCACTTCTCCAAAAGCTACTGCTTTGGCAGCAATAACATGTTCTAATGGCCCGCCTTGGCTGCCAGGAAAAACAGATTTATCTAGCTTTTTACCTAGTTCTGCGTCACCAGTCAAGATTAAACCACCTCTAGGGCCGCGTAGAGTCTTATGGGTAGTTGTTGTAACTACATGACAGTGAGGAATGGGATCGGGATGAAGACCACTGGCAACTAAACCAGCAATATGGGCAATATCAGCAAGTAAGTAAGCGCCGATTTCATCAGCAATACTACGGAACTTTTCAAAGTCAATTATCCGGGAATAAGCTGAATAACCACAAATCAGCAGCTTAGGACGCTCCCTCAGCGCCAGCTCCCGAATTTGATCGTAGTCAAGTTGTTCTGTTTGTTGACTGACACCGTAGTGGCTAACTTTGAACCACTTCCCTGAGAAATTTACAGGGGAACCGTGGGTAAGATGTCCCCCATGAGACAAATCCATCCCCATAATTTTGTCCCCTGGTTCTAGGAGTGACAGGAAGACAGCAAAATTGGCTTGCGCGCCAGAATGGGGTTGGACATTGGCATGAGCAGCACCAAATATCTCTTTAGCGCGGTCGATCGCTAGTTGCTCGATTTTGTCGATAAACTCACAACCGCCATAGTAGCGTTTACCAGGTAAACCCTCAGCATATTTATTTGTCAGTACCGAACCTTGAGCCGCCAGTACAGCAGCAGAGGTAAAGTTTTCACTAGCAATCAACTCCAAATGGTCTTGTTGACGCTGTAGTTCGTCATTGATTAACCCTGCGATCGCTGGATCGCTCGAAGAAAGAAAGTCTGAATTAGTCCTAGTCACTTGAATTATCCTTATGGAAATTTGTACAACGGCTGATTTTGGTTAGGCGCAGCACCTAAATATACAGTCAAGAGCAATGGTTTTTGACTGTTGTACAGAGGCGATTAATCGTCTCCGTACTCTGGAGGTTTATCTGTGCCAACTTATTTATTATTAGACCCAAGCTCGATTAATGCATTAATTATCATAACGTTGCTTTTTGAAATCCTCACCTTGCTGGGTGTTGTGAGGTCGTTATACAGTGTTTTTTATGAACCTATGTTAAATAACAATACAGTTCAGTTAAGCAATTTTTTCCTTCTCTTTCTTTTCTCTGCGTCCTCTGCGCCTCTGCGGTTCGTAAAAAAAAATAGACCTCTTGCATAAGTCGAATAGACCCCCTTAATCCCCCCTTATAAAGGGGGGAAACTTGAAATCTTGCGCCCTCCCCTTCACAAGGGGAGGGTTGGGGAGGGGTGATTCAAGGATTTTTGCAAGAGGTCTAATGACTTTGACAAAGACTGCTAGCCTTAACCCAAAAGTATTGTGTGAAATAATGCTGACTGCGTAGGCGTAGCCCGTCGGAGACATCGCTACTCAGAATGATTCGTGAACAACAAGAACCCCGACTTCTTTAATAAGTCGGGGTTCTGCGGGTTGCAATTCTCACAAATCAAAAAATCAAATAGGATTCATATAGCGATTTTGATAGTAAGCCAAAATCTGGTTAACTCGTTGCCGACTTTCTAAGCTAGAGTTTGCTGTCCACGAGAGACTCAAGCCAGCAATTTGACTTTGATTGTAATCAAACTGTTGGGATGACTGGGGAATTAAATCCACTTCCACCCCTTCGACTTGACGTAAATGAGCAGCTATTTCTCTATAAACAGCTAAAGGCAAACCAACGAATTCAATTTTTTCCTTAGTCTCCATCTTTATGAAGCTCCCACATTAAAAGAATTTTGGGGGGGCGTTGTCACTGAAATCGGATTGCCGGTAGCAGATGCAGCAGACGGCGTTGAATTCACAGCCCCTTCCCCTACCATTTTGGCAACTTCAATACCATATTGTTCCAAAATCACGATGGGGTTGTAGCCCTGATTCATTTCAATACGTTTAATCAGTACGCCATTTGCTAATCGCTGTCCCGCTTGTACATACCGACTTGTTGGCTCATCCGGTACTTTGATAATTGCCTGTGGTTCCTTACTAATTAGAACTACACCAGTCACAACTACTGCCCTTGCTAACTCAGGCTGTGTTGGCTGTGGCAATACAGAGACTAAAGTGGGGTTGGGAATAACTTGAGGCAAAACTTTAGGCAACACTGAAGTCAACGTAGGATTGACTTTTTTGGGGAGAGAAGAAACGTTATTTTTCTTTGGATTTAATTTCTTTGGATTGAAAGCGATGCTGCGTGTTGGAAGTTTTCGTACTACTAGTGATGCAGTAGGTAGCTTCGGCAACACGGGAACTGGTCTCCCAGATGTTTTAGACATTCCAGGAACAGTTTGCCCGAAAATTTGTGCAAAAGGATCGCTTCGATCCTTTGATACCACAAATTCTCGTATCCGCTCTGTAGCATTAGTGGATTGGATCAAGTTAACAGATGCAAGATTACCTTGTGAGACCTGTTTGGCAGGTATCACTGGATTCTTAAAGGATTGAGCCGCAGGTGGCGACTTTTTTGCTATTTTGGGAATTGGCACAGGATTGATAGCTTGTGGTGTATCTTCAGAAGCACATCCAGCGATCGCCAAAGTTAGAATAGCTGCAATTGTAATTTTTAAAGTTCTGCCCATGAGCCTTTCTCAAAAGCCATTGGAAAATTGAAAAGTGGAAATCAACATGCCTAAAATTTGGATCAAAGGCAAAGTATGTTCCCTTTATAACCTAATTTTTTACATTTCAAGGGTTATTTTTAGCACTGCCTACCCAGTATAACTGCGGTTTAGTGTTTGTTTGCAGTTAATCTTCTGCCACACCCATAAGCTCTTTCATCAAATCCAGCCCTTTCTTGACTCGACGGGAAACTGTTACTACACTGATGCCCAGATGTTCTGCAACTTGTTTTTGGGTCAAATCTTGCAAAAACACACATTCCAACACGTCGCGGGTACGTTGTTCTAGCTGAACCAACGCTTGTTGTAAGCGAAGTTGGTCTTCTTGTGCCAGTTGAAAGCTGCGATAGTGAGGATCTGGAACCAATTCTCCCAAGCAGGTAGAACCTTCTTCTCCATCTTGGATTGGCACATCAAGACTCAAGGGAGCGCGATTAACCCATGCTAATTTAATTTCTTGCCATTCGTTTGGAGAAATTTCCAGTGCTGCTGCTAATTCCGAGTCGGTTGGTTGACGATTGTGTTTTTCACGCCAAGAACGTGATACTCCTATTGCTTGCTGTTGGAGCGCTAACCATCTCCGAGGAATTCGGACGGTGACACCTTTATCTCGGAGATAGTGTTGAATTTCACCCCGAATATAGGGAAGAGCGTAGGAACTGAAGGCATGTCCCTTAGAAATTTCAAATCTTTCAATAGCTCTGATTAAACCCAAACATCCAACCTGGAGCAAATCATCGTAGGTTTCATGACATTGATTTGTCCAGTAGTGAGCTTCTTTTCTCACCAGTCCAAAATTGAGTTTTACTAGTTGATTGCGGATAGTTTCTGACGGAGATTGCTGATATTCTCGCAACAACTGCCAAATTTCGTGCTTTAGTTCAGTGGTGACTGTGGTAGGCATGGCACCGGGTTTATTGAGCAAATAAAGAATCTAATTATTCGCTTTTAAATTAAGCTGCGATCGCACGAAATCAAAGGCGATATTGCGATATATTTCCTAGCAGATACTATGGTAGATAATAAAGAAAAACTTTCTCTCAAAATTCCATAGGTTGCTTGACAATCGAGCAAAATTTAAATGGGCGAAATCACTATTTAGTTGGTTATTTATCTTTGGGATAACCTGTAGCTTTTTTAGAACCACATAGGAATAAAATATAAAATTAATCACTAAATATCAAACCGAGATTGTACTTAACTTGAATTAATTAATTATGAAGTTAATTTAGAGAAACAAAAGAACAGTAGTCGAGCTTTTATTTAATAAGCAAAAGTTAGATTTACAGTGAAATTACCTGCCCTTTTAACTAAAATTCATCCAATAGTTAAAAATTACTAATAATTTCACAAACATACTATGTATATTTACGCAAGCCAATAAAAAAAGGGAGTCTTACCCTTTTTCGTACTTAAGTCTATATTCTTTTAATAAAAGGAAAAAATTTAGATGCATGAATCAAGCGATCCAGAAGACTGAGGGATAAAAATTTTCCCAATTTTCAGGACTATTTTGCTCAGATTTAACTTTTCCCCATTTTTGTAAAAAATCTATCTACCCTCTTGACAAAAGAGGGTAGATAAGTTAACTTTTGCGATCAAGTCTGATACTTACAGAATTGTCGTTCTGAGTGCCAGTCAATTTAGCCACGAGTCGGTTCAACCCGCCCATAAAATAGACCGCGAATCTTGACTTCTTTAGGTTCGCCAGCACCTAAATCTGTATCAGATGGCTGTTCGCTCTCGAAAGTACCAGCAATTTCACCACTAGAACTGTCTATTTTGGCGATTTGCAGAGAAATCTTGCCATTGAGATTTTCAGCACGTTTGACGTTAGTGCGGGTAAGTTCTTCATCATCTGCTTGGGCGGGGAGAGCCACAGCATTATCGTAGCCACTAACGACACCACGACCTTTGGGATCTAGGAAAGCAGCACCACGATAGGAAGGAACTTTGAAGCTGCCTTCAAAGTCCGTAGAGGTGTTAATACTGGTCAAACTAGGTTGGGTTTGAGCAACCAAGTCTTTGATGGTGAAGAGGAAAGGTACTCGCTCACCACCAGGAAGTTGCACAGTGATGGCTTGGAAGTCAAGACCATCAGTTTCCGCAAAAGTCAGGCTATTATCGGCGTTGACTTTTAAGTTACCTTGCACCTGGTCAATGGTGGAAGTGTATCTAGTCAACAATTTGCCAGCAACAAATTCTGCTTCTTGCCGTTTATTAGCAGGTTCTTCTTTAATGAAGAAGCTAGTTGGTTCCAAGCAAAGTTCTTTGATGGCATAAGACTGGCTAGAATCAATGGGAATGGAACCACGGCTTGTTTCTGCTAGTTGGGGGCATTTGTTAGCCAAACCAGTGCCGCGAATTTGATCGTAAGTGAGTACATCTCTACCACTACTGCTAGCAGGAGCATCACTACAAGCGGTTATTAGTCCCAGGCACAAAGCCAAGAATGCAACAATTAAAGCGCGATACCTCATGGTCAACCTCAATCTCAAAAATTAATATCTAAGTTGTAAAACTGCATCGAAGCTTTGATCTCTGATGAGAAGACGCTACTCTGCGAAAAGCTACCTTTGTACGGACACGGCTTTGCTCTGATTGAGAGAGTTGAAGCAAGTGTTCGGGTGTTTAGGTTGTCAGCCGTTGCTCAAACTTTTCTCTGCTAAACGTAGTTAAACGTGTCGCTCTCTTGAGCTTGGGGTGTAAACCCCAGACTAAGTAGCACACTGCATCCATTTTGGATGTGTGTCACTAGGGGAGCAAAAAACCAGCAGTTTTACTGTTGGTGGCATTTGTTAAAGTTGGGCGGGTGGATGAGTAAGCCTCACACAGAGCAGCATAAATGCTTACCTCGAAGAGTGCGAACAGGGGTGTCTGCTTCACACTTTGCTTTTGCTGATGGCAAAAGCGGTGTCGCCCAAGTCTTTTTGTATCATGTATGTGACGCCACTACATACAGCCCATTGTTTGATGGGTAAATCAGCCAGATCATACGATTTTTTTTAACTCAAAATCAAAGTTCTCAAAATCCAAGAAAGTCTCGTCCCGATCGCATCTAGCTTCTGTAAAGCCTATGCTAAAGGTTACTACGCTCTTTTTGGAGCGATCGCAATTGCTTTTGATAAAGATACAAATCTAGTTATATTCACTCCTAACTAGGGCAAGTGAGGAGATGGGGTAACAGGGAAACAACTGACAAACTAGGGAAAATCAAAAATCTCCGGTAAATTTGAGTTGACCTCATTTACACGGAAAGGGTGGCATGAACGATCGCAAAAATATTCAATCGGAGAATTTGTCTGGTAAACTGCAAGCGATCGCAACTGTGGTGTATGATGCCGCTACAGCTTGTGAAGGCGATACTGTGACTCTTTTGGCTTTGCTGCGGCAATTGGAGCAGTTACACCGAGAGATCCGGGATGGAATTTTTCAAGAGAGTTTACCTGTTAACCGTCGCCAACTTTACTCACTGCTGAAAGATATTGAGTCTGAGGGAGGCTGGCCTTACATTGAGCGTATGAGGCTACAAGCCTTTTTAGCGAATTTTCCACAAGAGGCTCCCGAAGAAAACAGCCATGAAGTTTTGGAAAGCGATCGCTCATGCGGCTGATGAGCTAAAAATAAATTTCTAGCTCTGAATTAACAACTCCGATCGCCTCATCAACCGCTAAACCAAGAGCGGTTGCTCATTGAGGCTTTAATCTAATTCGTAATTCGTAATGACGCGACGCTCGAAGACTCGCTACCGCTCCGCTATCGCGGACTCGCTACCGCTACGCTAACGTAATTCGTAATTAAAAAGGCTTTGTACGGGTTATGCCATCACAAAGAAGGCGATCGCGCTCTTCAAGATTGTGGTTGTGCTTAAGGTAATCAGCGACCCAATCGCAACCACGAACAAGCAGATCGTCAAGATGTAAATTCCACAGAATTATCGTGTTGTCATCACTAGCTGATGCTAGTGTTTGACCATCTGGGCTAAAGCTAACACTTAACACCGGAGCGCGATGCCCATTGAGACTTTTAATTAATTTACCATCACGGCTCCAGAGTTTTACTGTACTGTCCCAACTGGCGGCGGCTAGTAATTCACCATTTGGGCTGAAAGTCACGGCATTGACGCTATCACTGTACCCTTTTAATAAAGTTTTTAACAACGTCCCATCCCGTCGCCACAGTTTCACGGTGTTATCCCAGCTAGCAGAAGCCAGCAACTCGTCAGTGGGACTAAAGCTGACACCCAATACCCAGCTATCATGAGGCGAGAAAGTTTTGAGCAAAGTACCATCCCGCCGCCAAAGTTTCACAGTTTGATCGTCACTGGCAGAGGCTAAAACCTGACCATCAGGGCTGAAATTGACGCTATTTACCCAACCCTGATGTCCCACTAAGGTTTTGAGCAACTTGCCCTCACGGTTCCAAAGTTTCACTGTTTTATCTTTGCTAGCTGATGCTAAAAACTGACCATCAGGGCTGAAATTGACACTCATGACACTATCGCTATGTCCGTGGAGAGTCATGATTAAAGTACCGTCAAGCCGCCAAAGTTTCACAGTTTTGTCATAACTTCCTGAAGCCAGCATTTCACCTTTTGGGTCAAAACTGACACTAGGAACTTTATTTGTGTGTCCCACCAAAGTTTTGTAAAGTCGAGTTTTGATCTCGCCACTACTGGTGTATCGCTGCCAAAGTTTGACAGTGCGATCGCTACTACCAGAAGCTAGCATCTGACCGTCGGGACTCCAAGCAACGCTCAAAACTCGATCCCGATGCCCTTGAAGAATAGACGGTCTTGGAGGATCTAAACTCCATAGTTTCACGCTTTTGTCAAAACTTCCTGAAGCTAGCAATTTGTTTTTTGGACTGAAAGCGACGCTAACCACAGCATCACTGTGTCCTTTGAAGGTTTTGAGTAAAGTACCAGTGATATTCCAGAGGTTTATGGTATTGTCTTCACCTGCGGAAGCTAATTTTTTACTATCAGAACTAAAGCTCAAACTCCAGACTGTACCGCTATGCTGCCGTAAAGTTTTATAAGGAAAAAACTCAAAACCGTCTTTATTACTGCTACTTTCCCGCCGCCAAAGCTTCACTGTCTTATCTCGACCTGCTGATGCCAAAAATTTACCGTTAGGGCTGAAAACAGCTACAATGACACCTTGCTGATGTCCCTGCAAAGTTGTCACGAGGCTACCATCCCGTCGCCAGATTTTTACTGTTTTGTCGTCGCTGGCCGAGGCGATGAATTGACCATCAGGGCTGAAGTTTACCCAATTAACCCACCCTCGATGTCCTCTCAGGATTTTTACTAAGCTACCGTCTTTGCGCCAGAGTTTTACGGTTTTATCCTTACTGCCAGTAGCTAAAAATTCGCCATCAGGACTAAAACTAACGCTATAAACCCAATCTTTATGTCCTCTCAGGGTTTTATATGGTTTGGGGTCAAATTCACCTGTAACCGAGTTTTTGTGCCAGATTTGCACTGTTTTGTCGAGGCTAGCGGAGGCTAGGGTTTGACCATCAGGGCTAAAACTTATACAAGTAACAGCATCAGTATGACCTTTGAGGGTTTGGAGTAAAGTACCGTCAGGATGCCAAAGTTTCACCGTCTGATCTCGGCTACCTGATGCTAGCAACTGACCATCCGGGCTGAAAGTTACTCCCCAGACGATATCAGTGTGTCCTTCCAGGCGGTTAACCTCTGTTACCCCATAAACTGCTTGTTGCAGGGCTGTTACCACCCGCATTCTGGTATCTGGCTGGACTCCATCTGCTTGTTTAAGTCCTCTCCAAGCCCGCAAACTTTCTAATAGGGCATCAAATTCCTTATTAGATGTAAACAGAGCTTCGCTAGCAGCAGTAATAACACTAATTTGCAAGTTAGTTTCACTGCTTTCGGCTCGTAGAGTTTGGCGGACTGCTGCTCTTTTTTGTAAGTCGGCTTGCCACCATAACGCTGCTATTGTTCCCCCCATGATTGCCAGGATTGCACCTGCTATCCGTGCTTCCCGCAGTCGCCGTTGCAATACCAAATTAAGTTGTTTTTGACTAAGTTGTTGGGCTACTTCTGCTCTAGTTTTTTCAAGTTTGATTTTTTCTAATTCGGCGAGCATACCATAGTTGTTTTTTTGGCGAATTGGTTCAACTAAATAATCGTGAACCAATTGGTAGCGATCGCCTAATTCTTCTCTAACTCGCAATACCAACCCTGAACCTACCAATATTTCTAAAATCAGTTCTCCAACTTTGTCAAAGCTTGATATTGTATCTAGATCATAATTATTCACTAATGCAATTGCTAAATCAGCTTTAGTTTTTAACGGTCGCGTCCCTTTTTCATCAGTTAACTCAAATAATAATTTCCAACTTAACTCTTCGTTTTCCTGGCCGCAGTCTTTGATAACTTCACCAAGCCAGCGTTCTACCAATTTTGTCGAGCCACCACAAAGCTTATATTCTGCAAGTGTGGTAATATTTTCTATTTGTAGTTGAGCGCCGACTATTTGTAATTCAATTGGATGTACTTCGTCTAGTTCTCCTGTCAAATCCTGCACTAATCGGTTAATTAAGTCCTCACTCATTTCATAATGCGAACGTTGAGTAAGACTATGAATTATGACTTTGGCATCTTGGCTAGAAAATTTTCCTAAATAGTAGCGAATGTCCTTATCAAGAATATTTTTATTAATTATTCCTAAATCATATAATCCAGTGCTATTTTTCTGGCTTAACCGTTCAAATTCTAATAAATGATGTAAGTAATCTTCTCGTAATGAAAGAATAATCTTTACATAAGAAATATTTAAACATTCACTAAAAAACTTGTAAAACTCTATTCGCTGTGTGGGAGGATTACTAACAAAGAAAAATTCTTCAAATTGGTCTAATATGATAACTATTGTATAATTACGCTCAGATACAAACCGAATTCTTTCTAGTATGATGGTGGGTGTAGAGTCAAGATTAACCGATATTCCTGTGTGTGATAAGGCTTTATTTATACTGCTAATTAAGATTGTCATCCAATCAGTATAAACAGACAAAATAATCGGTATAGGAATGCGTTCGCCGATAACTTTTCCCTTGAGTGCTGGAACTAAACCAGCTTTGAGAATTGAACTTTTCCCTACACCTGATGGCCCATAAATAACTGTGAGTTTGTAGTCAGCACGGGCAATTCTTTCAATTAAACGATTAACATCTTGTTGTCGTCCAGAAGCAGATATTTCTTGAGCAATTTCTTCAGGAATAATTGGTATTTTGTGAGGTTCCAGTACTGGGTTAATTCTGGGGCGTTGTGGCTGTAATTGACTTGCCCCAATGAAGGCACGAAAGCCATACTGATGTTCTATTTTAATTTTTTCTTGCTTTAGTTTAAAGGCTTCTGTATAGTTATGACACTCAAAAAAGTAAAGCGATCGCAGTTCCTCTAAAATCTCTAAATAAAGTAATGGCTGATGTTGTAGCTCACAAACTACTCTCGCCCATTCCAAGTTATTGATAGCTTCCTCGCACTCGCCCAAATGCCGTTGTGTGCGTGCTAGCAAGAGAAGATACCAACTTTCTTGTCGTCGCCTTTGCAAAGCGTCTCGTAAAGAAACTTGTGTTACTTCTTCGGAGATAGAAAGTGCTGTATTTGCTAACTCATGAGCCAGTACCCAATTCGATTCTGAAGCCGCTACATTTGCCAAAAAACCATAATTTTGAGCAACTTGTGCGGCAGTTCCATAAGTTTTATGTAGATGTAATGACTTTTGAGCTAATTCTTTTAAGTCA
>NZ_JABXKI010000156.1 GCF_017115095.1 Nostoc sp. NMS4 | reverse complement strand
TTATATTTATTTTCAATACGCCCTTGCATTAGAAAGACTAGATAAGTACGAACAGGCAATAGACCAATTAGTAGCTATCAAAATGGAGACTTTAACTCCATATCAAGCTAATGTAATACGATTACACTTAGGTAGGCTACACTATCGCATTAAACAACCAGAGAAAGGTAACGAATATTTCGAGGCAGCAATAGCTAATTCGGATGACAAGGATAGAACTTTACTCTATAGTGCCAGAAGCATCCTTGCAAGTAATCCCCATAGCGAAAGAGCGGTTGAGTTGTTACAGCAAATTGCAGAAAAATCGCCGAGCTATGCCCAGGCGTTTGAGATGTTAACTCTCAATTTGAGTGAGGAAGATTACTTTGATATGGTTAAAACTGATACTCAGAGTGGGTTAAGCGACACTGAAGTACTCAACCGGGCGATGTATCACAAGATCGCCAATGAGATTAGCATCCTCAAGGGAATTGCATATCGGATTCTGCGTCACTCCGAACAAGAAGATCCTTTCTTAAGTGGCATTATTCAGGATATTGAGGATGTATTTGAAGAGGTAGACAGACGACGGGCAGCACAAAAGTCTGAAATTGAAACTATCCCTCACGATCACTATAGAAACATTCTGGCGGTGATTTCTAAAACAGCCCATGACATCTCCGATTTTGTCAATAATCACCTTGCCATCATTGAGTCCAAAACTCGGCGGGCAATGAGGAAATTGCAACCCCATGATGTTCACTATACCCAGTTTGAGAAGTTGCTGACGCAGCTAGAACTAACCCAGACTGCCCTGAGCGATTTGAAAGCGATTAACGAAGGCATTACCATCAAGAATCATCGCTTTAAGGTGGAAAAGCTGTTTGAAAAGTGGGAAATAACTCCTCGAATTCACCAGGCTCAGATTGTTCTAGACATTCAAAACGGCGATTCTGAATTCAATGGCGATGAAGAAAAAATTAAGAGTGCCCTGAATGAACTGGTAGAGAATTCCTTAAAACACAATTCTGATCAGCAGAATCTAACAATTCGCATAGCTTCCCAGAATGTCATGAATCCATCGGGAATCTGGGGAAGAACGATTCCTGGTGAGCAGGAATATTTGTTCATCGAATTTGCCGATAATGGTAAAGGAATTCCCGAAGATAGAAAGGACTGGATTTTTCAACCTCTAAAAACCACCTCTCAGGAAGGAAAGGGTAGTGGGTTAGGGTTATTCATTATCCGTAAAACCCTGAGCAAGATGAACGGATATATCCGAGAAACCGGACATAACGGAGCCAGGTTTGAAATTTATATTCCCTACACCAAAGAAGAGGCATAGTAGGCAGATGCAAACGGAAAACGTTCATTTGTTGGTGGTGGAGGACAATCCTCGTTATTTGAGTGAATTGCTGGAGTGGCTGCGAGACTATGGTTATCAGCAGATCGAAACCGCAACGAGTGCTACCCAGGCGAAGGAAAAATTGGATGTTGCCTTCGATCTGATTATTTCAGATATGCGGATGGAACAGGACGACAGTGGCTTTGCCATTGTAAATGAGGTGAAAGCACGAAACCTTTCTTCTGTGGTCATCATTCTGACGGCAAACGATACGGTCGGTGATTGCCGTACTGCATTTAAACGGGGAGTATGGGACTACATTTCCAAAAATATGCCAGGGAATGTTTATGATGTCCTGCATGAATCTATTCAAGATGCGATCGCTTACTTCAATCGTTGGGGTAATGTTCAAAATGAGCAGTGGATTGCCGAGAATTTGGAAACACTGGAACAAAACTATTTTGGTCAATATATTGCTGTGATCAACAAAACGGTCATTGATGCAGCAGATACAGAAGAAGCCTTGAAGCAACAGATTCAAGAACGACAACTACGCCGCTTTTTAACAACAATCCGAAAAATTGGTGATCTGCGCCCAATCTCTGAGTTGATACAATTGCCCGAAAGCGATCGCTTGGAATATAAGAGTAGCTTTCAGTGGGATGTTAAGCTAAATCGTGAGAATAGAGACTTAAGATTTAGCACTCTGAAGACAATTGTTGCATTTCTCAACTCTGAAGGTGGAACTTTAATTATTGGAGTTGAGGATAATCATAATATTTTCGGATTAGAAAAGGATTTATCTTTATTATCAAATGGAAATCTTGACAAGCTAGAGCGAACAGTTATTGATTCAGTTTGTAATCATATTGGCAAGAATTTTACTCAGCAGATCAAAATTCGGTTTGAAAAAATTGAGGGTAAAGATGTCTGCGCGATTGAGGTGAAAAAATCTGTAAGAAAAGCTTGGCTACAGAGGACTAGAGAAAAGAAACTAGAATTTTACGTTCGGATGTCGAACAAGTCTGAACCCCTCGAAATCCCAGATATCTACAATCACCTCTAATACAGAAATTATCGGTCATATCCCGCTATTGAGTAAAAATATCAACGGTGGAACTTAACAATTCAACTCCCCAAACTTAGGACTCCACCACCCTTTTGGCGTATTAAAATAAGCCACATCTTTATGTTTAGTATCCTTACGCGATCGCGGGTCAGAACATCGTAACATGGTCTTACTCTGCCCCTCTTTGATATAACTGTACTCCTCTAGAGGTTTCTTACATACTGGGCAGGGATATGCTGTAACCTTGTTGGGAGGCTTTTGTGGATTCTCAGCCTGAACAGCTTTAGTTTGTGGTGGCTGCCAAGTTTTGTTAAAGTCGCTCCAAAACAATACGACATTTTCACAGCCTTTTGTACATTTGAGAAAATATTTCTTTTTAACTTTAGTACTGGGAATTTTGGCGAGAAAATTTTTGCATTCAGGGCATCGCGTCTTGGAAGTTTCATATTTGCGCTCAGTTATCACATTAGCTTTACCTTTTGGGGAACTCGCAACTACAGTTTTAGCTTTGGAAAGTGCTGGTACAAAGTAATTCTGATTCCAACTAGTTAAATAATGCTGCCAAGAATTCTTTCCTTCAGAAATTGCATCAAGGGCATCTTCCATTTTCGCTGTGAATTCCGCCTCTAGTAAATCTGGCAGTGCTTTGAGCAAAAACGCATCAACTTCTAACCCTAACGCTGTCGGTTGCAAATGGTCTTTTTTCAACTCGACATAATTTCGTTTTTTTAAGGTAGCAACAGTAGGAGCATAAGTACTTGGGCGACCAATTCCTTTACGTTCCATCAATTGCACTAATTTTGGTTCGCTATAACGCGGTGGTGGCTGAGTCTGCTTCTTTTCATGTCCAGCATTCTCCAGTTTCAATGCTTGTCCCTGTTGTAATGAAGGTAAAACACTATCCTTGCTAAGATTATTCCAGTAGCGGGCATAACCGTAAAATTCAATTACTTGGCCTCTCGCTGACCACAGTAGAGAACCAGACTGAGTAATCACCAAAGTTTTACGCAATTGGGCAGCGCGACACTGAGAAGCAATTGACCGTTTCCAAATCATCACATACAGATTAAACTCATCATCAGGAAGTTCTAAACGCAATTGAACTGAGGGACGAAATACATCTGTTGGACGAATCGCTTCATGTGCTTCTTGAGCCGATTTGCTACTGCGATGCTTGGCGACTTGCGACGGTACATTTTGCGGGTCGTTTTGCTCTAACCATTTACGGGCGCTGGCACAAAATTCTGGACTCAGCATTACTGAGTCTGTTCGCATATATGTTATTAGCCCAGCTTCATAGAGCTTTTGAGCCACAATCATGGTTTTGTCGGGAGCAAACCTCAACTTTGAACCGGCTGCTTGCTGAAGGCTGGAGGTTGTAAATGGTGGCGGTGGCTGGCGGTTAACAATTTTTCCTTCAAAATGAATCACCTGATGAGGATGTTGTTGTGCTTCTTCAACTAGACGTGTAGCCTCTGCTTCAGAAAGAACGCGCTTAGACTCCGGTGTTTCTGGACTATTACCTACCTTCGCATCATCATTAGTTTCAGTTTCTTGCTCTGTTGCATCTTTGGCAGAATCGACCGTCCCTTTGTAAAAAGCCCGAAATCCTTCAGCATAATCTACCCAGACACTCCAGTAATCTTGGGGGACAAAAACCAGAATTTCGTTTTCTCGCTGACAAATTAGGTGCAATGTTGCGCTTTGGACTCTGCCAACACTTTTAGCGCCGTTATTCAATGCCCAAACTAAAGGGCTACCCTTGTAACCTACCAACTTATCTAGGCAATCTCGACACAGCCCAGCACCGATTAAATTTTGGTCTAGCTTTCTGGGATTTGCGATCGCACTCTGTACCGCCGATGCTGTAATCTCTGTATAAATCACTCGTTTCGGTTCCCTTAAACCTAGCGTTTCTTTGAGATGCCAAGCGATTGTCTCGCCTTCCCGGTCTGGGTCAGTTGCTAACACAACTTCATCAACCTGCCTCACCGCAGACTTGAGCTTCTGGATTGTTTCTTTCGCTCGTTGGTCACGCGGAATGTAATTGCACCGGACATTATTGCCGTCCATGACAAAGCCCAAGGAATCGTCGCCTTCATTGCTGAGTTCTCGGATGTGGCCACAACTGGCGAGAACTTTCCAATCTGCACCCAGAATTTGACTGAGTTTTTTGACTTTTCCCGGAGACTCTACCACAAGGAGGCGTTTGATCATAGCAACTGCGTTCTAGATTTTGAGCAATAAACTGGTAATTTAAATTAGCGATTGGCTACGCCAACGCCAAGCGCGAACGCCTATTATTGTCATGCGGGTTTTCTAGAATAATAGACCATAAACGGAGCAAACACATACAGCAGATAGGTACTTTAGTGCATAGCCAATCTTGATCTGAATAAAGTTTATTTTTTTCAAGCTTGAATGTTTATAGTCTGCTACGCCAAGCAAAACTGCATGACGATCATGGCTGGATCGCGGTCAACTTGAAGGCACCGCCATTGGCCGCAGCGTGCGCGACGGCTTCGTTCGCGTCATCCAGATCGAATGCTGTAACCTCGAAATTGCCCAAATCCAGGAGGCCAGACCGGATGATCCCGACCAAGCGGATGGTGGCATCGCGTGGATACATCCATTGTCCGTGTATGGTGATGCAGTTCCTCATGATCCACGGATAAGGTAGTTCCAGTCCGGGGCCTCCCAGCATCCCAACGCCCCCCATCAACACTACCCTCCCGTAAGGCCGCACCGTCATGACGGCGGCGCGCACTGCGGTTGTGGCCGCCGAGGGCGGCAAGATGTCCAGCACGCAATCGATAGGGCCGGGGGCTGCCCGTCGCATCTGCTCCCGGTCGTCGTCCTCGTGGCCGGTGAGATGCACGGGGCGCACGCGATCGCCAAACCGATGCACTAGATCCGCCAGTACCCCCTCGTTGCGACCTGGCGTGACGACGCAGCCCGCGCCCATCGCCAAGGCCACCGCCACGCAAGCGCTGCCGTAGTTGCCGGTAGCCCCGCTAACCAATAGCGTCTCGCCGGCTTGTAGGTTGGCCGCCAGTAGCCCGCCATAGGGTACTAGCAGCACACTTAGGGCACACCAGCGCGCCGCGTCCGCCGGATCGAGCGCTCCGATGGGGATGGCGTTTTCCGTCGGCACCAACATCTGCTGGGCAAAGGAGCCGTGGTGAAAATACTGTTGTAGCCGCAAACCTCCTTCGCCACGGGCGCTCCAGCCTTGCAAGGTGATGTCGGGGGTTAAGGCGTTATCGCGCGATCGCACGGTCGGATCGCAGATAACCCAATCGTCTGCAACCAGCCGCGTCGCATCCGGCCCCACAGACCGCACCCGTCCGATGGCTCCGCATCCCGGAGCTACGGGCAGCTTCAGCAAATACTTCCGCTCGCCACTGAAAACCTCGTTGGTGTAAGACAGTACCGGGGCGGCCACGACATCAACAATCACCTCCCCCGTACCCAACACGGGATCAGGTAAAGTCTCGATGGACAGTGGCGATCCGAAGGCCTTTAAAATTGCAGCTTTCATCGTATTTTACTCTTTTAGACTGTGTGTCTATGACAAAAAACATATAATTTGTCAAAACGTTTATTGACATATTAAGTGTAATATGTCAAAATGTCAAATATGAAAATTCAGCCAGATTCAAACTACGATGGGCAAAGCCCAGCCATTGGTAATAGCGTCAGCTCTGCTTCAGCGCTGCCGACAAAGCGCGATCGCATCCTGAAAGCAGCTTTAGAATGTTTTGGGCGGTATGGCTTCAAGCGTACCGCAATGGATGATATTGCTAAGATTGCAGGTATTTCCCGTGCAGCACTCTACTTGTTATTTCAAAATAAGGAAGACATTTTTAGAACGCTGTGCGAAGATTTGCATGGCAATGCGATCGCTCGTGCCCAAACTGCACTCCAGTCTGAAATCCGATTTAGGGATCGTCTCAATGCGGCATTTGAAGGGAAGGATCTAGAGCTATTTGAGCTAGTTTGCGATTCGCCACATGGGAGCGAACTAATCGATTTGAAGAATGCGATCGCAGCAGATATTTTTCTTTCCTCCTCCAAACAGTTTGAGGAATTACTGAAAGAGGCAATTCGTCAAGCCGACGAAAGGGGAGAGATTGAATTGAGTCGTGGGGGTTTTCAGCCATCTAATTGTGCGAGCTTACTGATTGGCTGTACACAGGGGTTGAAAAAATCATCTTCCAGCGTTGTAGAATATCGTCAGCAATTAAGGCATTTAATCTTGATTTTTGACCTAGCACTCACAGCATCAACCAACAACCCGATCCGATCGCATTGAGGGCTTCAAAGTTGTAAATTTTTAATTTTATTTTTGGGCAGTACAACAATAAATACCCCAGGTTCACCGTATTGTGTCGCACCCCGAACTAGAAACTCCATCCCTAGCAAAGTTTTACCACAACCAGCAGAACCACAGACTAAGGTGGGTCGTCCTTGGGGAAGTCCGCCGTTAGTGATTTCGTCTAGTCCCTGGATTCCTGTAGGACACTTGGGTAGTTGGGTATTGCGGGATTTACTTGTACTGTTGAGTTGAACCATATAATATTGCCAAGATTATTTAGTAAAAAATAAATAATAAGAAACATCCCCCCATAGGATTATTTATACCTTATGGCATTGTTGTGAAGAAAAGTTGAAGAGAGTGGGAGAGTGACACATTCCGATACAAATTGCTAAGATAAGCATAGTCATAACGATTCCGTTTTTTCAGAAATCTGGTGATAGTAGCTAGTTAATAGTTTGTGGGTTAATTATGGTGAAAATTATTGGACTTGGTGGTAGTTTAAGAGCCAACTCCTATACCCAGCTTGCTTTAAAAGTAGCAGTACAAAGGGTTGAAGCTGTAGGTGCAGAGGTAGAAATTCTCGATTTACGGCAGTTGCAGCTACCATTTTGCAGTGGCGCAAAGGAGTATCCAGATTATCCAGATGTTCAGCGCTTGCAAGATACGGTCAGCCGCGCCGATGGATTTATTTTAGCGACACCTGAATATCATGGTGGGGTTAGTGGTGTCCTGAAAAATGCTCTAGATTTGATGAGTTTTGAGCAACTGTCTGATAAAGTGGCAGGATTTATTAGTGTCTTGGGTGGTCAGTCTAATAGCAACGCTCTAAACGAACTACGGTTAATTACCAGATGGGTACATTGTTGGTCTATCCCCGAACAAATTGCGATCGCCCAAGCCTGGGGTGCTTTCAGTCCTGAAGGTAAGCTGTTAGATGAAAAACTCTCTCAAAGATTTGATGAATTTGCTCAGAGTTTAGTTGATAATACTCGCAAGCTGCGGGGCGTAAATTAATAAGTAGGGTGGTCAAAGCTTTGCCCACCCTACTTAAAAACTTAAAAAGTTTACTTAATGATGATGGTGGTGATGATGGACATCCCCCGCAAGTTGGGGATTAATTGCCATAGTTTCCTCTGACAACAATTGTGCAATATGATCGTTAGCCCATTGCGCCGCCATTGCCAAGAATTCGGGGCGATCGTTAACGCAAGCCATTTGTACGTAGTTCGTACCAGGATGCTGTTTTTCTAAACTATGGATGATATGGTGTACATCCAATAGAGTTTCGTGATTTTCTGTAGCAAAGCCAATTGGCATAAAAATTACCACTTTTGCACCCAATTGGATCAGGTTATTTGCGGCTTGCTCTGCATTTGGCTGTGTCCAATCAATTAGCGGTGTGTCATGATTGAGCCAACCCACCGAGATTAAAGGATAACGGTTAATCAACTTATCTCGAACTAAATCGTACATTGCTTCACTTTCGGCAATCCCAGAAGTAAAGCCTTTAGCTTTATGGGGACAGCCGTGATTCATTAGCACAATACCGATTTGAGAAGGTAGATAAGCGGCGGCTAACTCAGCAATTTTCTCCTCAACCAGATGAGCCATCAAATCGATGTAGGCTGGTTCGTTGAAGAAAGAAGGAATGTAGCGCTGTGCTTTAATCCAGTGTTCTGCACCATCAGTCAACTCAACTAGAGCATTGTTAACTTGCTCGATCGCAATCCCACTAGTAAAGATAGAATCAACCACCAGCAGTGGGTAAATTAGCAGCTTCTCGAAGCCTTGGTTCTTAATTTCTGCCAAGACTTGATTAGGTAGAAAAGGAGCGCAGAAGTTGAAAGCCTTGAAAACTTGGACTTTCTCGCCCCATTTTTCTTGTAAATTCTTCTCAATGCCAGCTCGCTGCTGTTCAAAGATGGCATTGTGTGGGGAGATAAAATCGTGGTGTGTGTGTCCCCACTCGTGACGGTCAAATAGCGCCAAAAGCTTTGCTAGGGGGGGATAAATCCAGGTTGGTACTGGTGCAAATTTTGCTGTCAGTAGATTTAAAGCCTGTTCGTTATAGTTGGCGAAATCTTCGTAGCTTTCGACTTCGCCGTAGCCCATGAGCAATACGGCTACACGGTCTTTACCTGATAGATGCTCGTGAGTATGTTGTACTTTTTCCGGCGTGGCAACCACAATGAGTTCCTCAATATAACCAGAGTGCAGAGAAATATAAAGTTAGAAAATAGCTTACGCATTTTCCCCTATAGTAGCTTATTATCCCATCCGGGGGGATAGGATAGGTGCAAAAATGAAAACAATAAGTCAAAAGACATACTTTGGTTATGACTGCATAGATAAAAACACTCTAATCAATGGATTTTAAGTCTGGAGGTTTATTGCAAATTTGAGAGCCAGTCTTGTATTATTTATTTCAACAATTTTTTTGAACTGAGACTTTCCAAATATATTATGACATTCCAAAGAATCCAGAAAAAAACTGCTTCGACAAAGAGCGAAACCCCGAGAAGATCCCAGTTGACATCAAGACCCTTCGCGCCGATTATTCAACACCCAATACCAACACCTCATCAGCAACCGGAACAGACCAAGGAATTAATTCAAAGAAAGACGAACTTGTTACCAATTTCTTTGATGCCACCGCCAAAAAAAGTAATCCAGGCAAAGTTGAAAATTGGGGAACCAGGGGATAAGTACGAGCAGGAAGCGGATACCGTAGCGCGTCAAGTGGTGCAAGGTCTGAATGCACCCGCGAGACCAAAAACGAATTTGCTCAAGGTATCGGAGAATCAAGTCATCCAGGCGCAGTGGTGGAAGTCGGTCTTCTCTAAGAATCCTCAGCATTTGCTTGCGAAATATAAAGTAATCGATCAAGGGTTTAGATATAGGGTGGACACAAGACTGCCGAGTGAGATTGCTAAGGAAGGATTCTTTGCCAAGGTGATCACAATGCCGGTAGAGAAGATAACAATGGAGGATATTAAGAAGTATCAGATTAGTGCAATGGATAACCCAGGGATTGTATCGACAGCGGTAAACCTACAAGGAGCCATAACATTTGCTCACCAGTTAGGAAAGATAAATCCGGGTAGGAAGTACATATACGAGATGGACGTAAGTGGACTGATTGAATTCCCCCAAAACGAGAATATCCCGATATGGCAAAGGATATTTTACAGTGACCAACAGGAATCAATGATCGCGTTCGGAATAGAACCGGAGCGGATCAAGCTTGTTCGTGAACTGGATACATCCGGGGAGGAAAGTGAAATCAATCCCTTTGTTGGTTAAAGGGATTTAGGAAAATCTAAAACGTTTTGATACCTAGAATAGGACTTTTCAAACAACCTCTAAGGGATGACACAAACCGTCATTCCGGCATCTGAATGGTTTTAGACTAAATTATGTAACTTTACGACTAATTGAGTTTTATTTTTCACTACCTACAGTTTACTTAAAATCTTCCCTTCATCTACCGTCACATTTTAGTAAACGTGAATAGTTAATAGACCCTTGTAGTAGGTTTAAGTTATTAATAATTTTGAACCTGCCACGCACAGACAGATGAGCATCATTATTTGCCCTGGAATCCACGATCCAGCCTTCACCCAATCCTTTATATCGCAGTGGTTAGATATTTCTAATGGCTCAATTGCTCAAAATCAAGCTAATATACTGGTTTTTCCGGGTACGGATTTATCGAGTTTATCAGCATTGCACATTTTGCAGTTTTTGCGCGATCGCCTAACTCACCGTAGCGATCGCCTAACCAACTCTTTAAAATCACCAATTATATTTATTAGCTTTAGTGCTGGCGTAGTTGGGGCAATAGGGGCAGCACATTTGTGGCAACTTTTGGGTGGTCGTGTCAAAGCGTTTATTGCTATAGATGGATGGGGAGTACCACTACAGGGAAATTTCCCTATTCATCGGATGAGTCATGATTATTTCACCCATTGGAGTTCATGTTTGCTAGGTAGTGGGCAAAATAACTTTTATGCACAGCCAGCAGTCGATCATTTGTCCATTTGGCGATCGCCCCAAATTGTACAAGGCTATTGGGTAGATTCGTCAATTGAGATTATTCCACCCAAAGGTCGTCTGACAGCAGCTGAGTTTTTGCTTATGCTGTTAAAACGCTATGAAGCGAATTAATCCGGACAATGGAGTAAGTACACAGGAGTTAGGAGGGGGTGAGGGAGATGAGGGAGATGAGGGAGACAAGGGAGACAAGGGGATAAACAAAACTCCTAACTCTTAAACTCCTAACTCTTAACTCCTAACTCAGCACTCAGCACTCAGCACTCCTAACGTCCCATCTACCCAAAAAAAGTATCTAATGTTTCCAACTGAACCTGCCTCTGTTAATAACGGCTTTGGCGCACTGCTAAAAAACCGTGGTTTTATGCTCCTGTGGATTGGGCAATTGCTGTCCCAATTAGCAGATAAGGTTTTCTTCGTTTTGCTAATTTCTCTGCTGGAGAACTACCCACCGCTTCCAGGGTTGGCACAAAACTCGATGTACTCAACCTTAATGCTGTCGTTTACAATACCAGCAATTTTGTTCGGATCTGCCGGTGGTATCTTTGTTGACCGTTTGCCAAAAAAGCTGATTATGGTCGGCTCAGATATTGTGCGGGGAATATTGACGCTGTGTCTTCCCTTATTGCCACGACACTTTCTGATTTTGTTAATCTTGACTTTTGCCATTTCCACAGTGACGCAGTTTTTTGCACCAGCAGAACAAGCAGCCATTCCCTTATTGGTGAAGCGAGAGAATTTGTTGGCAGCCAATGCGCTGTTTAGCAGCACGATGATGGGAGCTTTAATTGTTGGCTTTGCGATCGGAGAACCGATTTTAAGTTTAGCAAAAAGCTTTATGGGAGAAGAATACGGTCAAGAGTTTGTGGTTGGTGGACTATACATATTATCAGCTGCAATTATGCAGCCAATAAAGTTTAAAGAACCCAAACGACCCAAGGAACATCGGCTATCAAATCACCCTTGGGCTGAATTTACCGAGAGTCTGCGCTATCTCAAGAAAAATCCTTTGATTTTAAATGCCATGCTGCAACTGACAACTTTATATTGTGTGTTTGCAGCTTTAACGGTGCTGACGATTCGATTAGCCGAGGAGTTTGGTCTAAAAGAAAAACAGTTTGGCTTTTTCTTGGCAGCAGCAGGGGTGGGTATGGTATTTGGTGCGGCAATTTTAGGTAACTGGGGTGAAAAATTGCACCGCAAGCCCCTACCTTTAATTGGATTTTTGATGATCGCACTAGTTTTAGGAGTGTTCACTTTTACGCACAACTTATTACTGGCGCTAGGACTCTGTGCATTTTTGGGTGTCGGTGCTGCTTTAATTGGTGTCCCCATGCAAACTTTAATTCAACAGCAAACACCGCCTACCATGCACGGTAAAGTATTTGGCTTTCAAAATCATGCCGTCAACATCGCTCTGGCGTTACCTCTGGCCATTACCGGGCCCTTAACTGATGCTCTCGGCTTGCGAATTGTGCTGGTAGGAATGAGTATTGTTGTGGTAGTTGTCGGTGTTTGGGCTTGGAAAAATACCCGCAAAGTCTTGCAAGACGTAATTTAGTTAATGTAGGCTAATAATCTAGCTTTATATTTAATATATAAAATTCCCGGAATTTAATTGAACTTTTCAATTAAAATGAAATCTTAACTACAGAATTTCAGCATTAACTTTAGCTATAGTCTGAGGTTTGACCGTGCGTTCACTAAGTGTCTCCGCAGGAGAATCGCTTTCCCCAATTAGTCTCCCACAAACCGAGAATCACAAACAGTCCCGTGCTTCTAGCCCGCCAGTTATGCCCAAACGTGCATCTGGCGGTTTTGCTCTGCTTGACAGCCTTGTTCGTCACGGCGTTGATTATATTTTTGGTTATCCTGGTGGGGCAATTCTACCAATTTACGATGACCTATATAAGGTGGAAGCAACAGGTGCTATGAAGCACATTCTCGTGAGACACGAGCAAGGCGCAGCCCACGCCGCCGATGGATATGCCCGTGCTACAGGCAAAGTAGGAGTATGCTTTGGTACTTCTGGCCCAGGAGCAACTAACTTGGTGACAGGCATCGCCACAGCCTACATGGATTCAATCC
>NZ_JABXKI010000424.1 GCF_017115095.1 Nostoc sp. NMS4 | reverse complement strand
TCTTGATTCTGACTCCTGTTAGCGATAGCGGGGCGTTTAGCCCATTCTGAATTCTGAATTCTGACTCCTGAATTCTTCTTCAAATTCAGCGACGTTAAAATTTCACTTAGTTTGAAAGATATTTTGTACCATTTTTTTGTCTGTATTCGCTGCCGCCTTATCTAACTCTGCAATCTCACCAGCGTCTAATTGCCAACCCAACGCACCAAGATTTTCCTTCGCTTGTTCGACACTCTTTGCACCAGGGATAGGGATAGTTCCTTTACAGATACACCAATTAATTGCTACCTGTGACATGGTTTTGTTTCTGAATTGTGCCACCTCTCGCAAACATTCTAAAAGCGATTTGCCAGCAGAAGCCGTTCCACCTCTACCCATTCCTGATAATATTTGCTTAAATAACAAACCTCGAATGCCTTTAGGTAAAGCGCCTTGCTCAGAGTATTTTCCTGTCAGTAGTCCCAAAGCTAGAGGGCTATAGGCAATCAATTTAATGTCCAACTCATCACAAAGGTCTTTCAGCTTGAGTTGGGTGACAGGATATGTAGACAACAGAGAGTATTGAACTTGCAAAGTTGCAATAGGAACGCCTCGTTCCGCAAACTTTTTTTGCACTCGCTTCAGCCGTTTTGGCCCATAATTGGATAATCCTACTCCCTTGACCAGCCCTTGCTCATACAAATCAGCAAGACCATCTAAAAGTCCCTCCTCTTGCCAAGGAGCATAGTTTGCTGTTGACCAATGCATCTGTACCAAATCGACATTTCTTCCCAAGCGTTGAGCAGATGACTGGCAAGCCCTTACCATTGATTGACGTGTCCATCTCCACGGGTAAGCAGCAAGTTTAGTTGCAATACAAATATTTTCTTTGCCTGAACCTAGATATTCTCGGTTAAATCGTCCCAGAAGTAACTCACTCCGACCATTCAATCTCCCAGTTCCGTAAGAGTCACCTGTATCAAATAAAGTTACACCGTTGCTTACACAAAGGTTAAAGACAGCTTGCAACTGCTCATCCATACTTTCGTCATATCCCCAAAGCAGTTGGTTGCCCCAAGCCCAAGTGCCGCAGCCCATGCTTGGGAGTGAGAGTTTTTGGAGAGTCTGCATCTTTGCTGTTTGTAGATTGCCTTATTAATTATCAGGCATACATAGCAGAATTCAGAACTAACAAAGCACATAGTAAAGCTGACACAAGAACAGCATCAACAATTAGTTGAAATAGTGAAAAAAGGAAAAGCAACGGCGCGAATGATTTGTCGGGCGCACACTTTACTCCTGGCTTCGTCAGGTGGAACAGATGAAGCGATCGCTAAAATTCTACACATAACATCTAACTCTATGGCTACTCCTTAGCGCACTGGACGACCAAAGATGAGAATGACATATTGAGTCTGCCAGCGATCGCAAATTTTATCCACATTCACACCGCAGGGCGATCGCATATATTCCAACAATGCCCAAATCGTTTGTTTTCCTGGTTAGTCCTAGATACTTCAGAGGTTGTCACTCTGAATGCAAAGGCTGTCATCAATAAAATCGTGCTGATTTCAGAACGAGAAGCAAAATTCAGTCAAAAAGTTACTCTGAACTCAAGTTGACTTCACTAGCGTTTTTGTTAAAAGCTTTATTTAACAAGGATTGTAGATTATTCTCTTGTAAAATTGGCGAAAGCTCGTTCATAAATCAAGCTGATTATGAGTTCAGAGAGCGACAAAATTGTACTTAATAGTACCTTTTTTTTTGTTAGATATTTTTATTATTCATAAGAGTACCTTATTAAATATTAGATATTTCTGCTCTTTGTACTTATAGTAGTACTTTTGCTTACTTTAACTAAGGGACTGACAAATAAAAAAATATCCAATTAATTCTTGTGGGGTGGGCATCTTGCCCGCACTATAGACTAGGCGCTCATGTTGCCCACCCCACAATATTGGATAATTTATTTCTTGGAGTTCCCTAAAACATCACCATTAATATGTGCTATATCGAACATAGATATAAACAATTATCCTGAATGCTGCTAGTTTAGTTAGTAGTTTGATTAAAATAAGGCATAAATTACCTAAAATCAATATATTTATCTAGTAAATTTTTGCGTCCCCATTCCTGAGTGAACTTGATTAGTTATGCTCCTAGATTTAGAAAGATTTTATCAGGCTTGCAATCCGAGCAGACCTCTAATTATAGGAAACCCTAGCGATCGCAGGTACTATATCGATTTTGCTGCGGTGCGGGGTGGCAAAATCATCGAAGCTTTGCAGCGCACGATCGCTAGAATATCGCCGGATATCCCAACCTGTCAACTATTTACCGGACATCTCGGCTGTGGAAAATCAACAGAGTTGTTGCGCCTGAAAGCTGAGTTAGAAGTGCAGCAATTTCATGTAGTTTACTTTGAGTCTACCCATGTCTTAGAAATGGCCGATGTGGATGTTACCGATATTTTGTTGGCGATTGCTGGACAGGTGAGTGAAAGCCTAGAAGCGATGAAAATTAGGCTCAAACCTACCTACTTTACCAAGTTGTTTAGCGAAATTGTCGATTTTCTGCAAACGCCAATTGACCTTGGGGTAGAAGCAGAGTTGTCTGTGGGGATTGCCAAAATTACCGCGAAAACTAAAGAAAGTCCCCAATTGCGGCGGCGGTTAAGAGATTATCTAGAACCACGAACCGCAAATATTTTACAGTCAATTAATCAAGAATTGCTAGAACGTGCCACCAAGGAACTGAAAACCAGGGGTAAAAAAGGACTGGTGGTGATTGTTGATAACTTGGATAGAGTTGCAATTCGACCTTTACCATCGGGGCGATCGCTGCCAGAATATTTATTTATTCAGCGTGGCGAACAATTACGCAAACTGAATTGTCATGTAGTCTACACTATTCCTCTAGCCCTGACTTTCTCTAACGATAGCGCCGAACTCCAGCATCGTTTGGGCGGTGGAGTTGCACCAAAAGTTTTACCGATGATACCTGTGCGTTTGCGCTCTGGCGAGATTTTTCCCCAAGGGCTAGCAATGATGCGGCAAATGGTGCTAGCTAGAGCTTTTCCAGACATTTTACCTAGCGATCGGTTAGGCTTAATTACAGAGGTGTTTGATAGTCTGGAAACCTTAGATCGATTGTGCCTGATGAGTGGTGGTCATGTGCGCGACTTACTGGGTTTACTGTTTGACTGTCTGCGAGAACAAGATCCACCCTTTGAACGGGAATGTGTCGAATTGGTGATTCAAAGACAGCGAGATTACCGAGCTAACGCCATCGACCCCCATGAGTGGGAATTAATCTTTCAGGTGGTGCAACAGCAACGAGTTAGAGGTGATATAGAATACCATACCCTTTTGCGAAGTCTATTTGTATTTGAGTACCGCGATCATCAGGGAGCTTGGTTTGCCGTCAACCCAGTTTTAGCAGAGACAGAAAAATTTAAGTCATGGTTGAAGGACACACACAAGTAGATATAACAGCAGCTAATGAGCGGGCTTTACGGAGTCTGGGGAGAGCAATTACCCTTTCGAGCGGTCAATTTTCCCTAGTTTTGGTGTGCTGCAATTATCGAGTTTTGCAAGAGCGAATGCTGCAACGACTCGAAGAACTCTCTTCAGGAGTACACCATATTCAAAAGGTAATTCTACCGCATAATGCCAGAAGTCTTTACACAAGTATTCATTTACAACTCTTAACCGAAGCTAATCCGCCATCGGCGTTGATGATTTTGGGTTTAGAGTCAGTAGATGGACTCGACGATTTACTGAGTTCTATCAATCATATTCGGGATGAATTTCGCAAACGTCACTCATTTCCGATGATTGTGTGGGTGAACGAGGAAATATTGCAAAAGGTAGCCCGTTTAGCACCAGATTTTGCTAGTTGGGCGGCGACACCGATTCGGTTTGAGATGACAACTCAATCACTGCTGGAATTTTTGCAACAGGAAACTGACTCTTTATTTGCCACGGTGTTACTAAACGATACTACACAACATCAACCGCCTCAAGTTGCCAAGCATTATTCCACTGTCGAGCAAGTCTGGGAGCATAGCTATGAACTCCACTTTGCGATTAAAGAGTTACACAATCGTGGTATTACCTTAGAGCCAGAATTACACGCTAGTTTAGAATTTGTTTTTGGTCTAGATAATTATATTAGCGATCGCATCAATACAGGTTTAAGCCATTTTCAGCAAAGCTTACAAGTTTGGGAAAAGTTGGCAGAGAGCGGGGAAGCAGGGGAAATCAATTCAAAATTCAAAATTCAAAATTCAAAATTGAATAAAAAGACTGAGGGAGATGAGGGGGTATTTTCTTCGTCTACGCCTCCTAATCGTCCATCACCCCTACTGCTGCGACAGGGAATTTTGCTGTTTTATATTGGGTTGTGTTATTGCCGTTTTGCAGAGCAAAATCAAATAGAAAACCGCCGCCATTGGTATACTGCTAAATCTTATTTTCAGCAATGCTTGAATATTTTGCAGGTAGCTGGGCGTTTAGATATAGTTGCTGGATTTATTAATCAACTCGCTGAGGTTTTGCAATATCTGCAAGAGTGGGAAGAATTGCAGACAGTTGCTCAAAAGTCTCTGGAGTTACATCAAACTTATGGTAGTCAAATCCAATTAGCTTGTGACTACGGTTTTTTGGCGCAAGTGGCTGTACAGCAGTCGCGGTGGGTACAGGCGAGTATTTTAGCACACGTATCACTGCTGAAATTAGGTGAGGCGCAAAAGCAGAATGACCCTTATAACTGCTTATTTCCATTATTATTGGCGCAAATTTACTATTTAGTTTTAGCGAAAGCACAGCGAAATTTAGGCGAGCTAGAAGTTGCTCGTGAATACTTAGATAAGGCAACAAAAGACCTATCAGCAGCTTTAGAAAGTAGCGCCCATCAATACGATGCCCATCGTTATATTCGCTTATTGCGGAGACTGCGATCGCTATATTTTGAAGAAGGGCGATATCTAGAAGCCTATTACATTCGACAGAAACGGCGTTCTGTTGAGCAGCAGTACGGTTTTCGGGCTTTTATTGGGGCTGGACGTTTGCAACCCCAAAGACAGGCGACAAACCCAGCGTTAATGTCACCTTCAGGGAGTAGCAGCGTTGCTTTAGAAATTGCGGCTTCTGGTCGAGAGCGTGATATTAATAACTTAATTGGCAGAATTAGCCGCGCCGATCAAAAGTTGACGGTGATTCACGGTCAATCGGGCGTGGGTAAGAGTTCTACTGTCACGGCGGGTTTAGTTCCAGCCCTGCAAAATCGAGCCATTGGCGATCAAATAGCCGTACCTGTGGTACTGCAAGTTTATACCGATTGGGCGCGGGAATTAGGAAAATCTTTAAGTGAGGCGATGTCTAGTGACGCATCCCTGGCGATTTACGCTGATATTAAGCCAGAAGTAGCCATTGAATCGGAGGCTGTACCTTACTCTGCCACACCGTTTACTATCGGTAGTATTCTACAACAACTCCAAGAAAATGCCGATCGCCATTTGATTACAGTTTTAATTTTCGACCAATTTGAAGAATTTTTCTTTGGTTCTAGCGATCGCAATAAAAAGCAAGAGTTTGATAAATTTATTAGCGATTGTCTCAATATACCCTTTGTCAAAGTCATCCTTTCCTTGCGAGAAGATTATTTACATCGGTTGTTAGACTTTAAACATCTTTCGGCACTGGAAGCGATTAATAATAATATTCTCGACAAGCATATTCGCTATCAGTTAAATAATTTTTCGCCGGAATATGCGAAAGCAATTATCCAAAAATTGACCGAGCGATCGCAGTTTAATTTAGAACCTGCTTTAATTGATGCCTTAATCGAAGATTTATCCACAGAATTTGGAGAAGTCCGCCCCATCGAATTACAAGTTGTGGGAGCGCAAATTCAAGATGAGCGCATTACTACCTTAGAAGAATATCAACCATATAGACCAAACAAACTCATCGAAAGATATATTAAGGAACTGATTAAAGACTGCGGACCAGAAAATGAACGAGCCGCGTTACTCGTTTTATACTTATTAACAGATGAAAGTAACAACCGACCTTTTAAAACTCGTGCTGAGTTAGCGGCGCAGCTATCAGAGTTAGAAGATGCTGACAAATTAGAGTTAGTATTAGAAATTTTAGTCCGCTCCGGTTTAGTGGTACTATTCCCTGATGTACCAGAACGCTATCAACTGATTCACGATTATTTAGTAGACTTGATTCGCTACTTACAACAACAAGAATCTAGCTTACAAGTACAACTAAATCAGTTGCGCTATAAAGTAGAACAAAGTAAAGCTGAGATTGAGCGACTTAAGAGCGAACTTAGCCAGAATAAGCAGCGTTCCAAATTGGTAGCTCCTCATCCCCAACCGGGATTAGACTTATTAACAGAATTGCGAGAATTACACAAGCGGGAAGAATTAAGTCAGTTAGAAATTGAGCAATTACGAGCTGAACTCAAAGAAAAAGAGCTAACAGCTAAACTCGCAGAAAGTCAAAAGCAACAAAGACTTAGTGAAGCTCAATTAAATCGTTCCCTAAAAATTGCCCTGACTGCTTCCGTTCTTGCCATATTGGGATTAAGTGTTTCCATCGTCACAGCAGTAGATAGCGAAATTAAAACCCTCAGTGCATCCAGTGAAGCCCTCTTTGCTTCCCAAAAAGGTATTGATGCTTTAAAAGAAGCTTTAAAAGCGGGGAGAAAATTACAACAAACAATCTGGGTAGATTCCTATACAAGAGAGCAAGTACAGACGGCGCTTTATCAAGCAGTTTCCGGGGTAAGAGAATATAACCGTTTGGACGGGCATATATCTGGGGTAAATAGTGCTACATTTAGCAGCGATCGCTCTTTAATTGCCTCAGCCAGTGCGGATAATACAATCAAACTCTGGCATCCTGATGGTAGCTTGGTTAAAACCTTGACAGGGCATGAGGATGTGGTTAATAGCGTCAGTTTCAGCCCAGATAGTCAAATCGTGGCTTCCGCCAGTCAAGACAAAACGGTGAAACTTTGGAGTCGAGAAGGTCAACTGCTGGCTACTTTATTAGGACATCAGGGTGTGGTGAATAGTGCTAGTTTCAGCCCAGATGGCCAGATTATTGCTTCAGCGAGTACAGACAAAACAGTGAAACTGTGGAATCGGGATGGTAAGCTGCTCAAAACTTTGCAGGGACATAATGGTGCAGTTTTGAGTGTCGCTTGGTCAAACGATGGTCAAACCTTAGCTTCTGGGAGTGCTGACAAGACGGTGAAACTGTGGAATCGGGATGGTAAACTACTCAAAACCTTGCAAGGACATGAAGATGCAGTCAAAAGTGTAGCTTGGTCGCCCGATGGAAAAGCGATCGCTTCTGCTAGTTTAGACCAGACAATCAAACTGTGGAATCTGGGCGGGAAGCTACTGCGAACCTTATCGGGGCATAGTGCTGGAGTTACCAGCGTCAGTTTTAGCCCCGATGGTAACACGATCGCTTCCGCAAGTACCGATGAGACAATCAAACTTTGGAGTTCTGAAGGTGTGCTGCTAGGAACCCTGAAAGGACATAACAATTGGGTAAATAGCGTCAGTTTTAGCCCAGATGGTCGCACCCTTGCTTCCGCCAGTCGGGACAAAACTATTAAACTTTGGCATTGGGACGATGTGCTATTACGAAAGCCCAAAGCCGATAATGATGATTGGATAACTAGCATCAGTTTTAGTCCAGGCGATCGCACCTTAGCAGCCGCGAGTCGAGACAAAACTGTAAAACTTTTCAGTCGTGATGGCAAACTACTCCGTACATTCACAGGGCATCAGGGTCAAGTTTGGGGCGTAGCTTGGTCGCCCGATGGTCAAGTAATTGCCTCGGCTAGTAAAGATAAAACAGTAAAACTTTGGAGTGCTGACGGTCAACTGCTCAACACCTTACAGAGTCATAATGATACCGTATTGGGTGTAGCTTGGTCGCCTGATGGTCAAGTAATTGCCTCGGCTAGTAAAGATAAAACAGTAAAACTTTGGAGTCGTAACGGTAAACTAATCACCACCTTAAAGGGACATCAAGAAGCGGTGAATTGGGTAAGCTTTAGCCCTGATGGGAAGTTGCTAGCCTCGGCCAGTGATGATAAAACCGTGAAAATTTGGAGTATAGAGGGTAAATTGCTATATACCTTAACAGGTCATAGCCGCCGGGTAAATGGCGTGGCTTGGTCGCCTGATGGTCAAAATATTGCCTCAGTGAGTATTGATAGCACGGTGAAGATTTGGAACCGAGAAGGGACATTGCTAAATAATCTCACAGGCGATGGCGATAGTTTTATCAGTGTCAGTTTTAGCCCCGATGGTAAGACTCTGGCAGCTAGCAGTGATGACAAAGTGAGGATTTGGAACCGAGAAGGGACGTTGCTGATTGCTTTGAAAGGCGATAAAGATGAGTTAACCAGCGTCAGTTTCAGCCATAACAGCAAGACTTTGGCTGCGGGTAGTGGCAATGGCACTGTAATTTTCCGAAATTTGGCAGATATCCAACTAGAAAATCTACTGGCGCGGGGTTGCGATTTACTACATGATTATTTGCAGACTAACCAGAAGGTAATTAACAGCGATCGCGCCTTGTGTTCTGGTAGGTGATGTAGAAGAATGTTGAAAGCAGTTATATATTAAATTAATCATCTATCCAAATAATCCTAACTCATGCAAAAAATCGTATCCGATCCAAAAATAATGATGGGCAAACCTGTCATTTCAGGAACTCGTATTACAGTTGAGTTAATTCTCGAAAAGCTTGCTGCGGGTGAAACATCTCAGCAAATACTCGAAGCACATCCGCGACTTAGCGATGAAGGAATTAAAGCAGCTTTGGCATTTGCGGCTCAAGCTTTGCGTTCTGATGTGGTTTATCCAACCATTGAGAAAGCTTCTTGAAGTTTTTAGGAGACGAAAATTTAGATTGGCAAATCGTTGAACGTCTACGGCTAGATGGTCACGAAGCTTTGTATGTTGTGGAAATGCAACCAGGAATTCCTGACGATGAAGTTTTGAACTTGGCTAATAATGAAAGTGCAATTTTATTGACATCAGATAAAGATTTTGGTGAGTTAGTTTTCCGTTTGTGTCGAATTGCAGCAGGTGTGGTGTTAATTCGATTATTCGGTTTATCTTCAAATGATAGAGCAGAAATTATTGCCAATGCCATTAATGAACACGCAGATGAATTATTAGGAGCTTTTACTGTTATTTCATCTAAAAGTATTCGCATTCGTAAAATAACGTAAATTTTAGATGCGATTGGAGATGGAATGAACAGTGTGATCTGTTAAACTTCAACAATCATAGGATGCGATGTCTACGACGGTCTACGCCTATGCACTTCTTACATTCGAGTCTTTTTTAATGCAGTAGATAATTGGCGCAAGCGATCGCTAACTTCTAAGTTAGACTCTTGCGATCGCAATTCTGGCGGTATCTCTGCCAACAAAAGCGGATTTTCTTGCAACCATTCATTATGGGCAATCCCCGTCCATGTGCCTTCCTTTTCTCTAAAACTATCAATCAAGCCATTGAGTTCTTGAATGCAGTACGATTCAAAACCTGCTGCTTCAAAAATTGCAGCACGCAAGTATTCTTCAAAAACATTGATATCATTTTCAACTTCAAATGTTACATCGTCTTGGGGAGATTTAAATTCGCTGGAAACATCTATAGTAATTTGTGTGACAACATTAATAATCGGTGCTACGATTCCTTTTATTCCTAAAACTTGTTGCCTTATCTCAGGATTATAGAGTAATTTATAACCATATTTTGCGTATCTTTTGAGGACTTGAAAAGCGGCTTCTTCTCCCGTGTAATAGTTATCAACTATTTCAATGTCTACACCAAGACTCTTAGCAATTTTATCGCGGGCATCGCTATTAAGTGGAGCGCGAATTAATACTTCTGCTACTGGACGGGCAAAACGTAAAAATAGGACACTTAAGCTATTTTCTAGCTTAGATAAAAAGTATTCTTCCGATTTTTCAATTAATCTTTCTTTTACTTCCTTACTGCCCCATAATAAGCTTGTCATATATTCGACTAAATTTAATGCCTCATCTTTCAATTCCAGAGCGAGTTGTCGGGCTATAGAAGATAAAAGCTTGCTAATGTCGCCATATAAATCTTCACGCCAAGCGAAATTAGCTTTCATGCGGTCAAACTGTGGGAATGAGTTGGCAGCAAAGATAATATCTTTTTTTATAAATACTTCTGCTTTCAGTTTTTGGATTTCACTGGCGACAATTTGTAGATATCTCTCTTTAAATTTTGCGAGGCTGGTTGCAGAATTAGCCGTTAAATTATCGAGAGAGTTATTAGCAACAGAAGAGTCATAAAATTTTTGGAGATCAGCTTTCTTCTCTTCCCATCTATAATTCCACCATTCGCTAAACAAAACTCGTCTACGGTCTTCTTCAAAGCGTTTTGCTTCTTCAGGGTTTTCAGAATAACGTTTGCTAACTAATTTATAAATTTCTTCCGAGGTAGTTAAGATTGTATTTATAGAAGCCTCGCATCTCTTTTTTAATATAAATACACGTTCAGTATTAATATAATTAAATATTTTTTCTTTTATTTCTGGAATTCCAGTACCTTTCTTATTTAAAGTTTCATCATCGATAATTCCAGTTAATCTTTTTAACTGGGCTTGGATATTACTTGTATCACCAATCTCTAACCTTGTCTGTTCTCCAGCTAATCCATTCAAAAGTAGATATGCTCCCGCCGAACCATATATAATACGTTCCCGTGGAAGTTTGGCACGTTTAAACCAATCTTGAGATGCTTCTTCAATATGAGTTTTAAGTGCTTCTGGAGTAGCTAAGGAGTCAATACGACTTAAAAATACAAAAAGTTTATCAGCAACGGTAATGTTTTTATCACCAAGTTCTGTGAATTTGATGATTTCTAGTTCCTTCTCTCTCAGGCTAGTAAAACGCTGTACTAATATTACAGCATCGCAATCTGACAGCATTTCCTTGGCTTCATCAACGTGCTTTGCTAAACCTGAATCTAAACCAGGAACATCATAAAATACAATACCTTCAGCTTGGGCAAGTTTGTTAGTATAAAGTCTCGCTTCTAAAACAGCATGAGCATACTTTTCATCTGCTACATACTTCTTAAGTGATTCCCTGATATCGTCTAAACGAGTAAATGGAAAAGTCCGATTACCTTCTCTTCTTACTTGCTGCAAAGTAATTTCATTTTCTCGGATAGTTTTGATATCTTCTTGGGCTTTTGCTGTTTCAAGCTCGTTTAATAAATTGATAAATTGTTCTTCCGTTTTCGCTTGTACTTCAAGCTTTTGCTCGGTGTCATTTTCAACCGAATAAATTTGCGTTGTTGTAAATGTACACCTTCCTCCCTTGGCTGGAAGTAAATCGCATTCTAACCAGGCATTAATAAAAGTACTTTTCCCCGCTTTTTCTAAACCGACAACTGCAATGCGAAACTCTCGCTTTTTCAGCCTTTCAAGTTGACGACGGGCTGGTTCTGCTTCTTGTAAAAGTATTGCTTTTAATTGAGATGGAATTTCGGCTTGAGGTAAATTAGCTAAATTAACCGCGTGTCTCTGTACGTTTAGAGCTTCACTTAAACGAGCCTCATAGTAAGAAGATGCTGTTTTCCAATCCATTTGAAGGCTCCTTATACACGGTTAAATTTTTCTAAGCCAGATAAATCTCCAAGACAAGCTAATTGTTTAACAACTCCTTGACGGTGAGATGGTAGATTTCTCTTTAAAATATATGGAACTGTCTTATCAAGCATTTCTTGTCCATCAGCAATATGAATTCTGACGTAAACTTCTCTTCGTTCGCCAACAGTTAAAATATTTTCCTCTATCAAATCTAGACGCTGTTTTACTAATTCAGCATCAGCAACTTTTGTACAAAGAAAATAGGAGGCATTATCTATGAGGTTTTCGATTTCATCAGCATCGATTGGATATTGCTCTTTTAATTTATTTACTACGTAGGCAGGTACAACAAGACACAAAGCTACAGTGAGTGATTGTTGAGTAGGTGCTAAAGGTTGTAAAGATACAGCTACCGATTGTTGTATATTTTTGGCATTACCTCCTCTTTCTTTATTTTTTCGCCTTTGAATAAATTGAATATATCCAATTGAGCCAACAAGTAGACAAGCTACTACTACAATTAAAAAAAGTTCTTTGGTGTCAGAATTGAAAAGTTTAGGCATTGCTCTAAATGGGTTATTTGATAGACTATCAAGAATTACTTGGTCATCATGTTTTGTTGCTGATTCTGTAATACCGTATCTATTACTAATATATTCGGCCTTTTCGGGTTCATTATCAAGTATTATGTACAACACCTTATGTAAAACCCCACAGTCTAAATCTTTTATGCAAGGATATACATAATAAAAAACATCATCTAAATCTTGTAAATAACGATTTACCACTTTTAATCTAAAGCTCCTCTTTTAAGGATTGTCCTAAATTGTTAAAATCTTCCATAAGACTTATAGCTTTTTGTTGCATAGGTTGCCAGACATTTTTTTGCATCTCATAATCTATAGTAATCTCTCTGTGTGCTGTATCAAGCCTTTCTTCATAACGGTCAAGAATGTCCTTTTGAATTTTATCTACATTTTTTTTTACGCAACCACTCTGTTGTAAAAACCAACTTGCAATTTCTTTTACTATTTCCAGTTCTGCCTGTTTCGCCTGAACTTGCCAACCAATTAATAAATCTTCTATGCTAGGAATTGTGGCATTATCACTAGAACGAGTTTTATATTCAGTTTCGTAATATGTTTTTTTGCCAAGCCATAATGTATACCAAGTCTTTTTCGTTTTTGCAACTTGAATTGGCTCTTGCCAAG
>NZ_JABXKI010000335.1 GCF_017115095.1 Nostoc sp. NMS4 | reverse complement strand
GTTTTACAAAGCCAGAAACTTGAAACCCGCTAAAATATCGCCTTGAAGAAGAATTAAGGAGTCAGAATGGGCTAAACGCCCCGCTATCGCTAACAGGAGTCAGAATCAAGACGCGGACTCGCTTGCCGTCGGCATTATCCGCTTTTTCGTTCAAAATTCATTCTGTTAGCGGATAGCTAAGGTTTAGCCCATTCTGGCGACTGACGCGTGTATTCTGTTTTGATAAGCTAAGTTAACTGTTGGAGAATAAAATGGGAGAATCAAGAATCTTCAATTGGATCAACAGCATAATCAACAGGGTATAAACTGTTGAAGAAATTAAACCTGTAAACAATTCTTTTTTGAGGTTATGCTCTTGAGGTTCTTTTTGAAAAAAGTCCTTAGAACCAAATTGTATCAAGAGAATTCCCACAATATTAGAGAGCCAGTATCCAATAATTGAACCAGGTAGAAGTAATTTTGGGGAAAGTAAACTACATACATACCCAAAACCATAAGCGATTGGCAGATTAAATAGTAGGTCATTCCACCAACATAGTGGTGATAATAAATATCCTAGTACTACAAAAAATCCACCTCTGAGTTTTTTGAAAATGTCCTTTTTGAACTCTACCGGAGTAGACTGTTGTAATTCTTCTAGTGCTGTGTCTCTTGTTACATTCAACTCTTGACTAACGTTTTGGACGCTTTCCATAAAAAAACCACTATTCCAATCGTCTTAGTGTAGTTTAATATATAAACTAAATCAACGTCTAGTACACGAGTGATGATATCTTGGCTTTTTGATGCTGAAATTTTTACCACTGCATAGTCTCAGCAAAATAGTAAAAAGCAAAATTGAGGTTTAAATCAGCTGCAACTTCACGATATCTGATTTCTAGCAGAGACACATTAGTTAGTTTGCTTCTTGCAGAATCTAGATTTTTCTTTGAGTATCTGAGCAAACATAGAACAATTTATACATACTTGAGAGAATCAACCCTATTTATGGCTCAAGTAAGTTTCAAAATAAAATATATCTTTTTAAATCATAGCACACGATGAGTTCTAACACCGATACTGTAATAGCCAGAAAGAGCCTCATTAGGCTGGGGTGGATGTTGAGTTGCAAAATTTTTAGGTTTTTGCATTTACACAGAGGCAGAAATTTTAACTAAATAATTAGCTACAATAAAAGTGCTGAGGCATCTTAATCGAAAAATGACAGATTTAACTCCAAATAGCACTTTTTTAATAGCAGGAATTGTTTTTATAACGATTGCTGTCATTGGGCAATCTAAGTTAGCTTTTATTGAAATCAATCCTGGTTTTTTTGGGAGAGTGTTGGCTTTATTTATTGGTGTTTCGAGCCTATTATATGCTTTAGGATTACTCAATTTTTCAGCAGTAAACCTGGATTTATTAAGAACTTCTCTGACAGAACAAATAACACAGAGTATAAGTTCAATTAATGAGCTTTTGCAAGGTTCGTAATAAGTCATATCATGTTCGGTTAATCAAGCTGAATAAAAAATGTTTGTAGTAAGGACTTTAGTCCTGGCTTTGGGGACTGAAGTCCCCACTACAAACTGTTTATTATGGTTGATTTGGCGGACATCATATCAGAAATAAATTTATTTTTCTGACTTCAGACTAAGTTCGACTTTATCCAAAAACAAGTTCTTAATTTTGGATAAAGTCGAACTAATACTTTTAGGTGAAGGTTAAAAGGCAAATACTACCTTTTAACCTTGGAAAATATTACTAATAGTATGCTCCGATAAGACTGTAAGTTAGGCTAGCCATTACTAATAAAGTAATAATTACATAAATAAATTCTCGCTGGAGTAAAAAAGTCAATAGGGAAATAAAAACTCGTAGAATTGGAGTAGCGACTAGTAATAATAGTCCAAGTTGAATAATGCTGCGTAGGCGTAGCCCGCCGTAGGCATCGCTACCTGATAAAACTGCTTTTACTATACCTACTGGTGAGCGAAATTCTGATGGTTCTCCCCGAAAAAAGTGATATCCCGCAGGTTCACTACCATGATGAATTAAGTAAAGTATACCCCCCAGCAAAACCACAGCACTAGCTATCAAAACACCATATTTCATCAGGTTACTCAGCAAATATTCTAATTGCTGCTCACTTGATGTTTTTGTGACGTTATTGTTAGCATCAATTTCACATTCATTAGGCAATTGTGTTACTGTGCTAGTATTTTGCTCTTTTAATTGTTCGATATTAGAGTCTGGATTTTCCTGCGGTAAGGTTAGTGTAACCACTTCCCGATCTGGCTGTGCTAGGAATGGCCAGCGAAAGCTACTATTAAATTTATACATTCTACAGTCCCCCTATTAAACTGTTGTAGACCATCTTCAAAGCCATTAGCACCAGCACAACACTGAAGATAATTCTTAAAATCTGCGTTTTCGCACCTGTTAGGATTCGTGCGCCCAAAAAAGCACCAGGTAATACTCCTAACATAACTGGCATGGATAGCCCCGGATCGATGTAGCCTCGTGCTAGGTAAACTCCGGCTGATGCTGCTGCTGTCACGCCGATCATAAAATTGCTAGTGGTAGTAGAAACTTTGAAAGGTAGACGCATAATTTGATCCATCGCTAATACCTTGAATCCCCCCGAACCAATACCAAGCAATCCAGAAAGTACCCCAGCTATTAACATCACACCAAACCCCATTGGTACTGAATGAACTTGGTAAGACATCACTCCATCAGGAGTTGGATAACTGCTATTCAGTTTTAGATAATTTGCGATCGCATCTGCTGCTTCATCTTCAGTATGTTCGATTCTGGGTCGTTGTGAAAGGTATGCTGAATAAATCAGGACGATCGCTAAAACCATAGTTAGGGCTTTTACAGAGACAAAAGTAGCAATAATTGCTCCTGCGATCGCACCAATGGTTGTCGCTACTTCTAAAAACATTCCCAATCGTAAATTGGTATAGCCTTTTTTAATATAGGTAGACGCTGCACCCAAAGAAGTGGCGATTACAGATACCAGTGAAGCACCAACGGCGTATCGAATATCAACGCCAAATACTGAAGTTAATAAGGGAACAATTACTACTCCACCCCCTAACCCAGTTAGCGCCCCTAACAAGCCGGCGCTAAATGAACCAATCCAAATTAGTAATGAAAATTCTAAAATAGTCAAATTTAATTCCTCATTTTTATTATGTATATCAAGATGCCAAGATATTTTTTGTGTTATTTAAAACTTAATCGATAATTTTACTACTGACTACAGATATAGCTAAATTAGGTACTCTCGGGTGCGTTACGATGAAATTCGTAACGCCTCGCCCCATTTGTAAAAAATTAGGACAAAAATATGAAAAGCTTCAGATACATTTTGATGGTGGTTGTATTCTTCGCAAGTTTAGTATTTGCTCAACCTTCGCTAGCCGATCGCCCTAAATATAGCAAAAACCCTGATTACATAACACTGACTCAACAAGTGAATTTTTTGAAAAAGGCGGAAAAAACACAAACTCAATTAGAGGGCTATACACCAGAGCAAATCGACCAGAAAATTAACGAGTTAGAGTTGCAACAATATGCTTTTGAGTCAGGAATCGACTGGGGTCAGTGTAGTAATCAAACAGGTAAGACTCTGGCTATCTATGGGCCAGAAGCAGGTATTGAGGATGATGAATATTCCAAGGGGGCTGCACTGTATTTTCTTGGTAATGGCCAGACAACTAAAGATAGATGGAATTGTAAAGGAGTTTATCTACCAAATGACGCTACAGCCTTAATTTTGGGAAGAGACAAACAAGGGCAAGAATTGGCAGGTGGTTTTGTGATTAAGGTTCCAAATGGAACTAATTTAGTTTTGAAAACAAATCCAGATACTGGGGCGATTGAATTCAAGGAAGCTGGTACTAAAATCTTGAAAAGCGGCGAAGTGAATTGGTTTATCCCGAACGTATCGCAAAATATTATAGATGCACGAGCAATCAATGCACCTACCAAGAAAGCATAGAAGAAATACTGAATAAAAAGATCCCCGACTTCTTGAAGAAGTCGGGATCTCAGCCTCTCGGATTACTATAAATTATCTAATTTACTTCCCTTTGCCAAAACTGCTGTAAAATCTCCCCTGGCTTTCTATCCCAGGTGTCGATATGCTCGTATATCAAATTATCTTGATTGAGTTTATATGTTGAATAGCCATTAAAAAGTAACCCTGCTTTCCAGGGAACGCGCAACACTCCCCGCACTGTCCACTTTGCTAAAATCGTGTCTTCGGCTGACTGATAAACCTCATGTACATCAAAGTAAATTTGGGTAAAAAATAGCCGAGCATGAAATCGTAAAGTCCAAAATATAATGCGATAATTAAATTTATATTTGAATGTATTCACTGGGTCTTTAAAATAGATATCTTGTGTATAAATGTCATAAGAGATGTCTTTTTGAAAAAGTGTCGGTAAATCTTCTTTTAAAGTCTTAATTACCCGTTCCACTGGCAATTTAAATTCCACGCGCTTTTTCCCTTAAAAAATCTTTTTTAACAAATTTTTCACTTCTGACTTTCAGAGGTTGTTTGAAAAGTTTTATTTATTACTCACTTAAGCATTTGAATGTTGTACAGCTACAGGGTTTGTTACCTCACAAGCACTAACTATAAAAGAACTGATGGGAGTTAGCAATACAAACAGCGATCGCACTTTGCAGTTATACTCTAAAACTTCTTCATTAGGAACTCTTCAGGCTCCATTCTGATAGCAACCTTAGCTTTGTAAACCTCAAACAGTTCCCAGTGTCTGCGAGTGTGTGTTTTGGCTGCAATCATAGGGACAACTTTAATAATGCACGGGCGACAACATCTAGAGCTATCATACCGGGAATAAGCGATCGCAAATTCTATTCCCTAAAAACCGGGCGATGTATTGAAATTGGCTCAAATTGGTAGTTCACCGAGTTGTCACAGACACAAACTATCCTATAATAGGCTTAACTTGTCACCAATGATCTTATACTAGTGCGATGCCTACGGCGGGCTGCGCCTACGCGGTACTTGATATTGAGTGAGTGCCTTAGTGTTGCTCTATTAAACAATTGTGGATAGCTGTTTTGCAAAATAGGACTGGTAGAGTCCGTAACGGGGTAAGACGCGATCGCCCTCAAAGCGAATTAATCCCAAACCTTCAAGCTTGTAAGTGTCAATGGGATTAAGAGAAATATCTTGCTTTGCTGCCAGAATTTCAGCAAAGGTCTTTGCCATTCTAGGATTTTCTTGCAGTTTGATCCAGTGTCGCCATAAATGATCGCGGTAGATGCCACCATTAGCGATCGCATCCTCTATTATTTCTTGCAGAGTCATTTCTTGAAACCTAAGATAGTACAAACTAATCTGAATTAGTGCTGGATGTCCTCCTACTAATGACATCAGTTGGGCAAAATCTTTAGCTTTAAACGAGTCTAAACCATACCGCCTAGCTAAATCTTCTACTTGTGGTTGAGTAAAATCGTTCAGACGAATAGGTAGACCAATATTAAAAGGAGAGAGGTTAACATCCATAGAGATGTAGTCTTCAGTTGAGTAAACCATTACTAACCTCAGTTTTTGCCAGTTGGGATTGTGTCGTGCTTCCTCACACCATGACCTCAACAAAGCAAAAAACTCTTGACAAATGTGAGGATATTCAAAAAAACGGTCAACTTCATTCAATACCAAAACCACTGGGTTTTGACATTGAACGAGTAAATAGTTTTCTAAGTAGAAGCCGCTACTTAAGTTGTAGCCAATTTCTTCATTCCATTTTTCTTTGAGGCTGGGGTCAATACCTAACCCTGTTGCAATTTTCCAGCAAAGACAACGCAACAGTTTATTTAAATCAGTTAAACACTCACTATCAAATTGGTAGCAATTCAGATTCACAGTCTGATATCCAAGTTTCTGTGCAAAGTCACAAAGCCGCAACACAAGAGAACTTTTACCCATCTGTTTGGGGGATCTAATCCGAATCACGCAGCCACTAGTAGTTACTTCTCGATAAACCTTTCTCTCTAGTGGAGGACGTTCAATATAAAAGTGAGAATCTAAAGGTACAGGTCTATCCGGGTATGACCAAAGATTTTCTATCTGTTCAGTTTGTGTGTGATGTTCTTCGACGAATGAGGTTAATTTAGAACGTTGAGATAAATCTTTTTCTATATTTGCAGTAGGCAATAATTCAGATATTTCAGTCTCATTTGCTTTATTGACTATGGTATAGTCTTCGCTGTGTAATTCTAGATTAAAAGCGCTAAAGCAGAGTTTTATAGTTTTTTGATCTACACATTCGCTTAAAGACCATAATTTACTCAAAGTTCTACTAGAAACATTAATGCGCGAGCTTATTTCTTCTAAACTCAAGTGTTCGCCTTTATTTTCTACTACCTCCACAGAAAGAATTGCTGATTGTAAGCGTTTAATTCCTATGTAAGTTAGTACAACTCCTCGGTTGCGTTTATTTTTATACATTGCTGTTCCAAGTATTTATTATAAATGAGTGTCACCAGCAATAATTTTTTCTATTTGCCTACTGAAACTGAGATTTAACGTAGCAATTTTTGATACAGTGTTATTTCATTTTTTTTAAATCCATTGGAACTCTAATAAACTAAGTTACATTATACTAGCTTGATAGTAAACACTGACATCAATTATCTATTTCTCCTACTTTTCCCACTTTTCCTACTTTTCCACTCGCTGTTTTGAGGTTATCTTGCAAAAACTGTCTGGAGAAATGAAGCCCTTGTATTCACTTGAATTTGTACAAATGTGATTAAATGATGCAATATTTTTAGCTTGTATAATTTATTACTTCTTGTTGGAGTAGTGCAAAAATATTATCGCTTTAGTAAAACTTTAAATACTAAGTATTAAGAGTTGTGGAACTATCTGCAATAACGACTTGGTTAAAAAATTAGCAGAAATTATGCACAATAAAAGTCCAAAGATATACGACTAGATGATGTATGATTTAGTGGCAATTTATACTTATTTATCAGACAAGCAATGCAGAACTTATCTAAACTTATCTAACAGATGTATTCTGATTACTAGCCCCTACCAAGAAAAGTGAAGATTTTCTAACTGTCTTAATACCCATTGAGGAGTGAAAACACTCCGGTAAATCGGATTTTTAACTCTCAGATAGCCGTTATAATTTCCCACCAAACCAGATAGCAACAGTGCTATCTGTTCTTCACTATTATCAGCTGGTATCAAGTTATCTATCGGGTTGCTATTCCTTAGTTCCTCTACTTGTAACACCTGTTGATAAATATTTAATAACTTTCCTGCTTTGTGTTCATCAAAAAGTAAGCGATCTCTTATGGTACGGAGATGTTCAGGTTCATCTTGGAATTCCCAATGTTGAATAATGTGCGATCGCACCAATTGTTCTACCCAATATCCTTCAGTACCGTTCGGTATGGTAATCGGTTCCTTATAACTTTCTAAAGCAACTTGCACAACTAACTGACAAAGCTTTTGCGTGAGCAACGGCTGTCCTTTTGTCCAATGAATAATATGCTGCAATATTGCCCGTGGCTGGCTGACTACTTCTTCTAAACCTTCAGCTAAAGGCATAGCTTCATGTAATTGAAAGTCACATAAATTAATCGCTTGACCAATGTTAAAGGGCGTTCGATGTCGATCAACAATTAGGTTAGATGGACTGGCTACACCAAACAAAGCAAAACCCAAGCGTTGAAAACTTGGGTTGTGTGCTTGCTGCTCATAACAGTAACAAATCCAGATAAAAAAATCGTTGACCGGAAAATTCAAACTTAGCAGGCTATTAATATTATCGATAAAGATGAAAATGCGATTATTTTGAACTTCTCTCAGCAACACCTGTTCAACAAATTGATACAGTCGTTGTACAGGTTCAAGTTCTGATTGTTGCTCCCACCAACTTTCAAAGTTGACCTGTTTTGTCAGATTTAACTTGTGCAACAAGCTGATAATAATGCCCTTATACCATTGTATAGGTGTAATTTGATTAGTACCTAATAGGAATGAATTTAGATAAACACATATATAATTTTCTTTTTCTAAGCGCTTAATAGTCCGGTGTAGTAGAGATGATTTACCTGTTTGGTGGCAATCTAAGACGTAACAAAAATTTCCTGTTTTTAATCCAGTATAAAGTTGTTCGTCTGCTTGACGGACAATATATGTAGAGTCATCATACTTCAGGCTACCACCGACCTGATATCTCATGGTCAAGTCAATTCCCATAAATAGGGATACTTGTACTTTTGTAACCGATACTATATTTAAACACAACAATATTCTGATATGATTTAACTATGATTACCATTATTTTTACTGTTACTTAAGTTTTAACTCTCTTATGCTTACTTGGATTCTCTGATGGCGATCGCACGTCTTTCATTACTCTTAGAAAATAGCTGATTCCTAATTTTTATGCTATATGCCGAGCTTTCTCTTGATTGCGTTTAAATTAAACTATAAACAAAGCAAATTTTTTTGTTTTTTTAAGATAAATCAAGAGCAATCGCTCAAGAAAAAATAGTCCCAAAGTTAATCACAATATCATTTGCAGACTTATCTTCTCTTACCTAAAAATTAAAATCAAGGAAAGTTAAGACATTTAAGTAAATTTTTGAGATAGTTAAGACAGTTAATAAAAAAGTAAGTTATATTTTGAACTAAAAAATGACAAAGAATTTTGAACCTCATGTTTTGCACCTGGAAACATAGATGTAAAAACCATGATTTTACAGTTTAACATCGGGTACTAGTCTAAGTCTCGGTAGCAAACAAACATCGGTTGATAAATTAAAATGATAAGGGCAATTATTCTAAATCAAGAAAATGCTATTATTACCTCATAATAAAAAGCCTGAACATACTCAAATTTAAAACTGGTCTTAAATTTACTTTTTGACGTTTTGCTTTAGTAACTCATACAGTTTTTAATTTATTAAATAATTTTAAAATTGAATCTCTAGACTACAGGCTCATCGCTACCACCAGACAAACAAGGATAATGCAATTAGTTGAAAATATGGTGCTAAAGTCTTACCCATTTCAATATCTTTGGGTTTTTGTTATAGCGGTAGGTTAAGCCCTCTTTAGTAGTGATGGATTGGCCTTTGCTTGCCTTACTTCTAATGGTACCAATTGAATAATTAGCTAACATCTGCATTTCCTGATGAGAAAGCCCTTCTATTGTGTCTATTTCTACTGCTCTTTCTGGTTGGATTTGGGATTCTTCGTTAGAAAAATCATCTATTTTGATTTCAGCTTTTTGGGTAGGAGTGATGACAATTTCTTTTGCTTTTTGAAGCCGATAATCCTGCACAGTTAAAAGTTGCCAACTGGAATCTTGTGAAAGCTCTAAAACCCATTGATGATAATCCAACAGGCTTTCCCGATGTCCAACACTGATAAAAGTTGTTTGAGTTGATTGTAACTGTTGATATAAACTTGCTTCATTATTCAAATCTAAGGCACTGGTTGCTTCATCTAATATAGTGAAGCTAGGATGAGTAACTAACAGTCGTGCGAATGCAAGGCGTTGTTGTTCTCCCAAAGATAATATATTCTCCCAAGGAACTTCAGTATCAAAGCCATTGACTCGACTTAGCAAGTTTTGCAAGTTGACTTGTTGCAAAACTTCTTTGAGTTCTCGATCGCTCATTTGACGATTTGTATTAGGATAGAGTAATTGTTCGCGTAAAGTTCCCAAAATTATGTAAGGACGTTGGGGCAAAAACAACACTTCTTCTAGAGGAGGTCGCATTAAACGACCAGTCCCCGCATTCCACAAACCAGCGATCGCTCTCAACAAAGAACTTTTGCCTCGACCACTAGGCCCAACAATCAATAAACCTTCTCCACGTTGAACAGAAAGTGACAAATCTTCGACGATCACCTGCTCATAGTTTGGTGTTTGTAAGGTGACATTCTCAAAAGCAAAATAGTTTTCTTCTATTGTTTTAACAGTACTCAGATTCTCAGGTTGTTTAGTGACTTCTTCCAATGCATCTGAAAACTCAGCTAAACGCTCAACGTAACTAGAAAAATTTCCAGAAGTGCCAAATTCAGCTATTAATTCTCCCAGAGCAGTAGCAAAAAGGTAGCTAGCTAAAGTAGCTTGTCCAACTTGTCCAAAATTAATTTCATTACTAATATATAAAGGTGCAAGTACTAATAATATAAAAAATTCGATAGCAGACTGATATCCTCTGTTAAAAATTTCGTTATTTCTCTCCCAATTAATTTTGCGCTTTGCACTTTTTAGGATGTTATTAAATCTTCGTTGAATTATATTTGATTCTTGATTTTCTCCGCGAAAAAAAGCTATCGATTCAGCATGGTTCCGAACATGAGTTAGGCAATAATTGTAGTCGGCTTTAGATTCCAGTTCTTCTTGATTAATCTTATTTAATTCTTGATTCAAGTAAACAGCAATCAAATTGCCTATAATCGTATAAACAAACAGAGCAACAGCGATCTGTTGGGAAATTGACCAGAGAATTGTTAAAAAAGTCGTCATTTGCAGTACTTTTTCTAGGAAAGTAGCTGAAAAACTCAGGGCATTACTAGTAATAGGTTCAATTTCTTGAGATAAACGTTGATCTGGGTTATCAATATCAGCTTTAAAATTAATTTTATAATAAGCACGTTTGGTTAAATATTTATCTAAAATCTGATTATTGAGCCATTGATACCAATCAAGAGCGATTTGTTTTCTAACAAATTTAGAAAATCCTACTAAGAGGGTTACGCAGACAAGCCCAACAGCATAAAGCCACACTATGTTAATGAACTTAGAATAATCCTTTTCTTGAATAATGATATCGATCAAATGACGATTAACGAAACTATTAAAAGCAGTTATACCTACAAGTGCGATTATTAATAATATCAGCAGAATAAGCATTCCCCATGCACGAATCACATCTGAGAATGCTCTTTCCCCTGGCTTTGTTGGATACCAGTAAGGCCCTGCGATCGCCTGTACATTCTTCCAAAATCGAGTAAAAATTGAAAAAGTATTCGTTAAGGGTTGAGGTTGAACAACTTGGGTTGGCATATTTTAGAAATAAGGTGAAATCTTTTATAATCAGATTTAATACTTTTTAGTGCTGAATAACAAGTAATAAGTACCGAGTGAGAAATTACATATAGCACTCGATACTCAGAACCATGTTTGCACTTAAATATTTGCTTGTGCTTGCTCGATACAAACTTTCAACCGTTCGGCTAAAGCCTGAACATGGGGTTGAGTCATCATCGTGACATGGTTGCCTGGGACAAAATGGATATCCACCGGCTCGGTAGAAAACTTGCTCCAGCCCCAGGTCGAATCCTGCAAAATCTCAGAAATGACTTCACTATTAGACTCCTTAACTGCGGAAGTTTCGCTAGCCCGCAATAAGGTAATTCGGATTGGATAAACCTGTTGTGGCACATAATTAACTAGAGAGTTAGCTTTGAGCAATTGCACCATATTATTAAGCTGCGTAATTTCATCGTCGGGAGGCAAGATATCAGCATTTTTTAATCGTTCTAGAACGTATTTCAGTTGATTTTCCCAAACCAAACATTTAAGAATATCGTCAGAAATATCTAGTTTCTTTGCATAAATAATTTCGATTGCGCCTACCAATTGAGCTAGCCATTTCACATTATCCCAATCAAAACCTTCTGGCTTTTCCTGATAAAAAGGTGCTGTATTATCAAGAATGGCAACTAAAGCAACCTTATGTCCTTTGCGAAGTAGCTGCTGCGCCATTTCAAAGGCTAATTTACCGCCAAAAGAATGCCCTGCCAAAAAATAAGGCCCCTGCGGTTGAACAACCTCTAGTTCTTGAATGTACTGGGCGGCTATATCCTCAACTTGGGTAAAGGCTGCTGATCCTCCAGAAAGACCATTTGCTTGAAAACTGTAAAATGGTTGGTCTGAACCTAGACAACGGGCTAAGTCATATAAGTAGAAAGGAGTACCAGCAGCTCCTGGAAGGCAAAACAAAGGTGGCTTGGAACCGTTCGGCTGAATTGCTACTAAGGAAGACCAAATTGAGGAATCCGAATCCGCTTGCACAATAGTTGCCAACTGTTCAATAGTTGGATTTTGGTAAAGGCTGGCGATCGCAATATCTTTACCAAACTGCTGTTTAATTTGAGCCATTAAGTAAGGAGTTAAAAGGGAATGACCACCGAGGTCAAAGAAATTATCTTGTACTCCCACCTTGTCAACTTTCAAAATCTTTGACCAGATTTGCGTTAGTTGCAGTTCTAATTGGTTACGTGGTGCAACAAATTTGTCTGAGTTACTGCTGTGTAAATCAGGTGCTTTCAATGCGCGGCGGTCTACTTTGCCGCTGGGAGTTAGTGGCAAAGACTCCAACATCACAAAACCATTGGGTACCATATACTCTGGCAGCTTTGCTTTGAGGAAATGTCGCAGTTCGCTAATTGTCGGTGTACAGTGCTGATGCGGCACTACGTAGGCGACTAAGCGTTTATCCCCAGTCGTGTCTTCACGAGCAATGACACAACACGTCTGCACATCCTCATATTGGCTCAACCGTGCTTCAATTTCTCCCAACTCGATACGGAAACCGCGTATTTTTACTTGGTTGTCAATACGTCCCAGGTATTCAATTGTGCCATCCGGTAAATAACGTGCTAAATCACCAGTTTTATAAAGGCGGGAATCTAGTTCATCGCTAAAAGGGTTAAGGATGAATTTTTCTTTTGTCAACTCTGGACGGTTGAGGTAGCCTCTTGCTATCCCTGCACCACCAATGTGTAATTCTCCTGGTACACCGACGGGTACTGGTTGCAGATACTTGTCTAGAATGTAGATTTGCGTATTGGCGATCGCGCGACCAATAGGAACAACTTGTCGGTCA
>NZ_JABXKI010000274.1 GCF_017115095.1 Nostoc sp. NMS4 | reverse complement strand
TATCTACGTCATTTCAACAGTTCTCAGTTAAAAATTGTAAGTCAATTGGGATTCAGAGTCCCCCACTTCTAACAAGTGGTATGTTTCAGTCTCTCTCAAATCCCCGACTAAAACCGTGATAACTTATAACTATTGACTGTTCACTGATTTAATCATCCGTGTAATCTAGTAATCCGTATCAATCTGTGATTCAGACAATGGAGGAAATGTGATCCCAACGACAAATATTTATGCCCACCTACTTAGCTTCAGCAGCTTGATACGCTTGCAGGAGTCTAGCATGATCGAGAGTAAATCCTACTTGCATGGCTATCTGGGCAAATAAATCAATCTCAGATTGTTGCCAATCACGAGGTTCAGCACACTGATGTGCAATTAACAAGCCAAATAGCTGCTCATCTTTAATAATTGGTGCTACTAAATTTGCTTTCACACCAAAAGATTCGAGCAGATTAATGTGACAATCAGCCAAACTAGACTCATAAATATTGTTGATTGCGACAACGCGACCAGACTGGTACTTTTCTACATAGCCTTGAGTGAAACAAGGGTCATGAATTTTAGACCGCAAAACTTTCGGATAACCTGGAACCACTGATTCAGCAATGATAATTCCGAACCAATTAGCGTAAAAGCTATAAACCAGCACTCGGTCAGTACTCAAAGCTTTACGAACCTCTTCCACAGTTGTTTTAATGACATCCTCTTCTTTGAGGGATTGGCGAATGCTGCGGATAATATCTACTAGTAACTGACTCCGCATTCTTTCAGCTTCGATTCGTTGCAGAAGTCTTGCATGGTCGAGAGCAAATCCGACTTGCATCGCCATCTGGCCAAATAAATCAATCTCAGCTTGTTGCCAATCACGAGGTCTAGAGCATTGATGGGCAATTAACAAGCCAAATAGCTGTTCATCTTTAATAATGGGGGCGACCAAATTTGCTTTGACAGCAAAAGATTCAAGCAGGTGAATGTGACAATCAGCTAAACCAGCTTCATAAATGTTGTTGATTGCCAGAACGCGACCAGACCGATACTGTTCTACATAGCCTTGACCAAAACATGGGTCTTGGATTTCAGCTCGTAAAACTTTTGGGTAGGTGAGAACAACTGATTCAGCAATCACTGTTCCAGACCAATTAGCATTAAAGCTATAAACCATCACTCGGTCAGTACTTAGAGCTTTGCGAATCTCTTCCACAGTGGTTTTGAGGACATCCTCTTCGTTGAGTGATTGGCGAATAATGCCGATAGTATCTGCTAACAACTGACTTTGCACGCCTTCAGCCTCGATTCGTTGCAGGAGTCTAGCATGGTCGAGAGCAAATCCGACTTGTATCGCTATCTGAGCAAATAAATCAATCTCAGATTGTTGCCAATCACGAGGTCTAGAGCATTGATGGGCAATTAATAAGCCAAATAATTGTTCATCTTTGAGAATGGGAGCGACCAAATTTGCTTTTACAGCAAAGGATTCGAGCAAGTTAATATGACAATCAGCCAAACCAGATTGGTAAATGTTGTTTGTGGCTACAACGCGACCAGACTGATACTTTTCTACATAACCCTGACCGAAACAGATGTCTTGAATTTCAGACCGTAAAACTTTGGGATAACCTGGAACCACTGATTCAGCAATTATAATTCCAGACCAATTAGGGTAAAAGCTATAAACCAGTACTCGGTCAGTACTCAGTATTTTACGAACTTCTTCCACCGTCGTTTTGAGGACATCCTCTTCGTTCAGAGATTGGCGAATGCTGCGGGTAATTTCGATAAATGCTTGAGCTTTATCTGCCTTGGTATCTACTTGTTGTAGAAGTTTGGCGTAGTCAAGGGCAAATCCTACTTGCATGGCTACCTGAGCGAACAAATCAATCTCAGATTGTTGCCAAAAGCGAAGTCTAGAACATTGATGTGCAATCAATAAACCGAATAGCTCTTTGCCTTTAAGAATCGGTGCGACTAAATTAGATTTGACAGCAAATTGCTCCAACAACTCAATATCAGCATCACTGAGATCGGCTTGATAGATATTATCAATAGCATGGATGCGACCATTCTGATATTTTTCTATATACCCTGCTTCAAATCCAGGGTCAGAGACTGTAACCCCTAATATTTTTGGTAAACCAGGTGCTACTGATTCGGTGATAAAGGTTCCATTAGAGTTGGAATTGAAGCAAAAGATGGTGACGCGATCGATATTTAAAGCTTTACGAATTTCTTCTGAGGTAGTTTTGAGAACATCTTCTTGATTGAATGATTCTCGAACCCAACGGGTAATTTTTATTAATAGTTGGGAGTAATCAGCTTCGGCTTCTTTCTCTTCTACCAAAACCGAAAGCAGGTCTGTAAATAAGGTGATGTTTCTCTCTAACATCACTAATTCATCTTGGTTAGCGATGAAGACTTGAGTAAACTCACTGTCTGGACGTAGCTTCTTTTTGATATTATTAGAAATTGCCGCAGCGTTGGTGACTCGACTCATGACTCGATTTGTCACAAAAACAGCGATCGCACCTGCTAAAATTGCTGTCACTCCCATACCAGTTAACAATAGTGACAATTCTCTTTGTAGAGCAAGTTCAGTTTCTGTTGAACTTGTTCCATTCTCTTGTCTGACCTGGGGAATTTGCTTAGTAATAAAATTAACACTAAAATAAGTAGCTGTTCCCATTGCAACTACAGGAAGGACACTGAGACTTAGTGCCCAAACTATTGCTTTAGTCTTTAAACTCCATTTTTGCTGCCAGAATCTCGGTTGGCGATTTCGTCTTGCTTGGTTTTGAGAAAAAGACTGACTCATAAATGAAACCTGGATTGCTGCAATTGAGAATCAACTAAATCAACTCACCACCAAATTCTACACAAACCTTATTAAACAAGGACTGGCTTTCAGGAGTATTTTGAGGGACTAATCTTCTAAGTCATTTCCCCTAATGCTTTTGTTTCCTTTAAATTCAAAAAAATTGGGTCTGATTAACAGGCTTGTTACAATCAAATGGCGATCGCTTGGTTGTAATGTCTTATTTTCTCATTACGAGTTGTAGTTTTCTGACAAGACACCCAAATAATCTTTATTTTTTAACGAGAGTCTTATAGACTTCTCACAGGGAATTGATATCAGACACAAAAAGTTTCTGCTTCCTGCCCCCTGCCCCCTGCCTCCATAGCCTAATCTGCAATCAACTCTACTGCATCTCGTCCATCATAATTTTGTAAGTAAACTTTGACAATTTCTTCTTTAGCTGTAGGCAACTTCTTGCCAATAAAATCTGGATGAATTGGTAATTCTCGATGGCCTCTGTCTACTAACACAGCTAAACGAATCACTTCTGGTCTACCATATTCGTTGACTGCGTTCAAAGCAGCGCGAATCGTCCGTCCCTTGAAAATCACATCATCCACAAGTACAACCGTTTTCCCGGTAAGGTCAAAAGGAATTTCGCTTTTAGTTGGAGTCCGCAATCCAATTTTGTCAAGGTCATCTCGATAAAATGTAATATCCAAAGCGCCGACTGAGACTGCTACACCTTCGAGCATCTCAATCTGACGCGCCAATAATTCGGCTAATAACGCACCCCTGGTATAAATACCAAGAAGCACCAATTGAGACAAATCACGAGTCCTTTCGATAATTTGAGAAGCAAGGCGAGTCAAGGTACGACGGATTTCTTCGGATGAGAGAATTTCAACTACTTTGACAGACATAGTGAGTTAAGAGTGATGAGTGATGAGTGATGAGTTAGGAGTGATGAGTTTTTATTCTTAACTTCTAACTTCTAACTTCTAACTCCTAACTCCTAACTTTACATTTTATTGGGGAGAATTAAGAATATTGCGATCGCTATCCCTAACCATAGCAAAAAACAATATCGAGTCAGCTGTAAAGCATTCTGAATAGAAGTTGCACTAATGGCATAAATAGCATCTCCTAGCAGTGGTTTGTACTTAGCTACCCCCCGATACCAATTTGTACCTCCCATCTGTACACCCAAAAAAGCAGCATAAGCGCACTCACTCCAACCAGAATTGGGACTAGGATCGTTAATTGCATCCCGACGACAAATTTGCCAAATATGCATCGGTTTGCCCGATAGCAGCGCCAGAGTCACGACTGTTAACCGACAAGGTAGCCAAGTCAAATAATCTTCTAACCGCGCACAGAACCATCCTAAATAAGTATAGGGTGCTTCCCGATAGCCCACCATTGAATCAAGGGTACTGCTGGCTTTATATGCTAAAGCCAAGGGAGTTGGCCCCACAACTGGTATAAAAACACCAACAATTGCATAAAAAAGTGGAGCCATTACTCCATCGGTGGCATTTTCTGCAACCGTTTCTAAAACGGCTCGGGAAATTTCTGCTTGTGAGAGGTTTTGAGTATCTCGACCAACGTAATTACTTAAAATTTTCCGAGCCTTCTCCAAATCTCCGACGGTTAAAGGTTGTAAAACAGCCTCGGCTGCTACTCGCAAACTTTTGCCAGCAAAACAACTAGCCAAAAGAATGCTATTTATGGCAATTCCTAAGAGTGGATGAATCCATCTGGCAATTTGAATCATCAAAAAGCCAATAAGACCGCTACCAATTATTAAGATAATGCCTAGTATAATTCCAGCTAGGCGTTGGGTTAGAGAACTTTGACAGAAGTGGAGAAAAAATTTCGTCAGACGAGAAATTACCCACCCCATAACTTGCACTGGATGAGGCCAATCCCAAGGATCGCCAATTAAGTAATCTAAAAATGCTGAAATTATTAATATATAGATATTATTAGTCATAAGTCAACCAATTTTAGATTTTAAATTTTAGATTGACTGTGCCAATTTTAGGTTTTCTTGGTACTACTGCAAAAAAGCAAGCTATATGTGTCGCCTCTAATGAGCGAAACAAATCCAAAATCATAAATTTAATCATGAGCAGCCTACTACCATACTTTGTCCCGCCACGCTAACGTGGTTGGGGTCAATCCAAAATCCAAAATCCAAAATCCAAAATTGATTGACTAAACCACAAAACTAGCTTCTTCACCAAGGGAAGCTTGCCGGCTCCTAGCATCGTAATAAAGGTCTGCCAGAGTAATACTGTATAAAGCTTCTTTGACCTTTTGGTTGAGTCTCTGCCAGAGGCTAAACGTTACCCAATCTTCAGCTTGTGTAGGTGCTGGAGTGTGATGAGGTAAATGGCTGGTCTCGCCAACAGCTTCTAAAATTTGTCCTATAGATATTTGTGCAGGTTCTCTTGCCAGTTGATATCCGCCAATGCTACCACGAATTGATTTAACTATTGATGCACGACGCATTTCTATTAGCAGTTTTTCGAGGTAAGGAGCTGGGATATCTTGGCGTTTAGCGATCGCTCTCACAGATACAGGCCCATATCTTGGCTGTAAACTTAAATCTAGCAACGCCTTTACACTATAGTGTCCTCTGGTAGTTAATTTCATTTTCGCAAGTTTTGTTGTTTGTCTTTTGTCTTCGTTGGCACTGCATCTCCCTTAAAAAAATTCTGATGGATGGCTTCTGACCCTTAGACTTCTTAGTTTGTCATTTCTAAATAACCAATGACTAAGGATCAGTTTTGCTTATCATTCTGAGACTCAGTTCTCATCCTTAAGAAATAGACAACCTCTTGAGCGTTAGTTTAGAAAACTTAAAACTTATATAGTCTAGCAGTAATTCACAAATTATATATATAGTTATCAGCATTGCCAGCAGTTTCTAAAATAGATTGTCTTGGCAATATTGGTAATGGCATAACAATTGTGCATCTGAGTGTAATATACTTGGCTAGGTTGAGATAAAAACTAAAGGATTATGTTCCTGTTAGCTCAACCTCAGCTAAAATAAAATCGATTCAAACACTTCAAACATTCATTTTCGACCTAAGTTGATGCCTAAACAGAAAAAAATTGAACCCCTACTCGGCGAAGAACTGCTCAAAAGAGTCAAAGAGCTAGAGAGTGAGAGCAAAGAAGACAAAGCTAAGAAGTGCGGCTACTATACCATTACCAAAAATGGTATAGAGCGCGTCAATATGATGAAGTTCTTAAATGCCCTAATTGATGCTGAAGGCATTCAGTTAGACAGTACCCCCAGTGCTAATGGGCGTGGTGGACGTAGTGCTAGCTATAGAATTAGCGTCCAATCGAATGGCAACTTACTTATAGGTTCAGCTTATACAAAACAGATGAATCTTGAACCAGGCGATGAGTTTATCATCACTTTAGGCAAAAAGCACATTCGTCTGAGACAGGTAGATCCAGAAGATCGTGAAGGTGATGAAGCCATAGAAGCCACAGCTTAATAAATTGTCATTAGTCAATTCTCCGTTGTCATTTGTCATTTGTCCTTTGTCCTTTGTCCTTTGTCCTTTGTGAAAAACAATGACTATAAACAGTCATTAGTCAAGTGTCATTTGTCGTTTGTGAAAAATAATGACCAATGACCAATGACCAATGACCAATGACTAATGACCAATGACCAATGACTAATGACTAATGACTATATCTGTAGTGGGTAAGATTGGTAAATAATGGCGAAGTGCCTTGCGCGTGACTGCTAAATTACAGGTTAATGCAATTTGCTCTTTTTCTAATAAACCTAAAATGCGATCGGGTTTGTCTCGTGCTACCACAGGTAATTGATGTAAACCTCGAAGACTCATTCGGTCTAAAGCTTCAGATAAAAGTTCATCTTGCCATGCATAGAGAATTTCAGTAGTGCAAATGTCTATGAGAGTTTGACTGGATAAATTATCGGGAATTTCAGTTAGGGAATTTGGGTATGTTTGCCAAATAGCAAGGGCACGGTTAATATCTTCTAGAGAAAGTATACCAACTAATTGCTCTGCTTCATCAACTACTAAAGCACTAAGGACGCGATCGCGGGTCATTTCTACAGCCGCATCTAATACCCCAAGAGTTGCAGATAACTTTTTGGGACAGGGGTACATGGCATCTTCTACCAAAATTTGCTGCACAATTTCCGCTTGTTCATCTTTTAATTCCGAAAGACCAATCTGTTGTAGATTAGAGTTAGAGTTAAAAGTTGGTTTAATCCTTTCTACTAGCCAAACACTCAAACCCACAGCTGCCATCAACGGTAAAACAATCCGATAGTCGCGGGTTAATTCAAACAGCATTAAAATAGCAGTTAACGGCGCTCTCACACTAGCCGCCAGCACTGCTGCCATTCCCACCATTGCGTAAGCTGGAGGAGCCGCCATTTGATCGCAAATTGTCGGGAATGCTACAGCTAACATTTTGGCGTAAGCCGATCCAAAAGAAGCACCTAAAAACATTGCTGGTGCAAACAAACCACCGATAAAACCACTACCTGCACTAATTGCAGTCATCAATAGCTTCACCACCAACAACACCACCAACAAGTAAAGTGGAAACTCCACATCTTGAAGCATTGCTTCTACAGTTTCATAACCGACACCCAAAATTTGCGGGAAGTGCAAAGCAACAGCGCCAATGATTACACCGCCAATAATTGGATGAATCGGTTCGGGAATTCGTCCCAAAAAAGCAAAACCTGGAACCTTCCCAGCAAAGCAAGCTTTTGCTAAATGAATTGATTGAGTATAAGCCAGAGAAACTAAGCTGGCCCCTAAACCCAAACCAAGATAAAGAGGTAATTCTAAGGGACTGCGAACTTGGTAAACAGGTAAATCAAAAGCAGGTTGGGTCCCCAAACCAATTTGGGCAATTAATGCTGCTACCACCGCCGCTAGCAGCACCACACTGACGGCAGAAGTAGCAAAAGATGTAGCTCCCATCACCACCTCTAGGGCAAAAAATACTCCAGCGATGGGAGCATTAAATCCCGCAGCCAGTCCAGCCGCCGCGCCAGCACCCAACAGCAACCGTTGTCGTTCTTGAGATACATTCAGAATCTCTGAGAACAACATCCCAAAATTTGCGCCAATTTCGACACTCGGCCCCTCTGGCCCCAAAGAAGCACCGCTCCCCAAAGAAACAGATGCAGCCAACATTTTTGTCACTGGTCGTAGTGGTCGCCTAGTCTCTGTTCCCTGAGAGGCGGCGATGAGAGATGAAAGTCCAGGTCCAAAGTCTTGAGTGCGCCAACGCATCAAGCCAACAATTAATCCGCCAAGGGTGGGAACGCAAGCTAAAGTCCAAGCGCCCCAAACCCCAATTTGACCCATTAAATTTTCCAGCATCAGCTGGTGAACCAACTGGATTAAATAGTGAAAGGTGACTACACCCATACCAGTACCACCGCCAATCAGCATGGCTAAAAACAGTACAACTGTTTCTGGGGATGGTTGAAAACGATTAATTAATTGAGCTAAACGAGCGGAAGGTGTAGGAAAGGCAGGTTGTTCCGTTACCTTCCTCAGTTGAGTGGGAGGCAAGAGAGTCATTGAGAGGCGGGGTAAATGTAAGAAAAAATTTAAATTTTTATCTGTTACTTATCATTGTGAGCCATTATTTAGCAACCGGACAACTAGACTTTATTTGCTCAACTTACAAAGCTTTAGCTAAAAATGTCATTGTGCAAAATTTTTGTGGGGAGAAGGGTTAAATGAGAGAGAATTATTATTTAAGGGTCAGCGATGCCTAAGTTGGGTGTAGCTGCGGCTAGTGGGGTGCGATCGCTACGCTATTTTTTCTAGAGACAACAAAGTTTTTTAGGCTGGGTGGACGCACCCCTAAAAATTAACTAGGAGTCATCTTTGCCTAAATCTAGCTATACTCGTGTTGCGACCATTGAGCCATCCTTGGTAGTAATAGAATGTATGTATGGTTGATGCCTGATGTCAGATCGTACATCGATCCCAATTCAATATAACTATTGTTATAGAGCGAGTAAATGGACTAGGCGGACGAGGTAAATGAATATACACACTTTTGATAATCATTATGTTACTTGCCCAATTTGCCAAAGAAATGCTACGCCTAAACCAGTAAAAACACGCATGGGCTTGTTTTGCTGCCCCTATTGCCAGGAAAGGCTAGTAGTCTGCCAAAGTGGTCATTATGTCCGCGATCCGTTTACTTGGAGACAATTGATGATGTCTTCGTCGCTACGTCGTCAAAGCCGACCTTTAGCGAGGATTCTCAGAGATTTTGTCCTACTCAAGCGTCCGATGGTAGCCTTGGCTGTAGGTAGTGCCATTTTCTTTAGTGCGATCGCTTTGACCCAAGAAAAGACAAGTTACGATCGCCAAATACTTCCCACAACAGAGAAAGTTAATGAACCAGGAAACAAATCCCAGTAAATCGATTACTTTGGTATAAATCAAATTCTACTTTGATTTTTGTAATATTATAACTAAATGCTCTTATAGAACCGTGTCTTATTACCCCAAATAGTACACGGTTTTATATTATGTCCCTTTCAAGAGCGATCGCTGAGATACAATCAAAACGAGGGTTGCCGGATCGACTTTAATATGGTTCTTTTGCGGATCGCGCATTTGGCACTCTCTCGAACAACAAATATATTAACTCAGCCTAAAGGATGTTTACTTTTTTTTCCAAGCCCATGAGGTTTAGAAATGTAAACTTTTTAGCCCATCAGCTTATTTCTTCCAAGGCAATTTAGTCCCCATTTCAGTCAATGCAGAGAAGACGAGATATAAAATCAGTAAGCCAGCAGCCGCAAAGAAAGCGAGTAAATCGTTATCCATAAATGCCCGACGCTAAAACTTTGCTAATCATAGCGGAATCATCTAATCTTTAGCATTTTTATGAGTCTATAATCTTTGATCTTCTGGGTGCAAACTGTACCAGCCATACCAGTGACGAACTGCTAGCCAAACTGCTGAAAGCAAACCCGCTAAACTAAGGGTTAGTCCGCTAAAGGGTATTAATAATCCAAAAATCGGCAGCACTGCTCCAGCAATAGTAGCGACGATCGCAGCCAGGGAAGCACTGCGGCTAGCTCCCAATCCCCATGTTAAAATGAGTAAGATGATGGAAATTAAAGTCCAAGCCAACTGAGGATTGATCACGCGAGCTAGATAGGTCAAAGTCAATAGACAAGCAAAGAAAATACTAGCAGCGATCGCAATATTTCTGAAACTCATTGGCACTGACAAATATAACAACAATATCCACCACAAAAATATTGCCGGTGCTAATAGCAAAAGTCGGGGAATGATGCCAGTATGACGAATAGGGTCGGTGTTAGTAAATACTCCAAATGGATTTTTGACTGAAACATTATCGTCAAATTTCCAAGTAAATTTAGTACTACGTCCATCAACTTTAATCTCATTCGGTACAACACCACTGGCAAAATCAGCCGGAGCAAAGTTGGCAATTGCTGTGAGGCGAAAATTAGAAAGCAACTGTCCTGCGGCGCTATAAACCCAACGAGGCCCGCCTTGAGCCTGATAGGTAACTCGAAAGGTGGTTTCTTCTCCTGGTTGCAGCTGGAAGGGAAAGCCATAGTCTCCGGGATTAGTTTGTTGTAGCCGAGTCCCGTTACCCTCTACTTTATAGCCAGCAAGCAGTGTGTAGCCGTTAGGTGGCGGTGCTTCAAAAAAGAAATTATTAATATCCTTGAGTTGGTTAATTACTTTATAATCAGCAGTATATTCCACGCGATAAATTGAACTGCGACCTGGAACATCCACGCTTTGGTCTAGCTTGACTTGAATTTGCGAACCACCCAGCGTTAAGAAGCGGTTAACCTCTCGCGTATCATTGACTTTGACTATTTTGCCATTGGCTTGTGTGGTATAAGAGTATGGCTCCTGGGTAGTGTAGCGCACTTGCGGGGCAGATTGTTCGAGTTTTTCACCTGCAACACTTTCAGCTACTTGAGCCACCCTTGTTTGTTCCCAGTAGTGATAGCGATTGCTCAAAGTTGAACAGAGAAAAAATCCCGGTACTAACAGAACTAATATTAAAGTTAAATGCTGTAATCCTCGCAACAGTTGCGAATAACGAACAGCCCACTCGCCAATGAATATAAATTGTTCCGGCTGGCTGCGACGGAGAGAAAAACTGATCAGTGCGATCGCAACTCCTAAAGCTACGACTAAAAATACTAATAACAGTGAAGCTTTGAGCGCCTGGGTTCCAAATTTGACAAGCTCAATCGGATGTGTCAAATCGGGTAATCCGGGAATACCTTGAGCAGAAGATAACATTGGTTGATTTTTGCAGAATTTGGAGAACCAGACCCATAATATCTCTTAAAAGTTTCTGGACAATAGTTTTATTTGATACGCGGATAGTTGAAGTGCTGCGATCGCAACTAAAAAACTATCCGTCAAGAAAATAACAGAAACTTGTACCCTATAAATAGACTGCTGAGGCTGCTATTAAAGAAAGTACAACAATAATATGGCTTCGTCTGATAAATTTCTTTGCCATCGGAGCGTGCGCTCTCTCGATATGCTCTTGGGTGTAGCTACTTCTATCCTATTGCACTCTATTTTTTTAGTGGGGAGCAAATATTGGTACAAAGCTTTGATCCATGAGCCGAAGCAAGAAATTAGCCAAGAAATTCCAATCGAGATCGTTGAAGTTCCTGCTAATAAAACAGACATACCTCCTCAAACCTCATTCCGGGCTACCAAAAATTCTCTTGCCGGTGGTAAAGCTTCGCCAGAAAGACCTGTTTCTGTGGTGAAGTCAGCAGCCGATAACGAGCGTTCTTTTGACTTAAAAGCCTCATCTCCTCTCAAGGTATTCCAGACAGGACGGCAGCAGCAAAAAACAGAATCTCCAAAAACGGCATCAACATCTGCAAGCTCGGCACAAGTACTTAATTCTCAAAAAATTGCAGTCGCACCAATAACTACACCGTTACCAGTTCCGCCTCTTAAAACAGCGCCCAACCCTAAGCAAATACCTCCAGTACCTACAACTACAGCGCAAGTAAATAATTCTAAGAAAATTGCAGTCGCACCAGTGACTACACCGTTACCAGTTCCGCCTCTTAAAACAGCGCCCAACCCTAAGCAAATACCTCCAGTACCTACAACTACAGCGCAAGTAAATAATTCTAAGAAAATTGCAGTCGCACCAGTGACTACACCGTTACCAGTTCCGCCTCTTAAAACAGCGCCTTTGACAACACCTTTAGTACTCAAGCCAAAACAAATAGTGTCAACACCTGCAACTACAGCACAAGTACCTAATTTTAAAAAGATTGCTGTAGCACCAATGAATAGATCACAGCCAGCGCAATTGGGAAAAACAGCACTTGAAAGAGCTACGACATTACAAGTACCCCGCAATTCTAAAAAGTTAGGGCAGTCGAGAGTTGGATTCAGTGGGCGAACACCGACCCAAGCTCAGTCATCTCTAAAAACAGGTGCAGCAAGTTTGTTGGGTGGTACTGTGGGTGTATCTAGTCAGAATTATCGCAGCGATCAACTGGCATCTGTGCCTAATTCCAACCGCGATCGCATTGGGACTCCTGGTGTTGATGCCAGCAGTCAAGATATAGACCTCACCTCTTACTTAAATAAACTAAAGCAACGTGTTCAGCAGCAGTGGCTACCAGGAATCAGCCAATCTAATCGGCGAACGGTGCTTAACTTCACTATTAACCGTTCAGGTGAAGTTAGTAATCTCAATATTCTACAAACCTCTGGATTTCATGTAACTGATGAAGTCGCACTCAATGCTATACAACGAGCTGCACCTTTTGCACCTTTGCCCACAGGATATCCCAAAAAATACATTAATATCGAATTTACGTTTGATATCAATGTTTATGGTGAACTAAATTTATGGAGAGATGGTGGCTAACAACAGGGAAACAGCAAACTCAGAGCTTTTATCGAACAGAATTCAGGAGTCAGGTGGTCACTGAGCTTGTCCTGAGCGTAGCCGAAGGGCGTAGTCGAAGGGCGTAGTCAAAGGGCGTAGTCGAAGGGCGTAGTCAAAGGGCGTAGTCGAAGTGAGTCAGAATGGGCTACGCTAACAGAATGAATTTTGACCGAAAAAGCGGATA
>NZ_JABXKI010000230.1 GCF_017115095.1 Nostoc sp. NMS4 | reverse complement strand
GTTAGGAGTTAAGAGTAGAGACGCGATTAATCGCGTCTCTACAAGAGTTAAGAGTTTTGTTTATCTCCTTGTTTATCTCCTTGTCCCCTTGTCTCCCTTGTCTCCCTCATCTCCCCAGTCCCCAGTCCCCAATCCCTACCATGTGCTTTAGACACATCTTTGGGGAATACTACTAACATCCACTAATATCCCCAGTTGCCAACTAACTTGAGGAATATTTAACTATGTCTATTGAGCAACTCCAGCCCGCAACTCAACAACAAGCCAGTGTTTACTTACCTTATGTTCAGGGCGCTAGGCGCAATTTCTTACCTTATGCCATCAGTCTTTATCAAAAAGGGGTTTTGGAAGGACATCGGAAGATCGAAGCCAGCGAACATGTTCCTTTTGTCGCTTCCTGGAATGTTGCTACTTTACCCTCAGACTTAACCCGTTGCCGAATTCAGTTTGATGGCAATGCTGATCTGAGTTATGAACTGATGATGGCTAGTTTCGAGTTCATTAATTTTTTAATTGAACTTATGGACAACTATAAACGCTATCGTATAACCGATTTTTCACAACCGTTTTACCGCAAGCTACTGCGTATAGATGATTGAGGTGAAACTCAAAATTAATAGGTTAGCAAGTTCGTAACAAGGACTTTAGTCCTTATTTTTTAAAATTATTTGCTCACAAGGCACTGATGTTTACAATTCAGCTTCAGCCTTGTGAGCTTTCTTATAACAGCCTCCCAGTTTTAAAACGTCTTCTTAAGTTCGAGGTCTTTTCTTCTTTTCAGAACCATACCAAAACCAGCTACCATTAGAGTTCCAAGAAGGCTAGCGGGTTCTGGAATAGAAGTTTCATTTATGGGTACTTTGATTCTTAAATTTGCCAAAGTAGCCTTAGTTATGGTCAAGGATGTTACACCTGGCAAACCTGGGATGTCAGACTGAAAATCAAAGACTGTGGGAGTTAAATTACCATTGGGATTACTATATCGCTCCCCATATCCACTGACTTCAAAAGTACCTTTATACTGCTTTCCGGTGTCTGGATCGATGACAGTGCCAGTGTAGAAAGCTTTTGTGAGATTAAATTCATCTTGAACTACTCCTTGAAAGGTGGTTCCTGCCAATTGTCCTTGGTAAAGAAAGGGTGTCAACTGACCACCAGAGAGAACAGGCGATGTGAGAACACCATTAAACGAGACAATCGGAATACCTTTAAAGTCAACAAAGTAATGCGGACTTCCATCAGAGCGTGTTTCTACCTTTAAATAGTCTGACTGATATACAGGAACATAATTAGGATTATTATTAGTACCTAAGTTCCGGTAATAAGTTCCAGTATCATCCGTATCAATACGAGTAATACTGTTATTGAAATTGGGATTATTTCTGGGAAGTTCGATAGTTCCTGATAATGTACCAGTACTTTCAATTGTGATGAATTGAGCAGCAATTGCACTTGCTCCACTCATAGCGATCGCCACTGCTGCTAAACAACTGCTGCTAACAACTGCAAAACCTAGCCTAAGCCCTGATGAACTCACTTTCATTAACAAATTGCTCCTGAAATCGCCGATAGTAAACACACCTAAATCTGCTGAGATTTATTACAAATATTTCTCAAGCATGATTTATTATTCCCATGCTCATGATGGAAATTTCATCGGCAACAAAAAGCCTTTTCAATCGCTATTTGATCGAACAGAATTCAGGAGTCAGGAGTCAGAATTCAGAATTAATTCTGTACGACTGGTGAATGATTAACACGCGAGTGCGTCTCGTAGAGAACAATACAGTTCAGTTAAGGCTAGCAGTCTTGTCTTTCAAAGTCATTTTTTTAACGTAGACGCTTCTCTGGCTTGCCGTAGGCTACCGCAGAGGACGCAGAGAAAAGAAAGAGAAGGAAAAAATTGCTTAACTTAACTGTATTGTCGTAGAGAACGTCTTGATTCTGATTCACTTCGACATTTAGTTAAGCAAAGATTTTATATAGAGACGTTGCAATACAACATCTCTACAGAAGTGTTGTTTATTGTGCAGCAGCACTCACTAAACCATTGTGCCTGAGCAATGCGATCGTACTTGGTTCACGACCCCGGAAAGTTTTAAACACCTCCATTGGATGCTTGCTACCACCGAGCGCTAGTACGGTATCCCGATAACGCCTACCTGTAGCTTTTATCGCTTCTTCATTTTCTAGCCCTGCTTCTTCAAAAGCGGCAAAAGCATCAGCGCTAAGTACTTCAGCCCACTTATAACTGTAGTAACCTGCTGCATAACCACCCTCAAAAATATGCCCAAACGCACATAACATTGAATCTTCTGGAAGTGGTGGTAAAATAGTAGTGGTCTTGGCTATACGATGACGCACATCTGCCGGAGTTTCATTGCTACCGGAACGATAGCGGTAGTGTAGTTCTAAATCAATACTACTAAAGTGAATTTGCCGCAACATGGCAGTACCACTCATATAATTACGCGCCGCTAGCAGCTTTTGATAATAATGCTCCGGTAGGGCTTCTCCAGTTTCGTAATGTTTAGCCATGCCAAATAAAGTGGGCCGCTCATAACACCAGTTTTCCATAAACTGACTGGGTAGTTCCACTGCATCCCACTCGACATTATTAATACCTGCGGCTCCAGCATAATCAACCTTGGTAAGCATGTGCTGCAATCCATGGCCAAACTCGTGGAACAAAGTTTCTACTTCATAGAAAGTCATCAAACTCGGCTTGCCATCGACTGGGGGAGTTTGGTTACATATCAAATAAGTCACAGGCAAGCGAATCCCAGATGCACCATGTTCAGTTTTGCCACGATTGATGCATACATCCATCCAAGCACCACCGCGTTTTTCTGCTGGACGGCTATAGGGGTCTAAGTAGAAGTAAGCGATAGGAGAACCAGTTTCATCAGCTATTTGGAAATAACGGACATCCTCATGCCAGACTGGGGCTTGACCATCAGCAGAGGTTACAGTCACGCCAAACAGCCGCTTCACAAGTCCAAACAAGCCATCTAAGACTTGGGGAAGGGGAAAGTAGGGACGCAATTCTTCAGCAGTAAAGGCAAATTTTGCTTCTCGCTGGCGTTCTCCCCAAAAGCTGATGTCCCAGTGTTTCAAATCCTGATATTCTTCTCCATAAGATGCAGCAAAAGCTTGGAGTTCTTTTAAGTCTTTGACAGCAGCATTATAACTGGCCTGGCGTAGTTCTTCTAATAATGCTTCGACTGCCTCAACATTAGGAGCCATCTTACTGGCAAGGCTTAACTGAGCAAAACTTTTAAAGCCAAGTATATCTGCGAGTTCTTGCCGTAACTCCAAAATACGCACAATTAACGGGTTATTATCTAAATCGCCACTAGAAGCGCGAGTGATATGAGCTTTGTAGAGCTTTTCACGCAAATCTCGACGGGTGCTATGCTGCATGAAAGGGCCGAAACTGGGGAAGTCTAAAGTAATGCGCCAAGGGCCATTTTCTGCTGTGGCGTTCTCTTCTTTTGCAGCTCGTGCAGCTTGAGCAGCTAAACTCACCAAACTTGGTGGTAAACCATCAATTTCCGCTTTTTTTGTCAGGGTTAAGCTAAAGGCTTTCGTAGCATCAAGTACATGATTAGAGAATTTGGTTGAAAGTTCTGCCAACTCCATTTGAATAGTGTTGAAACGCTCTCTAGCTTCTCCTTTTAAGCCAACACCAGAAAGTTCGGCATCTCGAATCGCGGCTTCTACTATGCGTTGTTGGGCTAATTCTAAAGTTGCCCAACTTTCACTGCTACGGAGTGCCTTAAAAGCATTGTAGATCGGTTGGCTTTGACCGAGCTTATTGATAAATTGTACAACTAGTGGCTGTACGATTTCATGAGCTTCGCGCAGTTCTGGGCTATTCTTAACACCCATTAAATGATTTACCACCCCCCAACTCCAGGAAAGCCGTTCTGTCAGCTTTTCTAAGGGTTCTACTAAACCACTCCAACTAGGCTCTACATTAGCCTCTAAGGTGGCAAGTTGCTGGTCAAGTTCTGCCAGCAACTGATTGAAGGCTGGTACTACTCGTTCTGGTTTAATCTCTGCAAATGGAGGTAAACCAGTGCCTTGGAGTAAGGGATTATGGGAAATAATGGTACTTGCACTCATGATTTTGTGTGAACTGCGAACGAATAAAAATCAACAATGATTTTTAGTTATATATCTTCTAATGTAACGATCGCTGTGCTATTTAGTATTGCCATTCTGGTAAAAAGGCAAAAAAAACGATAATTCCTCACAAAAGTATCCTGATATGACTATTTTGCTTAGTTTGTGAACAATACACTACTGGTCTGTCAAATTCATTTTGACGATTAGAGAGACGCGATAAATCGCCGTCTCTACTCTTAATTTATCCATCAATTATTTATTGACAGACTACTACGGCTGATGTGAGTTGGGATTGACATCTTCCTCAGTCCCCAATCCCCAATTCACAACCAATTACCAATCAATACATAGGCAGACCAAAAGCTTGGCGCTCTGTAGTTGGGATGTTTTAACAGTTTTAGTTGCGCACGGTGGACTGCTTCAGCTTTGGTGATTTTGCCACTCTTGAGTTCTCGATAGAAGGCACTAACAAACATCGCTGTTGATTGATCGTCAATCTGCCACAGGGAAGCTATGGTACTACGGGCCCCGGCTCGGACAGCTGCTCCGGCTAGACCGAGTGCTGCACGGCTGTCTCCTGTTGCTGTCTGACAAGCACTCAAGACTAGTAATTCTACTACAGTTTTACCCTGACTGCGGAAGAGAGTATCAAAATCTTTGACATTAATCTGACCATCGAAATCTAAAATAAAAGTGTCTTCAAGGCGGGAACTAAACTGACCGTGGGTTGCCAAATGTACTATGTTGAATGAAGCAGCACCAATTTTACTTTCCAAATTCTTTTTCTTAAAATCCCCATCCAGTAAGCTGGTTGTCGTAACTCCTGCTTTGCTAATACCTTCAAATTCAGATTTGATCGCCAGTAATGGCGCAAACTTGGGAAATCCTGGCGGCGGCTGAGTTAGTCCTGCGGTTAGCGCTCTGAGCTGCTGTTTTACCAACGGTTTGGGATCGAGGAGTTGTAGCCCCACGCTCAGAGCGATCGCATATTTCTCTACCAAGTATTGTTTACCATCGTAGAGAGCTGCCATTGGTAAATTGCGTAATGGTCCATCTAGGACGAACACTAAGGTATCAACATCACTTTTTTGCAATTGTGACTCAATGGGTTTAAGCAGCCAGTTGTAAACTTGTTGCGATTGGGTTTGGACAATCTTAGTAGCAGTTGGATTGACAAGATTTCTTCGCAGTTCTACTAAGAGTTTCTCGACTTCTGCTTGAGAAATCTTGTTAGTGTAGTTTTGCAGAGGTTGTTTGGGAATTTTGACAATTACTTGGAGTTCGTCACGAAGAATAATTGGATAAAGGATGGCAGCTTTGGAATTATCTTTGTCTACTACTCGATCGAGGGTTACTTTTTTATCTTGCAGACAAGCTTCCCGAAAAAAGTCGTCTAATTCTGCTAGTTGGAGTGCTTCAATCCGCTCGCGTGCTTTCTCTAATATTTTTTCATTTGGTTTTCCTTGTTGAGATTGCAGCAGTAACTCTACTGACTGGCGGTAGACTGGTTCTACGCTGTCTCGGAAGTTAAATTGTACTTCCTGATTCACTACATCTTTGTTGACTACTAAATCTCTGCGGAGAGACTTAAGGGTGTCTACAGCAGCATCATAAGCGGTGATCGCACCATTAATATTTTTTTGTGCCCAAAGCAATCTACCTAACTGCCACTCCAAGCTATAGGTAATTTCTGGGGCATTGCTACTCTGTGCCAAAGCTAATCCTTGCCGCGTCAGGTCTTGCGCTTCTGGCCACTGTCTAGTTTCTTCGTACAAGCCGCCTAAACTCTTCAGAGCATAAGCCTCTGCCCGCTTATCTCCTAAACTCCGAGATTGCTCGATGGCACGAGCAAGTAACTTTGCTGAGTCTTTTGTACTTAATCCTGAGTAAAAACTCTGACTTGATGCTTGTAATACACCACTCTTGACTTTTGCTAAACTTTGTGAGTAGTTAACATGAGCGTAAATACTCGCACGACTGAGGGGGAGTTGCTTGAGTTGGGACTCAATAGGCGGTAAAAGAGTTTGAACTTTAGCCCATTGTCGATCTTCAATTAGTAGCCCCAGGTGATTGAGTTGGGCTTGGATTTTTGTCAGGGGCGAGGGAGATACTGCGATTGTTTGTTCATAATAGGCGATCGCCTGTTCCTTTTGGTGTTGTCTACGGGCATTATTCCCCAAACTGAACAGACTAGCCCCAATATCAGCCCTTGATTGCAGGTTTTGAGCAATTATCAGACTTTCTTCTAAGGCTCGGCGTGACTTTTTCAAATCGCCCAATACCAAAAGGGCATCACCGAGCGATCGCAAACTCACTGTCTTTTCTATAGAATCTGGTTGAGATTTTAACGTTTGACTGATTCGATCGAGTGTTTTGACAGCCCGTGGGTAAAATCCTTGGGTACGCCACGCCTGTGCTTGATTGATTAGCGATCGCACCACGCCACTTTGACTATTTGCTTGCTTGTAAATTTTTTCTGTCTCCTGCCAAGTTGCCAAAGCCGCCTCAGACTGTCCCATGGCCAATTGCAGACGACCTTGAATATCTAGTGATTGGGCAAATAGTTGCAGATTTTGGTTTTTATCCTGTGTTTTGAGTAAATTTAAGCTCTCTGTAATTGCTTGTTGCGCCTGATTCCATGCGCCGAGTTGCTGGTAAGCTAAGGAAAGATTACTCAGTGTGGCTGCTAATGCGAGGCTATCCCCTTGCTGCTTATATATTTGGACAGCTTGTTGTAATACTTCTACAGCTTTGGCAAAATTTTCAGTACTGTATAAAACTTTGCCCTGCTGTAGGAGTGAAGCGGCATCAGTGGCCACAGGCAGGGATGTTAAACTGTTTATTGGCAGTTGTGATGAGGAATTGATTGAGCCAGGAACTTTTGCTAACACTGGTGAACCGACAATGCATAGCAAAGCGACTAGGAAATACAAAGACAAACGTAAAAATATCCTAGTTGTTTTAGCCATAAGCATGAGACGAGTTAGAAGATAAGCAGAAACACATAGGATGAACCATAGGCTACCAGGGTAATGTTACCATTCCCATCCCTCCCAATGTCTGAGCTTCCACAATCTTCTTATTTGTTGCGATTGGAAAGAATATAGTGATTTTTTAGCGATCGCTAACCTTAACCAAAAATCCACCGAAACAGTGCCGAGTAAAAAGTAAAATTAACTAGTAGTCTGTCAATAAATAATTAACGAAATGAATTTTATGTAGAGACGGCGATTTATCGCGTCTCCCCAACCGCCAAAATGGGTTTGACAGACCACTAGCTATCCGCTAACAACACCGATTATAATAATCCCTCCAATTCTGCGAATTTACGCAAACGCGGTAAACATTGGCGTTGATAAAAACTACTTAATGTCGGAATTGATAACCCAAATTCCTCAGACAAATCTTTCCAGCTAACTTCTGGGGGTAAGCGTTTGAGAATTAACACCTGACAATTCACATCTGGATGTCCTTTAATGTAAGTACCGCACAGTTCCCCATCAGAATCTGTCTTCACCCATATCTCCAAGTCTTCCAAAATCGGAGGTGCTTGGGGGCTAGCCGGTAGGTTATCTACAGGATCGGTAATTTCACTTGTTCCACCCGATGTAGACTGACGAATTCTCAGAGGGACTGTTGTGGCTTGTTCTCGGTTCTGGTTAAGGTAAAAGTCTTGTAGTCTCCGTTTTAGGTAAGCATTCAGCCAGGTGATCACACTGCCATAATTGGGATCGTAGATTTGGCCTGTCAAACCCTCACAAACATTGCGACAGAAATACAACCAAGTTTGTTGTAGTGCGTCTTGATAATAGGGAGTAGTTTCCCTCCAGAGTCTATTTGCTGTCAAGCGAATAATTTGCGTGAGCAGCTTCTGACGCTGAGGGCTTCCAGGTTGATGTCCACAGGCTTCTGTAACTAAGCGGCGTAGCTGTTCATCGAATTGAACCATGACAATCTTGGCGAAGAAAGCAAGAATATCTTAGTATTGCGTATAACAACACCCTAAAAAATTACCTTTCGTCAAGATATAGCAAAGTGCTGAGTGCTGAGTGCTGAGTGCTGAGTGTGAACCCAGTTTTTTCAAGGCTTTGAGCAATAAACAATGTCCTAATTGCCTTGGCAGTTGCTATACTGGATCTTTTTTAAAAGAAAGTGGGTAACGGGCGTAGACTATTGGGAAATTTGAGGTTCTGAAGTGAATAGGCATTATCCCTACCCTATGAGTATATTCAGGTAGGGAATGCCGCGATGCATTCAAAATGGTTTGAATGCCAATATGGTTCGGTTAAGGTTTTTTGATGAAAATTCTAGATCACAAAGACGATAAATAGCCATCTCTACGAAAGATCAATTATTGTAGAGACGGCGATTCATCGCGTCTGATTATTGTGAAAACGGCGATTCATCGCGTCTCTTTCCTTAACCGAACAGTATTGGTTTGAATGCACATTTAGTTAAGATTTTGAAACAGCAGTAATATTTGTTTCTAATGACTGCAATGCTGTCAATAACTTGTCTTTTTGGGGTTTAGAAGCTTTAAGTTCTCCTGTAATCTGATCCATGTTTGTCTCTATAGTTTCATAATTCTTACGAGATTTAACTTTGATACCATCTTCAACTTGTTTCCAAGCATCCTCAAATTTGTCAAATTCTTTTTTAGCTTGAACAAAGTTACCAGATGTAACTGCGGTTTTGGTTTTGGATACTATAGTTAGTAAACTACTATTACCCGTAGTAGATGTTGTCGCCGGGGCTGATGCGACACTAGCATTAGGAGTCACTGCTGGGGTAGTTTGGGTAGTAGGTTGTTCGGGACTGTTGCAGCCTACCAAAGCTAGCAAGCTTATACCTGCAACGATCGACATTAATTGAAAACGCTTCATTGTCAAACTCCTCGATTAATTATTAAGCTGTAATTGACGAAAGTGAATAGTTTGTTTGCTATTTGCCTATATTAACAGCAACATTCACGGCGCTAGTCTCTAGTAGATAAATATATCACTTAACCCTATACTTATTTCTATAGGACTAGTACCGCAAGGCGGAATTAAAAATTAAAAATTAAAAATTAAAAATGAATACAGCATAAGCGTTTGGTTAATCTGGAATGGGTGGTTTATTTACGCCGTGCTGTACTAGTATTTGATTTTTGAAATCGATTCATCGCGTCTCTACCCAAGGATGTGTTGCAATCATTAATTGAATTGGTATAATTTTTTTCATAAATCACCCGCACTTGATATAATTCAGCAACGCCTAATTTTGATAACCACTAGTGCAAAAATAATAAATTCCTGGGAAGATTACTTACTATGAAACGAGCATTTCGCAAGTATCACCGCATGATTGGCATCATAATTTGTCTACCTCTAATGTTAACTGTATTGACTGGAATGCTAACGACTATTGTTAAGGAATGGCCAATTAGTACTGGACTATCTTCTAGTTTTTTGCTAAGAATTCATACAGGAGAATTCTTACATTTAGAAGCAATTTATCCAATTTTTAATGGATTGGGACTGATTGGTTTACTGGTGACAGGAATAAGTATGTCTGGATTATTCAGTCGGAAAAAACGCAGCGATATGAATAATTAAGGAATAAGAATTAAATAATATACAATTTATGTACCTGGTTTAACTCACCCTCAATCCCTCTCCTTATAAAGGAGAGGGAAGCTAGAGACAGGATGAAGTTTTGCATCTTATTTAATCCATGTTCCTAAGATTAGCTTATTCGAGATTTTAGGAGGTTATGTGAGGAGTATTTTTTGAATTAACCTTACTCCCCACTCCCCATTCTCCTTAATATAATCTCAGCCAGGACAGTAAATTTTCCCACCAAGAATATCCGAGATTACCTACACTCAACTTCATTTTGTTGCGAATATCTTGGATTTTCCAGTTAGTTAGTTTAGCTAGAGTTTGCGCCTCTTGTTCAAAACGCTTGGGTAAAGATCGTTTATATTCTCTACCAGCCTGACATTTGAGTTCCCCTTGAAAGGGATGTTGCAAAACATAACGCCCTTGGAAAGATTCACTGTTGGCAGTTTGTTGAAATATCAAGTCTTCAGGGAATTTATCGCGGGTATAGCGAACATGCAAGCGGGAGATAAAAACGTTACTTCTAGGAAAGGAACGACGAAAGCTGGGTGGTACTGGCACATTACTTGTAGAATTATCATCTAGCCAAAATACACCTGCTTGCTTGAGTTCCTCTGGGGTTAGTGGTTCAGCAGAGCAAGGATCGCAACTCCCCATATCCCAAGCGTATTCTAAAAAACCAACTTTCCTGTCTTCTTTGGTGTAGACAGTTTGAAACATGGATTTGTAGAATTCACCAAATTCATCTTTGACGAATAAGGGAATGTTTGCGTCGGAGGGAATTTTCACTGTCCGATAGTTAGTGATTTCTGCTTGTCCTTGGGGTGAGAGGATGTAGACAATCAAATCCTGCTCTTTCGTAGCATTGATCATGCCCAAACGAATTGGTAGCATGAATTTAGGTGATTCGTAGGAAATTTGTAACGGACGGAGAAACTGGTAGCCAGATTGCTCGAATTTATCTAAGTTGACTTTGGCAACAAAAAATTTCATTGAGGAGCGAATATAAGGCTGAAGTAACTGTTTCGCACCTCTGGGGATTTTGTAGCCACTGCGTTTGAGCCAAGTTTCTAATCCGCCAGATTCTTTCGCACTGAGGATCACAATGTCGTATTCGCCAACGTTAAAACGTGCTTCAACCGTCACACCCAAGCTAGCATCGCCCCTTGCTCTCCTCGCCTCACTTATCGCTCCTGCTGGCGCTGGTGCTGCTGATAACACTCTATCGTAAGCTGGCGCACAAGGATCTGGGTCGAAATATTCTACCAATCGCGGCGCACTAAAAGCATCTAGGCGCTCGATAATCTTGGGTTCAGTGACGCGAACTTGCTCTTTTTGCAGCACCGTTGGTACTGGTACTACTATTGCAAAATCTTTGACTTCACCTTGAAAATCATTTGCCATTGTTAGGATAGTGCGATCGCCATCCCGCGCAATTACAACCTGAGAAGCTTTGTTATACAATTTTGTATCAGCTTTGGCTACATAAAATCCACAAAATGCCCAAGCTGCGGGTGCAAAGCACAAAACAGCTACAATTGCCAACAATAATGGTGTTAAAAGTCGAAAAATTTTCATTTTATACCTCTACTTTTTTAGTGCTGAGAGACGCGATGAATCGCGTCTGTACAATAATTAAGAGTGCTGAGTAAGAAATTCTTCCCCTGCTTCCCCTACCTCCCCTGCTTCTTCATCTTTCTCTTGCCAAGCAAACCTTGGCGCTAACCAGATAACATCTAGCAAGATGCTCAACGGTGCAAGGGCAAACAGCGCCCAGAAAACTGCTGTGGAAACAAAGAAATAATTTCGTAGGATAAAGGTTAATCCGGCGATGCAGATTGCCCAAACTATGCGCCCAATTCGGGAATTGGGAATCGATCGCGGATCTGTAATCATAAATAGGGCGAACAGTAGCAAAGATCCGCTCATTAATCGATGCCAGTAAACATCCCAAGTCCAACCCAGCCAGAAATTGCGAATTGCCTCTAGTAAAGAGTAAGAACCCAAAAAAGCTGCTGTGGTGTCCCAACGACCGATGCGCTGCAAAATCATGCCGCCAGTGCCGACAAATAATAGCCCATACCACCACTCTTCACCCCATTGTCCCGGTGAAACCCAAGCATCGGGGGTGAGAATTAAAGCAGATATAATGCCAAAGTTGGCAGGATTGAAGAAATGCTTATCGCCAACTTGGAAGATAAATTTGCTGGCGATCGCAATTGTTGCAGCTATTGCCATTGTCGTCCAGTGGTCAGCCCGCAATAGTAAACTGAGTCCAAGCGAGGTAATTAAAGCACTGCGAAGATTTGCTACTTGTTCTTTGCCTGTTACCCATGACAATATCCATTGGGTTGTAAGACAAGTGGCGATCGCTACCCCAATTAATTCTGGCCGCAGTGTCCAATCACGTGTACCGATTCCCAAGACTAGGAACAAGCCGAGAAATAGAATTTGATAATCTCGTATATCTTTGAGCAACATTACCCTTTTATTCAGGGATTTCCCGTAGATTTCTCATCAATTTAGACGAGTCTTAGCTCAAATGGTATTGCTGTTACAGATTTTGTTACAAAATAAAGCATCGACAGACCAAAGCGATCGCTGTAACGCTTGAATTTAAAGATAACCAAAAGAGGTAGGAATGCGATGCCTACGCACTCCTACCTGTTTCAAGTTAATTGACCGAATAAGCTATTGCTAAGAGCTAAATTATTCAGGACTTACGCAAAATATCTCTTCAACTCTCATTTCTCCGTGTTCTCTGCGCCTCTGTGGTACCCTGCGGGAAGCCGCTTTGCGTCTACGATTTTTCCTTACCTGTGCGTAAGTCCTATTACTCAAGAGCATGGGGAAGCCACAATCTGAAAATATGGAATAAAAGGAAAATATTTATACCAGCACAACGTCCAGATTAACCGAGAAGCCAGAAGGCTTGTTCTCGATAGTAGCGAATTGATACCCTGCAAAAAATAAGTTACCATTAGTGGTGTTGTAGCTGAACTGGTTGTTAGAGCTAGCACCAAACGCAGACTTGGAAATCTGGATTTTGTCACCCTCTTTCCACTGGAAGTCTTTGATGATGTCGATACCTTCGTATTTGCTATTGAAGACAAACTTATCTGCGCCAGCACCACCATATAGTATGTCAGTGCCATAACCACCAACGAGAGTGTCATTACCTGCTCCACCATTGAGAACATTATTGGCGCTACTACCAACAATCGTATCGTTGCCAGCTGTACCAATTAAATTCTCGATGCTGACTAA
>NZ_JABXKI010000431.1 GCF_017115095.1 Nostoc sp. NMS4 | reverse complement strand
GTTCCAATGGGAATATCAAACCCCTGTTCTAAAGCATACAAATAAATGAAGTTCCGTAATATATGGCGTTCAATGGATTGAATAAACGCAACACCACTACTTTCTAAACGTTTAAATAAATTAGTGCGAGAAAAACCCATTAACCTCCTACCGCCACGAAATAAGCTATTAAGAAAGCGTTGTTCGATGTCTGTAGGCGGGAGTTTGGGTTTAGCAATAACGTAATTTCCTAGACCATAACGAGGTAAATTAAGTTTATTAATTACTTCTACGACTAACTCAGAGTAAAGACGAGCATAAAAGTCAGTTTGAGAACCTTCTAAAGGAAACTTAATACTCCGAGGTAGACGTTGAGGAAAATAAGAACGTCTCCCATCAGCAAATTCTAAATATTTCCGCTCGGTTTCATCTGTGTGGGCATAATTATCTTTAATAAAAGAGCGAGTGCGTCGCACCATGTAACGCTTCATCAATTCTCGCCAGTCGTCAGGGTGTTCGCTTTTTTCAAAAGCCGCTAAAGAACGGACTGAACACTGATGCTTTCTAATAAACTCTAATTCTCCGATAGAACTGCCACCAAGTTCATTAATTAAAGCTTCTGGTCTTAATCCTAAATCTTGGTCTTCTGGAACAAATAGCCGGAGTTGGGCGGAAAGGTCAAGATAACTTTTATTGTAAGGAGTCGCAGATAATAATATACATTTACTTTCGTTAGCTGCAATATATTCTGTAATTGCTCGATAACGTTTACCTTCGCGGTTACGTAAATTGTGACTTTCATCAATTAACACAACTCGGTAACGGCGGAGCTTTGGTAATTTATTTTGTACTTGACTAATGGGCATAACTTCGGCAAGTAGCCGATAGTTATTTACATATTCTTGCCACATTGACACTAAGTTTTTTGGGCAAATAATTAATGTTTCTAAAAAACAATCTTCTTGTAATATCTTAGCTAAAGCAGTTCCAACTAAAGTTTTACCCAAACCGACCACATCACCCACTAATACGCCACCACGCCTAGTTACATGACGTGCTGCTAACTGTACGGCGGCCTTTTGGAAGTCAAATAAGTTGTTAAATTCGCGGGGGATACGAAATTCTGAAAGTCCAGCGATCGCTTCGTGAGATAAATGGTAAGCTATCTTCAGGTAGATATAGTAGGGTGAGACTAGCTCCTCTCTAGCCCAACTGCGATCGATAATTTCCGCCAATTCTAGAGAAATATCTACACACCCGTAATCTTGCCAGCGATCGCTAAACCATTTTTGCAGCTTATTACAAGCATCATGGTCTAAAATATCAACATTCAACTCCCCTTGTTTAGCCAGTCCAGGAAGAGTTAAATTACTACTACCCAAAAATCCTACTGTAGGAGTGTTGGCATCATGGCGATGCACAAGATATAACTTAGCGTGGAGAGAATGACGCAGAAACAGTTTAATAACTAATTTCTGACTTCTTAGCTGATGACTCAACCGCCGCAACCCCGCTTCATCCTGATTAGTCGGCGCACCGATAGTCAACTGTTGGCGAAATTCCGCCGCCATGCGTTTTTTAAACCGCACAATGCTACTATTGTCAATCCGTCCATCAACACCACTCAGAGAAAATGCCGCATGAACTTCATCACTGGGCAAACTCTGCATCCCAATTAGTAAACGACAACAAGCATTTTCACTACCAACATACTGTTCAATTAAATCATCAATTCTCCGCCAACCTCTAAGATTGAAGTAGCCAACACAAAAATCTGCCCGATAAGAGACTTTGAGAGTTTCTCGTAAAATCGGTAGCAATTGTAAATCAATATTGTCAAAAATCCGGGGCATTACTCAAAACCCTATAAATATTTCGTACCTTTGTTATATGAGTAAAAAATTTTTCCAGCCAGAAACAAGAGACGCGATAAATCGCCGTCTCTACAAAGGATTGATTATTGTGCAGACGGCGATTTATCGCGTCTTCTTCCTAAATACAGCGATTTATCGCGTCTTCTTCCTAAATACAGCGATTTATCGCGTCTTCAAAAATTAAAAAAAAGAGCAGTTGTATTATGCAACTGCTCTAAAAAAGTACTTAGATATTTACTCTACCTATCCACAGACCCCATAATCACGTCAACACTGCCAAGAATCACCACAATATCTGCAACCTTCATGCCGCGCAGTAAATGTGGAACAATTTGGAGATTGTTGAAATCTGCTGCACGAATCTTCCAACGTGCAGGGAAGACATTATCATCGCCAACCAGATAAATTCCCAATTCACCTTTGCCACTTTCGACACGGGCGTAGATTTCACCCTTGGGAATCTTGAAAGTAGGAGAAACTTTTTTACCGATGAATTGGTAATCAAAAGCATCCCACTCAGATTTTTTACCTGCGGCTAAACGTTTTGCTTCCAAATTTTCGTAAGGGCCGCCAGGAAGTCCTTTAAGTGCTTGGCGAAGAATTTTCACAGATTCGCGCATTTCCCGCATCCGCACCACGTAACGGGCAAAGCAATCACCGGCAGTTTCCCACTGCACATCCCAGTCGAAATCGTCGTAGCATTCGTAATGGTCAACTTTCCGCAAATCCCATTGCACACCAGATGCGCGTAACATTGGGCCAGAAAGTCCCCAGTTAATTGCTTCTTCACGGGTGATAGTCCCAATACCTTCAACACGTCGCCGGAAGATGGGGTTATCGGTTACTAAGCGTTCGTACTCATCAACTTTGGGTATTAAGTAGTCGCAGAATTCAAAACACTTATCTACCCAACCGTAAGGTAAATCGGCTGCTACTCCACCAACGCGGAAGTAATTGTTATTCACCATCCGATAACCTGTAGCGGCTTCCCACAAATCATAAATCATCTCCCGTTCCCGGAACTGATAGAAGAAGGGAGTTTGTGCGCCTACGTCAGCTAAGAAGGGGCCAAACCACAGCAAGTGGTTAGCGATGCGGTTCAATTCCAGCATAATAACGCGGATGTAGCTAGCGCGTTTGGGAACAGCGACACCTGCAAGTTTTTCTGGGGCGTTAACAGTTACAGCTTCGTTGAACATTCCCGCCGCGTAGTCCCAGCGACTAACGTAAGGAACGTACATTACATTAGTGCGGTTCTCAGCAATTTTTTCCATTCCCCGGTGCAAATAGCCGATAACTGGTTCACAGTCAACGACATCCTCGCCATCCAGAGTCATGATTAGCCGCAGAACCCCGTGCATTGAAGGGTGGTGTGGCCCCATGTTTAGCACCATCGGTTCAGTGCGGGTTTCTAGTCTGGTCATAGATTTCCTGTTCTCCGTTCGTGAAAATATTGAATTCAACCGCGCAGATGCCAACTAGACCCAATTTATCTTGTTTCTCAAGCCAAAGTAAGGGTTTTGGGAGGAGGGATTTGATTTGATGTTTAATTTTGTTGCACTTCTTCAACTATTATATGGAAGCTTGATATGCACTTAATTAAGGCATCGAATTTTTTTATCTTAGAACTTACGCATAAAGGTCAATCCAAAAGACGCTCGCGGACTCGCTAACGCTACGCTATCGTAAATCTAAAATCCAAAATTCGTTGACTTCTGAGTTTTTACGTAAGCTATAGAGATATTGTGTCAGCTATATTACAGTTTTATGAGGCTGATACATATTTATGGCTTTCAATCAAGAGCGTTTTGATAGGCTAATTCAGAAGTTAGAAGTTTTTGCTAACAAGCAACCCCATCTTTATAAATTGCACGTTGCTTTTTTGGCTACTTTAGGTTACGCATATATATTTTTGGTTCTCGCTGTAACGTTAACTCTGCTGGTAGGTATTGTCTTTACGATGCTTAACGCTCATTCAGTTAATGCCTTTTCTCTGAAAGGTCTTGTATTTTTGCTGGTGTTCGCATTGGTGTTAGTGCGATCGCTTTGGGTTTCTTTTCCCGCACTTACAGGTTTACCGCTACAATCCAAGGATGTACCCAATCTCTATTCTTTAACTAACGAAATCTCATCGAAGCTACAAGCTCCAAGATTTCACCATATCTTACTGACCAACGATTTTAATGCAGCAGTTGTCCAAAGACCACGCTTAGGTTTGCTGGGATGGCAGCAAAATTACTTAATTCTAGGTCTACCGCTCATGCTAGCACTACCACCCGAACAATTTCGTGCCGTCTTAGCCCATGAACTAGGACATTTATCAGGAAATCACAGCCGTTTTAGTGGTTGGATTTATCGCCAACGTCAAACTTGGTATCGCCTTGCTAAAGGACTGCGACAAAGTGGAAATGAAGTATCATGGTTAATCTTTGAGTGGTTTTTATCATGGTATATCCCGTTTTTTAATGCCTATTCTTTTGTGTTGGCGCGGATGGATGAATATGAAGCAGATAGATGTGCTGTTGAGCTAACGGGAGAGCAAAATACTGCTAAAGCTTTGATAAATGTGGAAGTGAAAGCGAGATTTCTGGAAGATTATTTTTGGTCTAGTGTTTATAAACAAATACAGACAGAAATTGAGCCGCCAAAAATGACTTATGCGGCTATGCAAGAAGCTTTAAGTAAGAAAGTTGCTCACGAGGAAGCAAGTATTTATTTCATGCAAGCATTAGCAGAAAAAACTAATAACGCTGATACTCATCCTTGCCTGACAGATAGACTAAAAGCATTGGGATACTCCCCAAATGAGAAAAAAGAAGTAACCATATCTGCACCAATTAAAATCAGTGCTGCTCAAGAATTTTTGGGAGCTAGGTTAGAAAAGTTTATCGCACATTTTAGTCAAGCTTGGCGAGAAGAAATAGCAACACCTTGGCGACAAAAATATGCTGAATCGCAACAATCAATAGCTACGCTAAAAGATTTAAATCACAAATCGCAAAAACAACAGCTAACCTTAGAAGAAGCTAGTCAACGAGCAATTTTGACATTGGAGTTTGAGGGTGAAGAAGCGGTTATGCCACTATTACATGAAATTCTTCATCGTGACGATCGCAATGTCTCAGCTAATTATTTACTAGGGCAGATTTTATTACACAAACAGGATGCAACCGGGATAAAATACATTGATCAGGCAATAGAGCAAGATTCAAGTATAGTCATAGATGGTTGTCAGATAATTTGCTCTTTTCTTAAACAACAAGGAAAAATTAATGAAGCAAAATCTTATCAAGAACGTGCTATAAATTATCATGAATTAATTTTGAAAGCACAGCAAGAACGTTCCGGCGTGAGAGAAAATGATAAGCTTGAATCTCATAATGTCTCAGATATAGAGTTAAATAAGCTTCTTCAGCAGTTTTCTCATCACCCGGATATAAAAATTGCTTATTTGGTGCAAAAAACTATGCAATTTTTTCCTGAAAAACCATTTTACGTTCTAGCTTTGAAGCGAGAAGTGAGCTTTTTAGAAGGTATTCGTGAAACAGATCACTCTAAACTTGTAAACAGCTTGTTAGAGAAAAACGAATTTCTCGGAAATGTATTCATTTTTATTTTAAATAGCCATTTAAATATGGAGAAAAAATTAAAACGGATACCAAATTCGATGATTTATCAAAAGAAAGGTAAAAAATAGCAGTATAGATGCTTAAAGCTTAACATCCAAAGCTGACGTTGAGTGTCGATTAGATCCCCCTAAATCCCCCTTCAAAAGGTCTATACACAAGTCGAATTACCCCCCTTAATCCCCCCTTGCAAAGGGGGGAAACCGGAAATCTAGTTCCCTCCCCTTTGCAAGGGGAGGGTTAGGGTGGGGTAAAACCCTGGTTAATCAGCTATTTAAAACTTGTGTTTACACCGCAGCCAATTTATCAGGGAGTTGAGGGGATCTAAGACTTTGAAAACACACCCTAGTGGTTTAAAAACTATTTTTTAGCTAGGAACACACAAAGACACAAACAAAAGAATACATAATTAAGGTTCATCTGTGGTTTTTTGCCCTAAGTCTCATGAATCGTCAGCTAGCTATTGAAGAACCGATATTTTCCCATCTCCCAGTGTTACCGCAAGAAGTGATTGCAGGTTTAGCGGTGCGTCCGGGAGGTCATTATCTTGATGTGACGGTAGGCGGTGGTGGTCACAGTCGCCTAATCTTAGAAGCTGCGGCGGATGTGCGGGTAACGGCGATTGACCAAGATGAGGATGCTTTAGCAGCAGCAACGAAAGAATTATCAGAGTTTAGCGATCGCATACAATTTATTTATAGCAACTTTGCTGACTACGAATTTCCCCCTAACACTTTCGATGGGATTTTAGCCGATTTGGGGGTGAGTTCTTACCATTTAGATCAAGCCGAAAGGGGTTTCAGCTTTCGTCAAGCTGCAAATTTAGATATGCGAATGGATCGAGGGCGATCGCTAACTGCTGCTGATGTGATTAATAATTGGGATGAAGCAGAATTAGCAGATATTTTCTTTAAGTACGGTGAGGAGAGATTATCACGGCGCATTGCTCGTCGTATTGTAGAACGGCGACCGTTGCATACGACTATAGAATTGGCTGATGCGATCGCTTCTTCTGTTCCCCCAAAATATCGTTATGGCAGAATTCACCCCGCTACTCGCGTTTTTCAAGCTCTGCGAATTGTTGTCAACGATGAGTTAAAATCCCTAGAAACCTTTTTAGATAAAGCACCAAACGCCCTTGTTCCTGGTGGTAGGATTGCAATTATCAGTTTTCACAGTCTAGAAGATCGCCCGGTAAAACACGGTTTAAGAAATTCACCTTTATTAAAAGTCTTGACAAAAAAGCCAATTATTGCTCAAGAAGAGGAAATTGCTAAGAATCCGCGATCGCGATCGGCTAAACTGCGGATAGCTGAAAAGTTGCTCTAACTACAATGCAGCCTTAAACAACTCCATCTCAACAATCTGCTAATCTAGCGTTGTTGAAGAGTTAAAAAAGAATCGATGGAAATTAATAATATATTTACAGCAGGTGGCGTAGTCATGTGGCCTCTGCTGGGGTTCTCTTTGTTAGGGGTGGCGCTAATTATTGAACGGATCATTTTTTGGGTAAGGATAAGTAATCGGCAAAACAAGGTAGTGCGAGAGGTGCTACAGCTTTATCGCCTTGATAATGTAGTTAGTGCTTTAGATAAATTGCAGAAAAATACTGATTTACCCATTGCTCGAATTTTTTTAGCAGCTTTAGAATTAGAGGAGGCGACACCAGAGGAATTTCGTTTGGCATTAGAAAGTGAAGCCCAAGGCGAAATTCCCTTACTGAAGCGATCGCAAAATATTTTTGAGACAATTATTGGCCTTGCGCCCCTGTTAGGACTTCTCGGAACTGTTTTAGGATTAATTAGCTCCTTTGCTTCTCTAAATATCGGAGATGTGGGAGGTAGTAAAACAACAGGCGTGACATCTGGAATTAGTGAAGCTTTAGTATCCACAGCATCAGGGTTGGTAGTGGCAATCTTTACACTATTATTTGCTAATACCTTCCGGGGACTCTACCAACGCCAGATTGCCTGGATTCAAGAATATGGTGGACAGTTAGAATTACTCTACCGCCGTCGCTACGAAAGAGGAGATAGATTCTATGTGCCAAATAAATGAAGCGGAACTCGGTAATTGTAAATTAGTAATCGGTAGTTGTGATTAGTTCACTATTTGTTACCGATTAGACTCTAAAACTTTTGACTCTAATAGTATTCTAAAATGACGAATAGTTTTTTTAACTACAGTGATTCAGGAAATATTCTATGACTATTTGGGTAAATGAGCAAATTGATCCGTCTGGGATGATTCATGCCTGTATTGCCACTTGTAATGAATCTCAAGCTAAAGATTGCCATGATTCTTTTGAGAATAATTTGACCAAAACCCAAAAAGCAGCAGGTTGGGTGGCGCGATTGCGGATAGTCAATTCTTGGGATGAAGTGCCGGTGAATTCTTTAAAACTCAATTAATTGGGTGAGATGGAGTTGATTTTTTGGGGTTTTAATCGAACAAATTTCCGCAGCGTAGGTGTAGCCTTTAGTAGGCATCGCTCGTCTACTAAAGGCTGCATCTATGCCAATACCTAGAGCGATCGCGGCAAATTCCATCAGAACAGGTTAATAAAGGATAAAATTCGGATTAAATTTCTGAAATTATTAGTAACTGCTTCCAAAAAAAGTAACATATTATAGAAAAATGATGATTTTTCTTAACTTTTAAGAGGTATCATCTATAGCGTAGATTAAATTAAAAAACTTGTATAAGCCGAATCAATTTAGTGAACTATCCCAAAGTTTACACTTCGGAGCAAGCCTGTCCCATTAATTTAGTTGGCGAAACAGGACAAGCGGTTCAAATTTCAATTCATGCTCCCAGCCAATATATCTGTGCCAACTGCGAACGGATATTACCAGATTGGAAACGGCAGCCATTTTTACGAGTAGTGATTGTCTTACAGCAATCGCGTTATCAATTAGTCGAAAAAACAGCAGAAGTAGAGTCAGAAAAAGAACGCTTACGAGAAAAGTTTATGAGATTTGGCTGTGATTTAGCATTTAATCTGCGCGATCGCGGCTATTTAACCGACCTAATCGACCCTCGTACAGGCTATCCCTTACTGTCCCATCCCGGAGCGATTCCCCACGACGATACAGCAGTTGTCAAAGCTTTACTCAACTATCCGGTGATTAAAAATCAATGCCGTGTGTTAATTCATCCCGATTGGGGCGCAGCAGTTTATCCTAGTATTTTGATATCAGAAGCTCCCCCAATTACAATCGAATGGGTTACAAAAGGCATAGCATCCATGCATGGGTGGAAAGAAATTAATTATTAGTCATTAGTCATTAGTCATTAGTCATTAGTCAGTGAGCATGTAACAAAATTTGATACATAATTCTTGTTATAGGGCAATACAGTTCAGTTAAGCAATTTTTTCCTTCTCTTTCTTCTCTCTGCGCCTTCTTTACGAGACGCTACGCGAAGGCGGTTCGTTAAAAAAATATCACTTTGATAAAGGTAAAACCTTAACTGAACCATATTGCCTTATGGCCCAGAAAACACAGCTTGTTCTACATCATCCCGACTAAGAGAATACTTGAATGAGCGTTGAATATCTTGTCCATTTTCCCCAGATTGAACATATCGCACTACAATTTGCTCAACATCAAGCCATAATTCAGCTTGCCAACTAGGGCGCTGTACACGCCAGCAATGCCTTTGTGTTTCGTCTTGTTGACAGCCTTGCTCTTTTAGCCACTGTTCAATTTGTGGCAGGGGGTGATTATATAGGGGAGTATCAGAGGGAAGAAGAAGCATAGGAATTTTAGATTTTGGATTAGGGAATTTTTTAATTTTTAACGATCGCATAGGTAATTAGTTGCGACATATAGCTCATCTGCTGTTGTACAGATGTAGCTGATTGCAACTTATGGGCTTGGAAAGCAGCCTCACCACGAGTTAAGCCAATGGCAACTGCTAATAACAGACAACCTACAAATGTTAACACCAGCATAAATAAAGCAAAGATTTCGCCAGATGATAAGGGGCGATCGCTCGCATCGAGGTAAGCTGATTTTGACCAGTCATGAGAACGTGAGACGGGATGATTCAAATCAGGGGGTGGTTGAATCACTCCAAAGCGGGAATAGCCAATTTTTAAATCGTAGCTTAATCGGCGTTCTGGATGGCTAAGGGTGGCGTAAGCTTCGTTGATTTGCTGAAATTTGGGAGTAGCGATCGCAGTCGGCAAGTCTGTAGTATCAGGATGATAGAGTTTGCTCAGTTGCCGATAAGCGCGACGAATGTCAATTACCGATGCCCAGGGATGCAGTCCTAGCAGGGAGTAATAAGTTGGTTCGCTGCTTTGTGGCATTCCCCCGTTTTGATTCACATCTGTTTGAGTCACTTTGCTCAAAGATATTTTTTATATTTTAAATCCTTTATGAATTGGAGAAGACACAGCAGGTCTAACATTTGATAAGATATCTTAATAAAGCATTTAATTAGATGCGATGCAGATCAAAATTAATCTCGAAAATATTCAAACTCTTACCGACTTTAAGCGCAATGCCAAAGATTACGTAGAGCGAATCAAGGCCACAAAGTCTCCGCTTGTACTAACGGTAAATGGGAAAGCTGAGGTTGTAGTGCATGAAGCGCAAGCGTTTCAACAGATGATAGATGAACTCCAACGCCTTGAAGAAGAACTGCAAAAACTCAAGTTAGAAGCGTTACGCAGTCAGATTGACATTGGTATTAAGCAACTCGATAGTGGACAGTATACTGAATATAACGACGAGTCACTTCCAGCTTTTTTTGCAAATATTAAAGCACGAGGACAGCAAGATTTGGCTAACAGCGATTCGCTAACGGATTAAATCAGCACGGGGTTTAAAGGTTTCAATTTGCCGTAACTTTTCGTAAAGTTCCCGTTCTTCTTGACTAATATTTTTCGGCGTAACTATCTGAATTTCTACTAATTGATCGCCACGTTTACCATCATCACTAGGATAGCCTTTATTCCCTAGCCGAAATTTTTGACCAGACCTAACTCCGGGAGGGGTGGTCATTTTCACAGGCCCATCAAGAGTAGGAGCTTCTACCTGTCCTCCTAAAACTGCCTCGCTGGGAGTAACAGGTACTTGACAGACAATATTTAAACCTTCTAACTTAAATAATGGATGAGGTTCAACGGTAATTTTTAAGTATAGGTCGCCACCACCAACGCCTTGGTTCCGTAAACGGATGGTTTGACCTGTTACCATCCCTGGAGGCATATTAACTTCTAGCGATCGCCCATCTTCTAAACGAATCCGTTCATTACCGCCTTGATAAGCTTTTTCTAGTGGTAGAGTCAATCTGGCTTCTATATCCCGGCGGGTTGTGCGAGGTGGGGTGTTGTTAACGGTATAGGCAACTTTTGTTCTAGGGGAACGAAACGGATCGGTAGTATTGCCATTACTAGAATTACTTGCTGCACCCTTATTTTTGACACCAATAACTTGATTAATAAAGCTTTCAAAGTCGGAGAATTGGCTGGGATCAACGTCCTGATTCCCGTTGCGATCGCCTTGGCTACTCTGCCAAGTTTTAGCCTTTGGCGTTTGTTTGTTACCTGCAAAGCCTTTTTGCTTCCAGTAGCGGCTAAACTGGTCGTACTGCGATCGCTTGGCTGGATCGGAAAGAACTTCATAAGCCTCGCCGATATCCTTAAATTTTTCCTCAGATTCTTTATTACCCGGATTCAGATCGGGGTGATATTGCCTTGCTAACCGCCGATAAACCTTTTTAATTTCCTCACCAGAGGCATCTTTAGATACTCCTAAAATCTCGTAGTAATCACGAAAGTTCGGCAAATTTTGCATAGTTCAGTTGTTTAAATTTTAGATTTTAGATTTTGGATTTTGGATTAATTAAGAGTTAGGAGTTGAAAGATTTAATTTTTCACTTTTCACTTTTGAGTCCTAACTCTACCAATTTTGGATTTGAAATTTGGGATTTTGGATTGAAGGAAAAATCTAAAATCTAAAATCTAAAATCCAAAATTGATTTACTCCTAACTTTTCTTATAACCAATCATTGTCTTCTTCATCATCCCAGTTATCTTGGTAGCTGGGACGAGATTTGCGTGGAGGACGGCTTTCATAAGAGGAAGAACGATTATCGCGGCTATAATCTCTGCCATAGTCTTTACCGTAATCTTTGCCATAGTCTTGGTTGTATGAGTCGCGTTCCCGATATGTATCTCTGGGAGATTCGCGATCGCGTTCTTTATCACCGCCAGTAAAGATGTCACGGATAGTCCCAAATAAATCGTCGTCTTCATCCTCAGCATAAGTCTGGCGGACTTCCCGATTTAGCTCATAAAGAGCATCTTGCAAGTCAGCGTAGGCTTGATCGATACCGCGATCGCTATTTTCTTTAAGACTCTCTTTTAAGTCTCGACAAATATTATCAATTCTTTGGCGGCGGCTGCGGGCAAACTGCATACCAAATTCCAGCGCTACTTCTCGAAGTTGTCGTTCTGCTTGGAAAATCAACGCTTCCGAACGAGTCCGCTTTTCTATTCTCTCTTTACGTTCGCGATCGACATCGGCGTATTTTTGAGCGTCTTGAATCATCCGATTCACTTCCGACTCGTTCAAGGTGGAAGCGCCTTGAATGGTGATACTCTGCTCTCGCCCAGTGGTTCTATCTAAGGCTGTTACCTGTAAAATCCCATTAGCATCAATATCAAATGACACCTGAACTTGCGGAATTCCTCGTGGCGCGGGTGGGATACCATAGAGCTTGAACCGCCCTAAAGACTTGTTGTTTGCTGCCATTTCCCGTTCGCCCTGGACTACGTGAATTTCCACAGTGTTTTGGTTATTTTCAGACGTGGAAAAAATGTCAGAACGACGTACAGGAATTGTCGTATTGCGGGGAATAAGTTTTTTCATCACCCCGCCGATAGTTTCCAATCCCATAGAAAGGGGTGTGACATCCAAAAGCAGCACATCTTTTAGTTCGCCGGCGAGAATACCTGCTTGAATTGCTGCACCTACTCCCACCACTTCATCAGGGTTGACGTTCTCGTTGGGTTCTGTACCAATTAAGTCTCGCACAAGCTGCTTTACCATTGGCATTCGTGTAGAACCGCCAACTAACACAACTTCTTCAATGTCTCTAGGTGAAAGTCCGGCATCTTTGAGGGCGCGTTTCACTGGTGTCCGCAATCTTCCCACCAAATCGCCACACAAGCCTTCAAATTGGGAACGAGTTAAACGAGTTTCGAGATGTTTCGGGCCATCTTCGGTGGCAGTGATGAAGGGTAAATTAATGTCGGTGACACTGACAGCAGAAAGCTCAATTTTAGCTTTTTCCGCAGCTTCCATCAGACGTTGCAAAGCTTGGCGATCGCGTCTTAAGTCTACCTCTTCTGTTTCCAGAAATTGCTCTGCTAACCAATCTACGATTATTTTGTCAAAGTCGTTACCACCAAGTTGTGTATCTCCACTGGTAGCCTTGACTTCAAATATCCCATCGCCTACTTCTAAAATCGACACGTCAAAAGTGCCACCACCCAAGTCAAATACTAAGATAGTTTCCGTGTCACCCCGATCTAATCCATAAGCCAAAGATGC
>NZ_JABXKI010000360.1 GCF_017115095.1 Nostoc sp. NMS4 | reverse complement strand
AATTCTATTTGCAATTTATCATCAACTATACTTAGGTTCATTTTGATATAAGTAAGTATGATCAAGAATTAACTTCTATAATATAGAATATTTCTCTGCAAGCAGAATTAAAAACTAAAAGTGTATTAGACGTAGGTTGGGTGGAGGCTTTGCGTAACCCAACATCCTGATATATGTTGGGTTGCGCTCCGCTCCACCCAACCTACAATTTTTTTGCAATATTTTAGCCTAGACAGTCCATTACAAGACTACCGATATTTTTTCAGAAATCAAATATGATTCCTATAATATATAATATTTCTCTACAAGCAGAATTAAAAAGTAAAAGTACTCCGCAGAATGCCGATAGTAACTGAGTCACTATCTGGTGTGTTACCAGGCTGTATAAGATGAATTATCCCTGGTGTAATACTGATATTATCTGTTAGCTGTAAACGATAAAATGCCTCAATTTGAGTGGTCGTACCTGGTTGTCCACCGGCACGTCCTAAACCTGTATTGATAAAATCAGGGACATTATTGCCTATAGGTAAATCGCTACTAGTGATTTTAGGAGGTTGACCAACATAAATTCCTCCTAAATTTCCTTTAGCAAATAAATCAGGGAAATTTAGAAACACCATATAATTTGTCGTTTCTACACTTCCCGACTGCCCAGGAATAAAAGATTTAGTATAACCACCCCACGCACCTGCACTAATGCGGGGAGAAATTTGCCAAGTGAGAGTTGCTCCCACAGCGTTAGTTTGTAGGGGTGCTGATTTGCCGGTAGTGGTATTAACTGTAGTTAAGCATTCATCACCAACAAAGGTTAGTAAACAACCATCAGAAGCGTAATTATTAACGTAATATAAACTTAAATCTAGAGTATCAGTTGGTGTCAGCAGTAATTGTACACCTGTGGTGGTGGTTCCATCAAATAAACCGCTACCTTTACCAGGATTACCTGGTTGATAACTAGTATAAATTGCTTGCAAACTAGCACGTTTCGCAAACTGCCAATCAATAGCTATACCGCCGTGACCGTATCCCATATTTAAAATTGGGTTTCTTTGGGCAAAATAAGATAATGGCCCTGTTGCAGCACTTTCTACCCGATTCGGGCCTCGGAAAGCAGCTGGCATACTTACACCTTCTGTTCCCACCATTACTGCTAATTTATTTGTCACCAACCAATGAAAATTTAGGTCACTTACAATTAAGCTATCTGTAGGAAATTCGTAGCCAAGTAAAACATCATTTCGGGAAACACTATTAGTAAATCTCGGTGTAGTTTTTCCTTTACCATCTAAAAGACCTGTAAACAAGTAACTGTTGGGAGTGATTTGGCTAGTTAAATACAGCTGCGCCAGGGATATAACATTAATATTTGTCCCGGCATCATCTGTATCTTTTTGTCCATCTCTAGGATTAACATCACCACGATTATTAGTCCGTCCTTGAATGCCAACTATCAGTAGTCCACTGAGTTTGGTTGTTGTTGAAAATTGGTTGGCTTGAATTTCGGCAGTTTTGGCTTCTAAACTATCGACACGACCCCGCAAAGTTGCTAATTCTGGAGCAAATTCTGACTGTAATTTTTGTAATCTTGCTAAATCTTCACGAGTGACTAAATCACTGGTGGCTGTAGTGATTAATTCGTTAACTCTATCTAAACAAGCATTCACACCCGCAGCAAATTCATAGCGAGTTAAGGCGCGATTACCGCGATAGTTGCTATCTGGATAACCAGCTATACAACCATAGCGTTCCACCAAAGACTGCAAAGCTTGGAATGCCCAATCGTTGGGTTGTATGTCCTTGAGTTGAGATACCGATGTAACTTGCGCCATCGGTTCTTCTGGGGAGAGGGATGAGGGAATAAGATTATCGTCCTTAACTCCTATCTCCTGAGTCGTTACTTTATTTATATACTCTTGTGCTAATGCTTTTTGTGCAACTCCATTTACTCCCGCAATTAGTAACCATGCGAGCATCCAGATTTGGCGACGACTACGGCTAATAAATCTACCTTTCAATTTTTTACACTCTGCTCACATACTTAAGTGAAGAGTGTATTCGGGATCGTCTAGGGTTAACATGGGGACATTTACGGATTTTGTCTCAAATTAGACTTAATGCTTCTGGGCAACTTTTGAAAGGGCGAGTATAACAGGGTATTGGGTATTGGGGACTGGGGACTAGGTACTGGGGACTAGGAAAGAGTTTCTCAATCCCTAATCTTCAATTCTCTAATCCTGAATTTATGGCAAATCGTTCACGCAAGCTGACGCCAAAAGCCTCTAAACCAAATCAACCTCGTGCTGGTGGGATGAAACGCATCGTTAAAAAACCCCAGAAAAAGCTAAAACGAGGAAGTTGGTTTTCGTCAATACTAGCGATCGCAATTCTCTTAAGTAGTGCTAGTCTAATTATGGCTTTTGCCTGGATTAGCGTTCTCTTCATGTTCAATCCAGATAAGGTAAGCTGGCTAAATAAAATTTTACCGACATGGGCAAAAATTCCTCTTGGTAAACACGAACGCCCCCAAACTCTCAAACAAATTAAGCTCGATTTGAGTAAAAAAAACCAAATATTTGGGGAAACTCTGCCTTTACATCAGGATGTGAAAACCTCATTTTTACTGCCAGTTTTTCAACAACGTGCTAATTGTCAATCTGATTGTGAAGAACTGGTGGAACTCAGGGTTTACGAGCGTTCAGTTGAGTTAGAGTTTAAATCTCAGTCAGAAAATTATTACTATCTAGCGACTCAATTACCTATAACTGGCCCAGATGAATCCTTTCTAATTTCTTCTTTGCTTGATGGAACCTCAGAACCCCAGGATATTAGTATTCCCCTACCTTTAACGGAAGTGCAACGCTTTGAAGGTAAGACACCATCATCAGGGGTTTGGTTTGATTTGCGGGGTAAACGCCAACAAGGATCTAGTTCTATCCGCTACGGTTATGTCGTATACTACAATCCAGAACGCACGAATTTATTACAAATGTTGTCTTGGACTAGTCCGAATGGACAATTACCCAAATGGCAGCAGGTAACTGGTGATGGTACAAAAGAGTTAGTTATCGATCAAACTGTAGGTTTAGAACCGCACTTACAGGTTTACCAAGTCAAACCTCTGAAGTTATTCCTCAAACCAATTCAATTGGAGGCAATTAGCCTCAAATCATCAACCCTCAAGGATTCTGCATACCAAAATGCCTTGTCAATTGCCCGTAGTGGATTGTGGACACCAGCCTTTGAATGGTTGAAATTCATCAAGAAACAGCGCAAAGGAGTTTTACCAGAGGCGGCGCAAGCACAAATGGATTTGATTCGCTTGCATTCCCAACTTACTAAAATTCAAGCCCAGAAAATTTGGGTAAGTCCTAGTCAAGAAGTGTTGGCAGATTTGATTGATGGTCGTTGGGAGAAAGCTTTACAGGTATTTGAAGCCTCGCCACATAATGCCCAAGAAATTGCTATTCTACTCAAATCTGATGAAAAACGGTTGTGGAATCGCACAGTTGCGGCGTTGCAGGTAAACCCAAATAGACGAGAAGTACAAGCTTGGTTTGCGTTGATTTTAGCAGTTCAGAGGGGAGAAGAACACGCTAATTCTTGGTTAAAGGCGCAACCAAAAATTACAAAAGAGAATCTTGACTATATTCAAGGTTTGTTAGCAAGACTCAATGGTGAGGGTACAAAATCGCAAATATCCTCTACTCACCCTAGTCAGATTGTTGGTACGGTGCAACCAATTACTCAAGTTACCAACACCGAATGGCTGCAACCAAATTCCCCAGCAGATTTGAAACTTACAGATAACCAAGTTTGGTATCAGGTGGAGGTGAGTGCATTTAATGACGGGAAACGCTGGCTAAATTTCCCCTTTGAGAATTTCAACCCACCGAAAACTGACACCGCCAAATTTTTCTGGAAAACTTTGGGAATCACTTCTGACCCGGAAATCCAGATTGTGGTCTGGTTGCAAAATGGAGAACAAAAAATTACTATAGCCGCTATCAAAGCGGTGCAACTACAGGGTAAAGTTTTACGCCTATTAGTTGCTGTCCCAAAAATTCCAGATAATCAAAACGATGTTCTTCAACCTAAGCCTTTAGCCTTGACAAATGCAGCACTGGAATGGGTGCAACCATCTCCTATTACTCTACGAGAACTGCATCAACAAAATCCCCAAGGGGTGAAGGTAATGCTATCGAGTCTGTGGAAATCTTTACAGGAATCTGGTGAAGTTACGCCTGGTGCTATTCCTAGCTTTGAACAGAGACAGGAAAAGGTGGGTGATTGGCCGGTTCAAGTGATTGATTTAACAAATAACGCTCAACCAGAAATAATACTGACTATCTCACCAGCAGCAATAGCATCCTTGAATCACCCTACACCTGAAGTTCAGGGAGAAAACACAGAGCAACGCCGCGATCGCACTATAATTTTGTCTGATGGAAATAAAGTTATTTACACTGATTTTACAGGGAATTACTTACAAAGACTCTCGGCGATCGCCAAGCTTTCAGGAGTACAATCCTTAGCTTTACTGGTAGAAAATGCTCATAACTATAGTTTAAGGCGCTGGTCAGAGAAAAATCAGCGCTTTGAATAACATAGCCCTGATGCCAATTTCCCCTTTACTCAAACTTAAATTAGAGAGGGAAAAAGCGTGGGCGTAGCCCGTCGTAGACATCGCTATCTACAAGACTGACTTATTCTTTTTCGTTAGTTTCGGCTAGACGTTGGTGCTTCAGGTTTTCTAATTGCTGCAACAGAGAGTCTACCTCTGCTTGTAAATGCATCAATTTCGCTTGCTGATCGTCTTGATAATAAGACTTGGTTAACTTAGTCACCCAGGCAGTCTGGGACTCGCGATCGGAAACACTAGGTAAATAAGTAGGCATCGCTAATTAAATCCACAATTTAACTCACACCATTAGAAATAATATAATAATGCTCTTTTAAGCTTTATTAAATTATTGATTAAATTATTGTATATTTTCAATTAATTACTCTAATGGATTTTGGGTTCAATCATAAAAGACGGTGATTGTAATGGCTGTGTTCCAAAAAAAACACTGTCCCAAGTGTGTAAAGCTTTCTTTTACTGGACGGTACTTAGGAAGAGTTAATTTCTAGCCTGGTCAATTCTGATTGTACAGATGATTATCGCCGTTTTTGGGGAATTTACGCAAGAAATTATATGTAGACCATATCAAGAATTACGCTAAATCATGAAAAAACCTTTTAAAACATCCTCTAAGTAACGTTTTGTTATTTGACCATAAATGGTATATTGGCACTTGACCCGACCGAGTACAAACTATGCATAAGCCCACAGGACAGCAAACTAGAGGTGTTGTACTCAGTACTATAGGACAGGAAGGGGAAGTGGGCAGATGAATAAAAATACTGGGCAAGGTAGTGTTTTTTCCCTATTTAAAGGCGTACCCCTCAGTCGCATCTTGGTAGCGTTGTTTTTGCTGCAAATCTTGCTAGCCGTGGGATTGACTGCATATTTATCAATCCACAATGGGCAAAAGGCTGTCAATGAGGTAGCTAATGAATTGCGCCATGAAGTTGGCAATCGAGTCGAGCAGAATTTACAAACTTATTTGTCAACTCCGCGTCAGTTACTACGCAGTAATCAAAATATCATTAATATGGGGTTGCTGAAGATAGAGAATCTGGCAACCTGGGAGTCATACTTAATAGAGCAGTTAAAGATTTTTCCCGATGCGTTGGCAATAACTGCAAGCAATGAACAGCAAGAATATTTAGCGGTAGAGAAGCTCAACGATCGCCAATCTTTACTCAGAAAAGCCGATAAGTCAACTGGGTACGACCTCTATACCTATATAATTGACTCGCAAGGTCAACGTACTCAATTACCAGAGGTGATTAAAAACTACGATCCGCGATCGCATCCTGATTATCAAACAGCAGTTACCGCCAAAAAATTCAGCTTTAGTCAGATTTTTACACCCCGCACTGAATCAACACTCCTAATTAGTGCATCTCTTCCTATCTATAACTCCCAAGGGGAATTACTCGGAGTCAACAGCACTCTCACTCACCTATCACAAATTGGAGATTTGCTGCAAAAGATCAAAGTTGGCAAGTCTGGGCAAGTTTTTATTATCGAGCGCTCAGGGCTATTAGTTGCAAGTTCCACAACCGAAGAAGCATTCCGTTTACAAAATGGTAAACCCATTAGGTTGGCAGCTTCCCAAAGCGGAAATTCTTTGACTCAAGCAGCCGCTAAATACTTAAAAACTAAATTTAGTAACTTTGACCAAATTCAAAGTTTACAGCAACTAGATTTTTCCTTTGATGGCAAACGACAATTTTTAGAAGTTAGACCCTTTGAAGACAAAGCCCATGTCAATTGGTTGATAATAGTTGCTGTCCCAGAAGCAGACTTTATGGGACAAATTCATCGCCACATTCAAACTACAATTTTTCTCTGTCTGGGAATATTAGGACTAGCTACTATATTAGGGATTGTCACCGCTCGTTGGATAAATCAGCAAATTTTGGATTTCAGCATGGCGACGAAAGATTTAACTGATTTTCCCAATGGCAAAGACTCAGTGGTGATAGTAGAAGGCATTAAGGAATTAGAAGCGCTGGGTGGATCTTTTAACGAGATGGCGCAGCAGTTACGCAAAACCTTAACTGCACTGATTACCAAAAATGAAGATTTAGAATTGCAGGTTAAGCAGCGAACTCAAGAATTACAGCAGCAGATTCAAGAACGCATTAACAGCGAGCAAAAACTAGCCCAGCATCTTCAAGTAATCACAGAACTGGCAAATCACAAGGCGGTTTTTGAAGGAAATTTAGAAACAGCATTGAAAGTCATTACAGAAAAAGCAGCCAATGCCTTAGAAGTAGAGCGAGTCAGCGTGTGGTTATTCAATAGCCAACGCACCAAACTACAATGCATAAGTCTTTATGAACGTAGCAATCAGAGACATTCGGCAGGTTTAGAACGCAACCTTGCAGATTATTTAATCTACTTTAAATCTCTGGTGGCTGCTCGTACCATTGCCGTCTGTGACACTCGCACCGATCCACGGGTAGAAGAATTATGGCATGAATTCCTCGAAGCAAATAATATTGTATCCCTAATTGATACCAGTCTTTGGGTTGGGGGCAAAATGGTAGGAACAGTATTGTCTGAACAGGTTGATATTCCCCGAAAATGGGAACTGAGCGAGCAAAACTTCGTTAGTTCAATCGCGGAAATTGTCGCCCTAACCTTAGAAATATGCGATGTCTACGACGAGCTTCGCTTACGCAAACGTGCAGAATCCGCTCTCTATGAGGCTCAAGAAATCGCCGAAGTTGCAAATCGTGCTAGAACCACCTTTTTAAGAAACATCAACCACGATCTGAGGACTCCCTTAAACTCCATTCTGGGAATCACCGAGGCACTCAAAGATCAAGTCTACGGCCCTGTGAGTGAAGAACAGCGTCAGTCTTTAAATATGCTCGAATCTAGCGGTAAGAACCTCCTAGAATTAATTAACCAAATCCTTGATTTGACTGATACCGAATCCAGCAAAATAGAACTGCAACTAGCTGCTACTTCAATTCCGAGAATATGTGACTTCTGCTTGAGTTTTGTCAAAGATTTAGCGTTGCAGAAAAATATCCGGCTGAGGGTGCAAATACCCGAAGAACTCGAACCCATTCAAGTTGATGAACGCCGCATCTGCCAAGTATTTATCAACCTATTAACTAACGCGATCAAGTTTACTAAAGAAGGAGGCGAAGTTTGGATTGAAGTTCAGCCAAATTCCACCAATGAATATATCTTTTTTAGCGTGGTAGATACGGGGATTGGGATGCTTTCTGATGACCTTTTTAAACTATTTCAACCATTTGTACAAGTTGAAAATGCCTCTACCCATCGTTCTCCAGGCACGGGTTTAGGATTAGTGATGGTGCAAAAAATTGTCGAGTTGCATGGTGGAACTGTCCACGCCGAAAGTCAGTTAGGTAAAGGTAGCCGATTTACAGTCAAACTTCCTTGGAAAAAAGCGGGGGAATGGAGAGTCTAGGGTATTGGTGCATTGGTCATTGATTTTTGACAAATGACAAATTTTAAAACCGACCTAATTGTAAACTGTAATTAATACTGAAGAACCAACCATCAAAATCAATGTTTTCGTCGGTTGAACTCCCTAAACTTACTCCAGCTTGCATATTCATATTAATGGTATCGGATATTCGGTAATTTAAGTGTCCGAATAGTCGATAAAGTTGGTCTTCTCGATCGCGGTGTGTAAAGTCTGATAAGTTCATTTGGTAGTCAATACCAACCTGGAAAGGCTTTTGCAAGTAGTAGTTTAGAGATACCCAAAAGGAATTGATGATCCGATTACGACTTTCGGGATCGGCAAAATTTATACTCAACTCGTAGAAGCTATCTAAGCTTAATCTTGAAGTTAAGGGATCTCGCCGTCCTAAAGACAGTTGCAGGGAATTTTCATTTAAAAAGCGATCGCCTGATTTGAAGCTATCCAAGCGATCGCTGTTGTTGGCATAAAATAACTGTTGATTGCTCCAACTGATTTCTCCGTACATTCGTTGGGATAGCTGCTGATAAAGACTGAGATTGAATCTCAACTGGTTGTAATGATATTGTGATTGATTTATATAACGAATGAGATTCCCATCAATTGAGCCGTTTAAAAAAGTCTTAGATCCCAAAGGTAAATATGTGGAGGCTAGTGTTAGTCCAGAAATAATTAAACCATCTTCTATGGGACTATCATTTGAGGAAAAAATATTATTTGTCTGGAAGTAGCCGACACGTCCCTGTAGATAGCCGATAGGTTTAAACTGAGGTGCGGGTTTTTCTGTCGGTGGTAGTGGCTGCTGTTCTAGGGGTCGTAACCGCACCCGCAACCCCAATTCGCGATCGCTATTAGATTCAAATGGTGGTTTTGGCGATCGTAGCACTTCTATTAATCTTTCTAGCCTTTGGGACTGATTTCTCTCAGGCAAATTTAATAGTTGCTCTTTTGAGTCTGAAGGAGATATGGGCAAATTACTTGGCTGCGATTCTAGCTGCGGCGGATCGTTTTGCTTTTGAGTATCGTTAGGTTGTTCCGTTTGCTCTGGGGTTTGAGTCGTTTGTGGTGTCTGCTGTGCTAGATTTAACGGCATCCGAGAGTCTAAAGAATGGGACTCACTCGACAGCTTGCATAAAGAGTTAATTGCCTTTTGCTCCAACTTATGGCATGACTGCTGATAATTTACCTGTGTGGTTACTAAACTGTTAGAATACCAAACATCTGTAATTGCAGATTCTGCCGCATCTACTCTAGTGCAACACCAACTTCCACCACTGGATGTTAACAAAATACAAAAAAACAACTTTTTCCAGTTCTTTGGTAGCATCTGGTTAGATCGCGTTCAGCGCGTTTGGCGAATATACACCCACAGACTGCATCGGAAGTTCCGACTCAAAGGATACAGTTAATTGCATACATTTTAGCTTTGTAGGTATATACTGAAACTACAAACTAAAGTTGCTACTTTTCGGATTTATTCTCAGATTTTTTACAAAGCTGAGATGCTCCGAGCCGATTTTTTCTGAACTTTAGTAAAATTCACTCAGTAAATCATTTTACAGCAAATCCCTAAAAACTCATTTTTTCAGACAAGCGATCGCCCTCAGACCGATCTGATTAGAAAAGTTTATCTGTAAGGTACTCTTGATTTAATTGTTTATATGTAAGTGTTAACTTTGAACTCTTGCATCGGCTTGATTGCATAAAATGTCAGTTTCAGAACAAAAACTTTAATAAAGTAAACACATAGTTTATTCGCTATCTATTCTATCTATTAAATGTAAACTAAAATCAAAATGATTTTACCTCAAAAAACTTACTCTAATAATTAGTAGTAGCTTAAACCTTGACTTTTTTGAATTAATTGAAGTTGACAAATTCTCAAATTATGTTTCATAAATCGTTTCCACTATTAGTAATTGCTTTATGGGGAGTTATAGTACTGCCTTTACCAAATCGGGTAAATGCCACAACTCCTCTTACACGAGCGGAAATTCAGAACCTCCGCAACTTAGTACAGCTAATACCCAGAGATAGACACAAGAAGCGTCCTGCACGCAAATTAGATGCAATGATTCCTGGGGATGGATTGTCAACAGGTCAAGCTTCTTTAGCGGACTTGCGCTTTAACGATGGCTCTTTAGCACGAGTTGGCGAACAGGCGACATTTCAATTTTTACCAAAGACTCGCAGTTTTAGACTCTCAAACGGAACTGCATTACTACTTATCCCACCTGGAAGGGGGGAAACACGTATACAAACGCCAAGTGCAGCAGCAGCAATTCGTGGTTCAGCATTATTTGTACGCTACAACCAACAAACTGATACCACGATTGTGGGTGCGCTGACCAATAGCGGCATTGAAGTTTCTAATAAAGAAGCTTCTCAAACTCAGGTGCTGCAAGCAGGACAGATGATGGTTATAGTTAAAGGCAAATTTCAGGGTTTATACGATTTTGATCTGAGAAATTTTTATCAAACCAGCGATTTAGTTCGGGGATTTGATTTAAATAGACAAAATCCTACGCCGACACCCGACCCAGCGATCGCTAGCGTTCAAGCTGAAACTGTTGCGGCTTTGAACGCACAATCGCCGATAACAGGTCAGGGAGTCGTTGAAAACCCATCTTTTGCAGAGCTAACTACTAGTCCTGCAACTTCCTCCACTAATGACACAATCACAAGCAATTCCCCAGTAGACCCCATTAGAGATAATTCCTCATTAAATTCCTTTGAGGATGTAGGACAAATACTGTTAAATACTGAGCGGCGATCTGGGATAAATAGTATCAATAAAAACCCAAGCATTCTGAATAATAACGTTGGTATTGATTCTAATAAAACCCCAACAATACCTCAAACCTCCCCAGTAGAACAGCCGACAATCCAAAACACCCAAAATAATCCACAACCCGGCGGTGGAAGTACTATCACTCCAGCAGTAACTACACCTGTCATTCCAACAGAAACTACACCTGTAACTTCAACAGTAATTACACCTGTAACTCCGACAGAAACTACACCTGTGATTCCAACAGCAACTACACCTGTAACTCCGACAGAAACTACACCTGTAACTCCGACAGAAACTACACCTGTAACTTCAACAGAAACTACGCCTGTCATTCCAACAGAAACTACACCTGTAACTACACCTGTAACTCCACCTGTCACCCCAACAGAAACTACACCTGTAACTCCACCTGTAACTCCACCTGTAACTCCACCTGTAACTCCACCTGTAACTCCAACCAAATAAAACTGCTAATGGGATAAGAGACGCTCTGTCAACGCCCCGCGATCGCTAACAGCACTCACTCAGCACTTTGCTATATCACAACTGTTAATTAACAACTGCTTCTACAGCCGCCAAAGCAAAAAGTGATATTCCCTACGACCAGATGGCATCTGCTAACGCTAGATTAAATCAAGGACAGGACTTACACAGCGTTCACCGGATATCCTTATATAGTTCAATCACTTTCTGTGTGTAAGTTCCCAGGAACTAACTTGTTGCTAAAGAGAACATAAACTTATGACTTTTGATTACGACCTGTTTGTAATTGGTGCGGGTTCTGGAGGTTTGGCGGCTTCCAAACGAGCGGCTAGCTACGGCGCAAAAGTGGCGATCGCTGAATATGATTTAGTTGGTGGCACTTGTGTGATTCGTGGTTGCGTTCCCAAAAAGCTCATGGTCTATGGCTCTCACTTTCCCGAACTGTTCAGTGACGCTTCAGGCTATGGCTGGAAAGTGGGTAATGTTGAGTTTGACTGGGAATATTTCATTACATCTATAGATAAGGAAGTTCGGCGACTGTCGCAACTACACATCAGCTTCTTAGAAAAAGCCGGAGTAGAACTATTTTCCGGTCGCGCCACATTGGTAGACCCCCACACCGTAGAAGTTGATGGACGTAAAGTTACAGCAGACAAAATTTTAATTGCTGTTGGTGGCCGTCCCATCAAGCCAGATTTACCAGGGATGGAACATGGCATTACCTCTAACGAAATCTTTCATTTAAAAGAACAACCGAAACACATCGTTATTATTGGCGCTGGTTATATTGGTACAGAATTTGCCTGTATTATGCGCGGATTGGGTTCAGAAGTCACACAAATTACCAGAGGTGAAAAGATTTTGAATGGATTTGATGAAGATGTCCGTACAGAAATTGAAGAGGGCATGACAAACCACGGAATTCGCTTGATTAAGAATAATGTGGTGAAAGCAATTGAACGTGTCCCAGAAGGGTTGAAACTGACTTTATCAGGTGATGACCAAGAACCAGTAATTGCCGATGTGTTTTTAGTAGCGACCGGTCGAACTCCCAATGTAGATGGACTAGGTTTAGAAAACGCTGGGGTTGATATGATCGCTAGTTCTATCGAAGGGCCCGGATACCCTACCACAAATGCGATCGCAGTCAATGAATATAGTCAAACTAGTCAACCAAATATTTTTGCTGTTGGCGATGTCACAGACCGAATCAATTTAACTCCTGTGGCCATTGGCGAAGGTCGTGCCTTTGCCGATAGTGAATTCGGCAATAACCGCCGCGAATTCAGTCATCAAACAGTACCCACAGCCATATTTTCTAGCCCAGAAGCTGCAACAGTCGGCTGGACAGAAGCCGAAGCACGGGAAAAACTCGGTGATGCTGTCAAAATTTTTCGCACTCGCTTCCGCCCCATGTACCACAGTTTGACTGGTAAGCAAGAGAAAACAATGATGAAGTTGGTGGTTGATAGCAACACCGACAAGGTTCTAGGCGCTCACATGGTAGGTGAAAGTGCAGCTGAAATCATCCAAGGTGTAGCGATCGCTGTTAAGATGGGCGCAACCAAAAAAGACTTTGATGCTACTGTGGGTGTCCATCCCTCAGCCGCAGAGGAATTTGTCACAATGCGGTAATAAGAGTTATGAGTTATGAGTTGTGAGTTATGAGTTGAAGAAAGAAACTCATAACTTAAAACTTAAAATTCCTAA
>NZ_JABXKI010000110.1 GCF_017115095.1 Nostoc sp. NMS4 | reverse complement strand
TTTATTAGAAGCTTGGCAAAAAGGTAAAAATGCAATGGAGGAACGGATGAGGGTTATTGACCAACACTTTGCACGCCATACAATTGACTTACAGCGTCCTTATCTGAACCCTAGTTCTGAGGATATATACAAGCCTTTAAATTGATTTATTGATTGATTGATTGATTGCGGGACGTACTAAATAAGAGTTAATTACAGCGTTGCTGATTGAACTATTTAACTCTTAAAAATTGGTATACGCTCTTCTACAAGAAGTAACTAATGGAAGATTTACTGGCGAGCAAACGTTGCACAATCCTAACTCCAGATAGATATCAGTGGATAAGAAGGAGTGCTATTTGTAACGCAAGTACTTGTTTAATTTGGCAAGACTTCAACAGTCAGTAGAAGAACCATGACTATCGGATTGGGAGCGATCGCTATCCTCAGATTAAACCTAAGACGGTTAAGCAATTTCTGAGCAAAGAAGATTCTTGACTTGCATTGGGAATACATCTTGCGGAGTATATTTCAAAACACACTTTAGCTAGAGTCTCTGTGCCAGATAGCCGTGATACTATACGGGTCATTCCTGTTGTTGCTTGTAGGAGACAATTAGGGAAATCCGCAATCAGCTTTGTTTGTAGCTTACTTAACTCGGCGATGCCTACGGCTGGCTGCGCCTACGCACTTATTTTTCATTCGACGTTTTTAAATATAGCCTTATCCAAGGAGAACATTGATTATGTCCAACTTTAAAATACTTTCTACTGGTATAGTAGCGATCGCTTTATCTTTGGCGACTGGTTGCACGCCAACTACTCCCCATGACGACAATATATCTGAAGCTCCACCTGCTACAACTCAACCCGTACAAGCGACTGAGAGTCCATCACCAACTGCATCACCAACTACACCAGGGCAAAACACTCCCAGTTCTTTAGACAAACAGTTTATAACTGAAGCTGCTCAAGGTGGTTTAGCAGAAGTCCAATTAGGAGAATTGGCATCAAAACAGGGAGCTAGCAATGCGGTAAAAGAGTATGGACAGCGCATGGTTACAGATCATACTCAGGTGAACAATCAACTCAAACAGTTGGCGACTCAAAAAGGTGTAACGCTCCCAACTACTCTCGACAGCAAAAATAAGCAAATCCAGCAAACCTTAGCCAGATTTTCTGGTGCTAAGTTCGATCGCCAATATTTGAATCAGATGCTTCAAGATCATGAAAAGGATGTCTCTGCATTTCAAACTGAAGCTGAACAAGGACAAGATTCAGAAGTAAAAGCATTTGCGGCGCAAACGCTACCAACTCTCCAAGAACACCTGCAACAAGTTCGTTCTCTGGTTAATCCTGGAAGTTCAACTAGCACCCCAACTCCAACAAGCACTTCAACTCCAACTAGTACCCCATAATTTCATGTCTGGGTCAATTAACAAAGCATAGCTTTAGCTCTTAGCTGTTGAATCAAAGCAGAGGGTTTGTCACCTCATATCATGTCCGGTTAATCAAGCTGAATAAAAAATGTTCGTAGTAAGGACTTTATTGACACTCTCAGCACTAAAAGTGACTGAGATTCTTGAAAAGTAATGAGTAATGAGTAATGAGTAATAAGTAAATACCCATTACTTATTACTTATTACTCATTACTTAGTCACAGCAGTTAAATAAAACTGCCGTTTGCTTCTACTCACGGCTGAAGCCTCTGAGCTTGTCAGCAAATCGTGTTATTTCTTGTCAGGAGTCAGAATTCAGAATGAATTCTGTGCAAGTGGCGAATGAATAAACGGGTTTAAAACCCCCTAAACATTGAAAATTTAGCGGTCTACAATTAGTGGCGGGTTTGAATCCCCCACTAATTTATTCTGACTCAGTTCGACTACGCTCAGTGACCACCTGAATTCTGAATTCTGGATTCTTCTTCAATAAGAAAAATGTCTCAACTGCAAAGAATTGCGATCGCACCTTCCCAATTTCAACAAGGGCAAATTTTGCTCACCAAAGAACAACAGCATTATTTAGGGCGCGTGTTGCGCTTGCGTGAAGGCGATCGCTTTATTGCAATGGATGGTAAAGGAAAATGGTGGTTATCACAGCTAGCAGGGGAACAAGCACAGGTTTTAGAACAACTTTTGGTAGAAACAGAATTACCTGTATCAATTACGCTGATGGTGGCGTTACCCAAAGGCAATGGATTTGATGAAGTGGTGCGGTGTTGTACGGAGTTGGGAGTAACTTGTATTGCACCAGTATTGAGCGATCGCACCTTGCTTCATCCTAGTCCTCAAAAGCTCGAACGCTGGCGGCGCATCGCTGCGGAAGCCGCCGAACAATCAGAGCGCTCATTCGTGCCGACAATTTTAGAACCTGTTGCTTTTAATACGGGTTTGTCATTAGTCATTGGTCAGTTGTCATTTGCAAGCAGCCAGCAATATATCTGTGTGGCGCGTGGTGAGTTTCCCCATTTAAAAAATTGCTTACAGCACAAAGGACAAATGACAAACGACAGAGGACAAGAAACAATTGTCATTGCTACGGGGCCAGAAGGGGGATGGACAACACAAGAAGTAGAGAATGCGAAGTCAGCTGGATTTCAACCTGTTTCCCTTGGTCGCCGCATCCTGAGAGCAGTTACAGCCCCAGTAGTGGCATTATCCTTGATTACCGCAACTTGTGAAGTATAAATGATTTATAGCTCACGCAAAAGAGATTTTGTGCGAGACATTGATCCAGTGGATTGAAACATGATTGAGCAAGTTGCGATCGCCTTTGAGCATAAAGACTATCAAACAGCAGCGAAATTACTCAAACAGCTGCAAAAAGAATCACCCGAAAATCCTTGGGTACAATATTATCTCGGTCGGTTACATGAAGTATCTGAAAAACACCAAGATGCAGAAAAAATTTATCGGCAATTGCTACGAGATACAAGGAATACCAAAATAGTAACCCTCGCACGCCAAGGTTTGCGACGGCTACAAGAAATTGAGCTAGAAGAAAGACAAAGAGCTATTTCTCAAGCAACAGCCCAACCAAATAATACCGAACTTGGCATACTAGTTTTAGAGCCACTGAGTAACGAGATAAAAACAGAAGCATCTCGAAAATTCGCCCAAATTATGCAGATAGATCCCTATACTGCACGATTGATACTGCCAAGTCGTGGCTGGAGATTGTACCGTACTGGCCAAGTAGGAGAACTAAAATTTTATGGCGAACAGTTACAGCAAGCTGGCATTCCTTGCTTTTGGGCAACAATAGCTCAAATTCAGCAAATTCAAGTTTATCAAGTCAAACATTTCCAAGCATCTACCCCACAAGCTACTGTTGTTTGTCGTAATGAGGCAAATCAACTCGGTTCTCTCACCTTTGACTGGTCAGAAGTCACAGCAAGAGTAGTCGGACTTTTGCCCATTTTTGAACAAGTTGTAGATATTGATGCCCGTCGTAAACTGGAATGGAAAACTCAAACACAAGACTATGCCCAGTTTTGTGATTTACACATAGCTAGTAGACGTTGCATTCTCCGACTTTATGATAACGGCTATGAATTTCAGCAAGGTTTAGAAATTATTCCCCAAGCTAGCCAAAATACAATCAGAATTAATTGGAATAGTTTATCGAGTTGGATGGACCAGCAACTTCCTCAAGTCAAAATCTGGTCAGATTTCACGTCTTTTGCAGATACAACATTAGACCAAACAGAAATGTTGAGTCATATCAAGTCTCACATCGATCTGTTTCGTCGGGAACAAACTAATTGGGATTCAGCTTTTCATTTATATAGTGGACTGGTGTTTGTTAAATAATTCGTAGAATGCGTCTACGTTAAAAAAATGACTTTGGCAAAGACTGCTAGCCTTAACTGAACCTCACCGTCAACAAAGGTCGGGTAGAACGGGTAGTTTTGGATGAGGAAACCTCAACCTTAAAGGATGCAGTTGTAGTGGAGAAAATTAAGCGATCGCTCCTACTTTGGAGAGTTCCCCCATCTACAACTGTCAAAGTTATCTTAACCTTGCATCTTCACGTTTAACGTGTCGCGGAAGTCCCCACCTTCAATGTACTCATAAGGTGGGGATTGTGAGCGGGGGGTGAGGATTGCATCTGGAATTGATTTAAAACTCAAGTAAAAACAAATTCCAGATGTATGACGAATCCCTAGTATTTTCTGGTAAGATAGCTACTGTCTTGACCACCAATGCCGTAAGCGAAAACCAAGCTGTATAGGTAAGTGTCGCAAGAGAAAGATTTGGGTCTTGGGAACCAGGACTCCTGCCCTTGGAGGGAATGTCAGACTTGTCTTTTACTACGAAGTCCTGAAGGCTGTTCCCGATGAATTGGGAAGCCCCGTCCGTCTTACGGCGGGGTAGTTCACTCTATACAGACCCTAAATTTGCGGTCTCTATGAATTATTTAGGTGTTTTAATCTGACGTGCCATATCTAGATAAGCACTCATATTTGCCCCTGGACGACGACGACCATTAGAGCTAGTAATCGAAGGAGAAAGATATTTTGGTGCAAAGGTTGTTTCAGTTGGCTGCTCTTTGAGTACTTTTGCGGCTGCGGCTTTTTCTTTTTTGCCCGGTTCAACTCTCAGACCTTCAGCAGTCTGAACTAGTTGAACATCGGCTGGTTTGGGATTTTTAGCTGATTTTTCCTTGGCCTTAGCCTTAGTAGCGGCGGTTTTTGTTCCGTTCAATGAATCTGGCTTGGATAGAGTTGGTGCTTCTGATGTAATTGTCTCTGCTACTTTCTTCGCATTCGATGCAACTGTCGATGTAACTGTCTCTGCTACTTTCTTCGCGTTCGATGCTACCTCTTTAGCAGCATCTTTGGCTTCGTCCAATTCTAAGAAGTAGCCGTTGCTTTTCTTCTTCGCTGGCAACAGTCCGGTAATGAAACCCAGAATCCCGCCAAGAAAACCCTGAATACCCGAAATTAAATTTTTGATAAAATCCATTACAATTACTCCTGCCTTTTACCTTTTATATTTGATTTGGAACCCCACCGTAATTGTTAAAAATTACGACAATATGTTACATTTTCTACTTGGTGTCAACCCGCTCTGGTGACAACCCTTATAGGTTTGTGCTTAATTAACATTGTAGTAAAACTACAGGGCAAATGTTCTATTGCAAGCATTTGCAACCTGCATACACCAAGAACTAATTATTAAATTTTACTGTAACTAAGAGCAAGATTCTGAAAGCAAGCTTTACAATAATTAACATTTCTTTGTTTGGTAAATACCCAATTGAAGTTAAACAAGCAGTTTACTCTCAACCAGAGAGAAGAGTGTCATAACCTATTGGCAGATGGCGAGATTAATTAGTTAAATTTTATACAATTCATCTTTGAAAGCATTTCAGTTTTGTTTGGAAAAATATCTTTTAAAGAATCGGAAAAGTAATAGCTTCAGTTTGTAGAGCAGTTAGTACCTACAAAAGTGAAATACACCCCTTAATTCAGCCAGATTTCGTAAATGAACATTGAAAATCAACAACGCAATCCCGTTTTGTTAATACACGGGATTGTCGATACAGAGGCAGTTTTCCATAAAATGAGGGCATACCTCATACAACGGGGTTGGTCTGTATATAGCCTGAATCTAGTTCCTAATAATGGTGATATAGGTCTTGATGAACTGGCGAAACAAGTAGCCGATTATGTTACAGCCACCTTTGCGCCAGAACAACGCCTAGATTTAATCGGCTTCAGCATGGGAGGAATTGTCAGCCGTTACTATGTTCAGCGACTGGGAGGAATTAACCGCGTGCATCGGTTTATCACGATCTCTTCGCCCCATCATGGAACTGTTGTTGCTTATGGTTCCCGCCGTCCTGGTTGCCTACAAATGCGCCCCGACAGCATTTTTCTCAAGGATTTGAATTCTGATGCTGTAATGTTAGGGCAGCTAGATTTTACGTCTATCTGGACACCTTATGATTTAATGATTGTCCCAGCCAATAGTTCACAAATCTCCGTAGGAAGCGAAGTAATAGTACCAGTTGCTCTACACCGTTGGATGGTGACAGATTCCAGGAGTTTAGCAGTAGTCACAAAAACTTTAGCCAAACCTATTAAGCTACCCTTACTGAATAAAAAATCCAGTCAGTAACTAGAATGCTTGCCACACTTGATTTATTCTTCTTTCAATTACGAATTACGTTAGCGACGCAGGAGCGTCATTACGAATTACGAATTACGAATTACGAATTTATTAAGTCCTATCCCCAATTTGCGTATGCTCGTAACTCCCAAAAATCGCCTCTGGGTGACGATAATACTTAAACTCCATGAGGTTATAAAAGGGATCTTCTAAAAAGAAAGTGTGATGTTCAAGAGGAGAACCAACAAAGCGACTTTTAGTTTCTTCACGAAAAAGTAGCTGTTGTTGTTCTGCCCTTTTTAGTAAGTCTTGCCAGTCGCGTTCTTGAGTAAAAATTAGCCCAAAGTGTCTGGGATAGATAGTTTCTTGTCGTGTCAAAGGTTCTTTAGTGACATGAGCCACTAATTGATGACCGTAGAGATTGAGAATCAGGGCATGGTGGTTTTCCCGACCAGGAATGCAGCCCAAGCCATCTACATAATATGCTTTTGTTTGAGCAATATCAGCAACAGGGAAAGCTAGATGGAATAAAGTTTGGCTCATAGCTTGTATGAAAAATACTAGTAGTTGATGCTATCTACAATTTATGCTATTAAGTTTTGATTGTGGTTAACTTGAACACAGTTTTTATTGACATTAACTTATATTCTTTACCCTTATGACTAAGATTGGGGACTGAGTAATACTTCAGCCATTGTAATCTGCGGCTACGGCGAAGAGTCTACCCACCTCAAAAGAAGTTTTGCATTTTGTTTAATCCACGTTCTTTAGTCAATATTGCAGTGTATATCTAAAAGTATGTTTATGGTTTTACACTCAGCTTTCAGAGCGATACTTACGCAATTTGGTTAATAATACAAACATATTACTTTCGCTAGAGAGGTTGCAACAATAAAGCACTAAGCATGACAAATTCGTTATTCTGTTATATTCAGACAAAATTACTCATGATTAATTGCTGATGTCATCCTCAATTGATTCTGTAAATCCCTGGTTAGTAGCAGTAGTATTAAACACAACTTTATTGGGTTTAGCTTGGATTGCTCCGAAAAAGCTACTTACCACTGCTGGATTATTCCACGCCTGGTTCCTGTCCATCTTAATTTGGGTAACTCTAGGCTGGCAAGGATATGCAGTAGTAATGTTTTATTTTTTGGTTGGTTCTGGCGTTACCCGTATTGGTATGGCGCAGAAGGAGGCAGAAGGAATTGCCGAAAAGCGTTCTGGGGCAAGAGGCCCAGAAAATGTTTGGGGTTCGGCTTTAACTGGGGCGCTGTGTGCCTTGGGAGTAGGGTTGATAAATTCGGGATTTCTCGCACCTACTTCCCAGTCCCTAATCCCTAGTCCCCAGTCTCTATTATTGTTAGCCTATGTAGCGAGTTTCAGTACCAAGTTGGCTGACACCACTGCTAGCGAAGTTGGTAAAGCTTATGGTAAAAGCACCTTTTTGATTACCACATTCCAACCAGTGCCTCGCGGTACAGAAGGAGCAGTAAGCTTGGAGGGAACTTTAGCTGGAATTGTAGCTTCTGTAGCGATCGCATTTGTTGGTTGGGGAGTTGGTTTAATCGATCTATTAGGAGTCGCTTGGTGTGTGCTAGCAGCATTTATTGCCACTAACTTAGAAAGTGTGATTGGGGCAACACTGCAATCTAAGTATACCTGGCTGACCAATGAAGTAGTAAATATTTTTAATACATTAATTGGTGCGATCGCAGCTGTGCTAATTGCCTGGACATGGATAAGTTTCATTAAGTAAACTGATGAGAACCAATTACTCTGTTTAGTTGGGGCAAAACATTTCTGTTAGCGGAAGCGGGGCGTTGAGCCAGTCCTGAGTAAAAAAGTGAAATTCCCCACTCATCACTCAGCACTCACCACTCAGCACTCATGAGAGGCTATCAGGAGAAAATAAGCAATCTGCCTTGCTACTGCACTACAGATGATGTTTTCAATCCTGTTTTGTCCCTACTAGACTGTAAAAGTGATTGAGGGAAATTATATTGTTTACTAGCTATATAATTTTTTGACTATTTAGGTGTAATTAGTTCATGGAATCTTTATCATATTTATCCATCAACGGCTAAATAATTTCTATATGATTTAATTTAAAAGTCCTATAAGTGTTTAACCATTTTCACATAATTATTTCATGGAATCTTTATCATTTTTGACAATTAATGACCAAATAATTTCTATTGAGCAAGCAGTAAAGTACCTGCAAGCCTCTGGAAAATTGGGGCAGTTCATTGGGGATATTCTTCGGCAGTACGTAATTGAAGAAGAAATCCGAACACGAGATGATGTTGAAATTGGCACCGCAATAACTGAGCAGTCAATAATTGACTTTAGGCTGAAAAATCAACTCACTGACCCAGAAATTTTTCAAGAATGGTTAAAGACAAATAACACCGATTACACTACCTTTCACACATCAGTCACTTTTGGTTACAAATTAGAAAAGCTGAAAGCTGTAGTGACGGAAACAAAACTCTCAGAATATTTTATTGAGCGCAAGATTTTCTTAGATCGGGTGGTGCTTTCTCGGATTGTTGTTGATAATCGAGAATTGGCAGACGAACTCCAAACCCAAATTGAAGAAGGAGGTAGTTTTGAGCAACTAGCTAAAGAGTATTCGCTTTCAGATGACCGAATTGTGAACGGCATGATGGGAATCGTCAGCCGAGGTAGCATGCCGGATATATTACGTGCAGCTATTGATATAGCCAGCCCAGGACAATTGATCGGTCCAATAGAAATCGTTGGCAAAGACTCTCCCCCAGGAGAAGGGCCTTATGGTTTGTTTCGAGTAGAACAATTTCTACCAGCGTCTTTAGAAGATACTCAACTACAGCAAGCACTACAAAATGAGTTGTTTGAAAAATGGCTAGCGGAGAAAATTCAAAAACTGACAGTCAAGTTACAAGTGAGTTAAAAATTCTGGATAATGAATCTTTACGATTAAAAGTGCTAGCTTCTTTGCCTTGGAATCAGCCACCGCTATGCTGGCTGACTCCCGAACAACAATCCCGATTGGAAAATGAGTGCCAAACCCGCCAGTATCGTCTTGGAGAAAAAATCTGGTCGAACGATGTCGGTGGTTATCAATTTTTAATTGTGGCTGGGAAAGTCCGCTTGCGAGAAGAGGGCGTTGGCAAACCAATAGCCGCCCTAGATGTGGGAGATTGGTTTGGTGAATTCCACAAGCTGTCTGCGGATTTTAAAGCTGTAGCTGCTAGTAAAGAAGTGGTAGTAGTTTTTTGGGATACTGCACTGTGGACAGAATTTTCTCACCCACAAATTCAGGAATTTTGGCAAGCGTTACCAGTGGAGATGGAGGGACAAAGGGAGACATTTTCCTTCTCTAGCAGTCCTTCAGTAACATCAGCCTCAGACGGAACTTCCAGCCCCCACAGCATCCAACCCCAAAAAGGACTTCCAGCCGCCAATCTAATCGTTGCAAATTATCCCTTTGTTGCTAGCTGGAATACTGCTGCTGCTTGTTTAACAATGGTGGCGCAACAGTTAGAAAATTCTGTGCAACTGGAATGGGTGCAGCGTCAACTCAGAGGACAACGCCCAAAACAGGTTGTAGAAGGAGCAGAAAAGTTAGGATTAGTGTTGCGGCGGTTACAAGTGAGTTGGGGTGAGTTACGCCAATTGTCATTTCCAGCTTTACTACTATGGAGTTCTGATTCACCCCAGAGTCCATCCTGGGTGGTAGCTTATGGAGTTAAAGGCGATCGCTTAATTATCGCTAACCCTCTAAATCCCGAACGGACTTGTGAATCCTTGCCGCAATCTATAGTTGAGGCATCTTGGGATGGACGATTGTGGCAAGTAGAACTCATATCCCAACAAGAAAAATTTAACCTCAGTTGGTTTACCCCAGCAGTTTGGAAATATAAAGGATTGCTCACAGAAGTATTGTTAGCATCTTTTACCTTGCAGCTTTTGGGATTAACGACACCGCTAATTACCCAAGTCGTCATTGATAAAGTAATGGTGCAGGGGAGTTTGCCAACTCTCGATGTGATGGCGCTCGCACTTTTATGCGTAGCTATATTTGAGTCCATACTGGGTATTTTACGTCTATTCATCTTTACCCATACAGCTCGTCGTCTAGATTTAAGTTTATCAGCACAGCTATTTCGCCATCTGATGCGTCTGCCGTTAGCTTATTTTGAGTCGCGGCGCGTTGGAGATACAATAGCACGAGTCCAGGAACTCGAACAAATTCGTCAGTTTCTCACAGGTACAGCATTAACTGTAATTCTAGATAGCATCTTTGCTGTGGTGTACCTAGCATTGATGTTTTACTATAACATCCCACTCACCTTTGTAGCTTTAGCAGTCCTGCCGCTATTTGCCACATTAACGATAGTTGCAACCCCAATTCTGCGTAACTGGCTCAACGAAACTTTTAACCGGAGTGCCGATAGTCAATCGTTTCTAGTAGAGACAATCACCGGAATTCACTCCGTTAAAGCCCATGCAGCCGAACCAGTAGCCCGCGATCGCTGGGAAGGCTTATTTGCCCGCTTCATTCGCACAGGTTTTAAAGCTTCTACCACCTCCAATATCAGCAGCAACATTGGTGACTTTCTCACTAATTTGTCCACCATGCTGATTCTCTGGTTTGGTGCCAAGTTAGTCATCGAACAAAAGCTGACAATTGGACAGCTAGTTGCATTTCAAATGTTGTCTGGTAGAGTCACAGGTCCGCTTTTGCGCTTAGTACAGTTGTGGCAAAACCTTCAACAAGTGCTACTTTCTGTAGATCGCATTGGTGATATTCTCAACGTCTCCCCAGAAGCTGAACTAGGAACTGGTCTAGTTTTACCACCACTGAAAGGACAAGTCACCTTCGAGCAAGTATTTTTCCGCTACCGGCCCAACTTTGAAGCAATTTTGCGGGGAATCTCTTTCAGTGTCGAACCAGGGCAATTTGTGGGCATTGTCGGACGTAGCGGTTCTGGCAAAAGTACCCTATCTAAACTATTGCAACGCCTCTATCAAATTGAATCAGGACGCATCCTGATTGATGGTTTTGATATAAAAAGTGCAGATTTAGCCTCACTGCGGCAACAAGTTAGTGTAGTTCTCCAAGAAGACTTTTTATTCAACGGTTCGATTTTGGAAAATATCACTCTCGGTACTCCCGACATTACCGCCGAGCAAGTAGTAGAAGCAGCAAGACTAGCAGTAGCCCACGACTTTATCAGTCAATTACCCTACGGTTACGAAACCAATGTTGGCGAACGCGGTACAGCTTTATCTGGTGGACAGAGACAACGTATTGCTCTGGCAAGATTATTTCTTTCTCAAGCGCCGATTTTAGTTTTGGATGAAGCTACCAGTGCTTTGGATAGTGAAACCGAACAACAAGTACTGCAAAACCTGCAAAAAATTTCCGCCAACCGTACCGTGTTCCTGATTGCTCACCGCTTTGCTCCCCTCAAACGTGCTGATTTGATTTTGGTATTGGAGCAAGGTGTGATTGCCGAACGTGGTACTCACTCACAATTGTTGCAACAAAAGGGTTTGTATTGGTCACTATATCAACGGCAGCAAGCAAACATTTAATAGATTTACAGCAGAATTCAGAATTCAGGAGTAAAACACACTTTATACCAATACAGTTCAGTTAAGCAATTTTTTCCTTCTCTTTTTTTTCTCTGCGCCTCTGCGGTACCCTGCGGGAAGCCGTTCGCGTAGCGTCTTGTAGAGAAGCGTCTACGTAAAAAAAAGAACAATAAGATCCCCGACTTCTCAAAGAAGTCGGGGATCTGAGTCTCTCGATTTTCACAACTCATTTACGATTGCTAAAGCTTTGAGGATTTGTATCTGTAGCCGCATTTTAGAGAATCAGTATAAGAGTAATAAAAGTAGTCATAATATCTGATTATCCTTTCTACATTAGTCTCCATTAATACACATCCAAGATTTAAGATTTACTCGATAAATTTACTCTTAATAAAAACCATACTTATCAGAATGTTTTTTGGTAATAGAATTAGCATTTTGTTATGAAATTTCATAGTAATTATTGACAATGAGGCTTATTCACAGATTGAAATCTTCTTCTTGCAAAGGTTTCAAGGCTTCAAACTGTCAAAAAAACGGTTGCTATCTTTGAGAAAAAATTTATGCACATTGATGATGTTAATAACAATATATTGTCAAAGAAACAGCTAAATGCTACTTCAATTTCCTCATTAGATAGCTTTAATACCAAAGATGACTACGGTCTCAACTTCAGCAGACGTAGTAGCTATAACTCAGCCGATGCTGATGTGCAGTTGCTAAATAACGATGAATCTGCAAATAGCAGTAACGCTAGTAATACTTTTAGCGCTCAAAATTATAACTCCACCAATGGCTATGGCTTGATTAATGGAGCAGCAGCAGTGGCTAAAGCTATTGGTCAAAATACCTTTGCTGATGTTCCCGATCTTGGTGGCAATAATTGGGGAGCAGACCTGGTTAAAGCACCGGAAGTTTGGGCAAAGGGATACACAGGTAAAGGCGTTGTTGTCGCTGTTGTAGATACTGGAGTTGATTACAACCACGAAGATTTAAAAAATAATATCTGGACGAATAGCAAGGAAATTCCGGGTAACGGTATAGATGATGATGGCAATGGCTATGTTGATGACAATTACGGCTGGAACTTCGCTGATAATAACAACAACACCCTAGATGACAACAGTCATGGTACTCATGTTTCCGGGACGATCGCAGGAGAAAATAATAACTACGGTGTCACTGGTATTGCCTACGATGCCAAGATTATGCCCGTCAAAGTTTTAGATAGTTCTGGCTCTGGTTCCTATAGTTCCATAGCTAAAGGTATTCGCTACGCCGTGGATAATGGAGCTAATGTAATTAACCTCAGTTTAGGAGGCGGATCTTCCAATCGCACTCTACAGTCAGCCATTGACTATGCCAGCAGCAAAGGAGTGATTGTCGTCATGGCAGCAGGTAATGATGGTG
>NZ_JABXKI010000353.1 GCF_017115095.1 Nostoc sp. NMS4 | reverse complement strand
ATCTGAAATTAATTACGTGTGATTTGATACTACATTTTGAAGTGCGGAATGTGGGTTAGAAAAGAACCTGTCAGTAAGTCTGAAGCCATACGAAAATTTAGGGCTTCAGACTCTGCCTGAATGTGCTTCAAAACGTTAGGGTACTTTAGATTTTCTTGGTCTTTCATACGTCCATTAAGCAAAAAAATTGTAGGCTGGGTGGAGGCTTTGCCAAAGCCAACATCCTGATATCTGTTGGGTTGCGCTCCGCTCCACCCAACCTACGTCTCATGCACTATTTTAAGCTTGCCACGCCACTACATATACTTAGATTTTTTCAGGAATCAAATCGGATTCCTATAGTACAGCACGGCGTAAATCCAGCTAATATCTCAAACAAGTTGGTTTGAGCAACTGGTTAAAGATAGACAAACTGATGCTCTTACTAGCTACTCTTGCCCTTGGCGCGTCTTTTCAGGGTACAAATCGCAAAAATTGCAAGGAACCCAGCTATACTTTCAATGCACGACATCTGAAAAATTAAGTAAATGCCGACACTTGGGTAAAGCTGATACTAATGCCCGTATTAGTGCCTCTTTGTCTGTTTTTAGACCTTTAAATCGGGAGAAAATACAGAAAATAATTCATACCCTTGATGATTGTCTGCTAGACACTTAGTTCGGGATCTGAACAAGAATCAAAATAACTACAAGATTGAATCCCCAAATTATTTGCGAGTGTACATCGCTATAATTTTTATTCTTTATATTTTTGCCAAATTGGGATGCTCCAATTTTTACCAATAAATACTGAGAGATCGTAAATTATGCAAGTGTGTCTGGTTACAGGTGGTAACTCTGGTGTAGGTTTAATGACGGCTGTAGGTTTAGCCAAATTAGGCAATCATGTATTTATTGCTTGTCGTTCGGCAAATAAAGCTGCAAAAGCTATAGACTATATCCGCCAAACTACCGGAAATCAAAATGTGACATTTTTACCTCTTGATCTAGCTTCTTTAGATTCAGTTCGTAACTGTGTAAAACTATTTAATGACAAAAATTTACCATTACATATACTAGTCAACAATGCGGGTATATTCAACCGCCGAGGCACAACAAAAGAAGGTTTTGAACTGATTTGGGGGACTAACTATTTAGGTCATTTTTTGCTCACTTATTTATTACTAGAAAAATTGCAAGAATCTGCCCCTAGTCGCATTATTATGTTAGCGTCAGATTTGGCATTATCTCCAAGTGGTATTGACTGGAATTTATTAGTTAAAAGAACACCATTAAACTTTATCAAATTATATGCCGTTTCTAAACTCTCTTTATTGCTTTTAACAAGAGAACTTTCTCAACGATTAAATAATTCTCAGGTCACTGTTAACGCAATACATCCAGGTTTTGTGCAATCAAATATTACTATATGGCATCGTCTCAGTAAATATTTAGGTTTAGGTATTTCCTCGGAAGCTGGAGCATATAGTACCCTGATTTGCGCTACTTCCCCAGATTATCAAAATGTTAGTGGAAAATTTTTAGATAGTCATACTCAAGAAATTATATTACCGACAGTAGCACAAAATCAAGAATTATCAGAGCAATTATGGGAACGTAGTTTATTATGGGCTGGTTGCAACCAACAGCAGAATACAAAAAAAATTAATTATGATGGTGCCGATGAAATTTGGGGGCCAAACTCTCTGCTTTTAACCAGTAATGAAATAGCTGATATTACCCAATATATTTTTGATGAAGTTTTAAGAAAATTACCAATAGAAATCTTATTAAAACAGGTAATTAAATCATTTATTAGATTTGATATTGGGTCATTGTTCATAATATTGCTTCAAGTGTTTACTAAATCTTTTTACATGGAAAGACATTTAGATTCACCTGTGATTTTGCAATTATGTCAAGATAAAAATTTATTAGAAAGGCTTAATGCTCATTTAGGGGAAAATTTAGTATTATGGCGATCAGAATTGTGGGTAAATTATCCCGCACAGCAATTAATTCCTTTTTGGCATCAAGACTCTTATCCTAAACTGCTGCAAGGAGATGGTAAAACTATCCATGCTTATATAGCTTTGACAGAAGTTAATGAATATAACGGATTTGAGTATATACCTAATATTTACTTAAAAGATTGCCAGATAAAAGGAACCGATCCTTTTAGTGGTAATCACTTTTTTGAAATCAGTGATGAAGTCGCGCAAAAAGCTATTCCTGTGGTGCTACGTCCCGGTGAATTTGTACTATTTAGTAATGAACTATTACATCGTTCAGTACGTAATAATAGCGGTAAAGTTCGACTTTCTTTAACGCTACGGTTGACTCAGCCAGAGGTAAAAGTTTTACCGGGTTATAGTTCTAATTGTCAGGAGCCTGTAATTTTGCAATCACAAAAATAGCTGAGGGTATCAAATATTTACCCATTTCTCTGGCTTCTTAATTTATTTTTAGCGGGGAATGTGAAAACTTACGATTAAGTTGGTAAATGGAAAACGTTTAAAGCTAAAGAAATTAGGCTGAGGAAGGTTAAGAACCCAATTGTATCTAACATTGTAGTCACTAACGGGCCGCTAACCAAAGCAGGGTCAAGTTTCAAGCGTTTCAAAGCCATTGGCAGTAAAGTGCCGAGTGTAACAGCCACAATTGTATTAGTTGCCATTACCATGCCGGCAATTAAAGCCACCCATCGCTCTTGGGGACGCGCCCAAATTAAGGAAAGTAGGATCATCGTTGTGGCTAAAGCCACGGCTGTACCTAAACCAGCTAAAAGTTCCTTGCGGAGAATTTTTAAGGTATCTTTGGGTGTTACCTCGCCCACTCCTAAGCCGCGAATTGTCACTGTTAATGATTGAATCCCGACAGTACCACCAGTGTTAGAAAAAATTGGCATGATGACTGCTAAAACTGGGACTGCGGCAATTACAGATTGAAAAGGCGCGATCGCACTGGCTGCACCAATATATAATCCCATAATCCCTAACAGCCAAGGTAAGCGGTTACGGATGGTGAGTAGGGGAGAGGATAAAGCTGCTTCATCACCACTCACACCCCCCAGTTTTTGGATATCTTCTGTGGCTTCTTCTTCCAAAATATCCATGACATCATCAATGGTGACAATGCCCACCAATCGGTCTTCTCGGTCAACTACAGGGATAGCGATTAAGTCGTAACGCTGCATGATTCGCGCCACTTCTTCTTGAGGGGTTTCAGTTGTCACCTTAATGACGCGATCGCTAGCAATATCTTTAATGAAAACATCGGGAAAGGTAAACAGCAATTGACGCAGTGAAACTACTCTTACCAGCGTCCGGTTGTCATCTGTGACATAAGCGTAGTAAATCGACTCTTTATCTTCGTCTTGACGGCGGATTTTGCTCAAGGCTTCACCTACAGTCAAACCTTGGCGCAACCGGACATATTCAGTTGTCATCACCCGTCCAGCAGTGCCTTCTGGATAGCCGAGAATTGTTGCTGTTGCTTGCCTTTGTTCTGGACTGAGTTCTTGCAATAACCGTTTGATTACCCCAGCCGGGAGTTCATCAAACAATTCTGCCCGTTCGTCGGGACTCATCTCTTCTACAAGTTGCACTACCTGGGCATCATGCAGAGAATTAATTAGTTCTTCTTGCACCTCTGTCGGCAGATATTCGAATACATCAATTGCCTGGGCTTTGTTGAGTAAACGAAATGCGATCGCGCGTTGTTTCTCGGGCAATTGTGTAATATAGTCTCCTACATCCACAGGTTGCAAGCGATTTAAATCCCATTTCAACTGGTTTAAATCGGTAGTATCAGTCAGCAAATCACGAATATCTTGGGTAAGCATGAGATATATCTCCTAAGTCTCCCCCGCGCTGGGAGACTTCCTCGCCAGTTCAGAGGAGGTTGATACTGCCATCTGGTGGACTATTGCCCATAAAATTTCAACAAATCAATATCGATATCTAAATCAAAGCATTTGCTAGTCATCATCCTAACCCGGAATAGCGCTCTCCGGTAGATACTGAGGATTTTTTGTAATTTTAAAGAAATGGGATGAGAACTAGCGATCGCTATTGAAGAATTCAGAAGTCAGAATCAAGACGCGACTCGAAAATACTCGCTAATGCTTGAGGTTGAGTAATCTAAATTGAGATCCTCTTACCTGACTGTCCTTAACTGATTACTAAATCATAAATAGCTTCTAGCTTGGCCGTTTGCTTGCGAATATCAAAATTTTCGCAGATAAACTCTCGTCCTTTTATACCCATGCTTTTAGCTAAAGTGCGATCGCACAATAGGATATCTAATTTTTCCGCGAGAGAGCGATCGTCTTTTTCATTAACTAAAAAGCCCGTTTCTCCATCTAAAATAGCATCAGGGATGGCGCTATGCCAGGTAGAAGCTATTGGTAAACCAGAAGCAGCAGCTTCCAATATGGAAAGCGGTAAACCTTCACTATCCCCATTCTTTGCTGTTTGACTGGGTAGAGAAAATATTTCTGCGCTTCTCATGGTTTTTTGAATAATTTCATAAGGTTGTGCCCCCATAAAATTCACTCTATTACTAATACCAAGCTCGTCTGCTAGAGTTTTTAATTTTTCAGTCATTGTGCCATTTCCAATTTGGATAATTGACACATCTGGATGCTTACTGGCAATCTGAGCAAAGGCTTTTAATAGAGTGTCAATTCCTTTTTTTTCAGTATGTCTGCCTACACATAAAATATATCTTTCACCTTTTGATTCACTTGCCGGGGCAAACTTTTCTAAATCTATACCACTATTTAGTTTAATAATTTTCTCTTCTGGATAACCATGTTCAATCATCTTTTTATACAAGAAACTAGAAAAAGCAATAAATTTAGATGCTTTTCGTTTTAATTCTTCTTCATGCAAAAGAAATTGATAAAATGCTGGATTACCTGATAGCCACATATATTGACGTGAAACGGTGATATCAAAACCGTAAAATGTCACGAGGAAAGGAATATTTAATTTCTCTGCCAGTCGCATTGCGTAAATGCCATCCGGCCCAAAATGCCCGTGAATTAATTTTAGATTTTTTAGTTCAGCTTCTTTTCCAAACATATTTGGTGAAGCCGTAATTATATGAAATAATTGCTTAAGTTTCCATTGGTCATTATTGCTAATAGCAATATTATCAAAAGGAATTTCTGCTACTTTTTTACAAGTCAGAAATAACGGTTTGTATGTTTGTAAATTATGGACTTGCTCTCCAATAAAAGTTTCTGATACTCTCGGATAAGCTCGACGATACATTCCAACTGTTTTCATAGTGTTACTCCTATCAAATGGGTGGCTTATTTCCGCCGTGCTGTACTAGTCTAATTAAGGCTTTAATTATTTATGTTAGTAAGTCCAATAATAATTTTTCCTGAAACCATTATTCGCGTAAAGGCTTCTCTTTAAGAGTCTGCGTACTTTTACAGGGAAGCAAGCTACGCATAGCGTCTCCGGCTTTACTCCTGAATCCTGAATTCTGACTTCTTCTTCAACAAATCTGATTGCGTTGAAGGTAGCCTCCCTTTCTTGACTGCAATTATTTGGCGAATGTTTAACACAAACAAATTAATTTTAAAACATATATACATTAAAATTATATTTATTTAATAAATATTTTTTTGCAAAAACATGATCTAGTTTATACCAGCATAAGCATAACCTCGGAGTAGTGATTTAGTTTAGACTAGCATAAGCTCATCCTTCGGAGTTAGGCACTCTTGATTTTTTGATATCATCCCACCACTGATTCAGTATAGGGATCAGTAATGGATTCCCAAGATCGCTCTTGAGAGTTCCCCTTTCTACAACTCGACTTACTTGGAGGGATTTTTCCATCCACGCAGAGATCGATATTTCCAGAGACGATTAATGTTTCCGTATACACTACGGTACGGAATCCGTAGCCCAAATACAAGAAACCCACTCCTTTAAAGGCTTGAATTCTGCAAGTAGTTCCGAACGAAATTATGAAAACATCTACAAAATTACGAGCTAGTCTGGACTATTACTACCAGCAAATTAAAACGATCATTCTGACTCGGCAGAATCCAATTACGGGTTTACTACCTGCAAGCACAGCGATTACAGCCCACGGTGATTATACAGATGCTTGGGTGCGAGACAACGTTTACAGTATTTTGGCAGTTTGGGGTTTAGGACTTGCATACCGCAAGATTGACGATGATGAGGGACGCACTTATGAACTAGAACACAGCGTCATTAAACTGATGCGTGGGTTACTATTTGCGATGATGCGACAGGCTCATAAAGTAGAAACATTTAAACATACTCAGTCACTACTAGATGGATTACACGCCAAATATAATACCACGACTGGCGACATTGTTGTTGGTGATGACGAATGGGGACATTTGCAACTTGATGCCACATCTATATTTTTGCTGATGTTGGGGCAAATGACGGCTGCGGGATTGCAAATAATTTATACCATTGATGAAGTGAATTTCGTCCAAAATTTGGTTTACTATATTGGACGAGCTTATCGCACACCAGATTACGGTATTTGGGAACGTGGGAATAAAATTAATCGTGGTAGTGCGGAGTTAAACGCCAGTTCTGTAGGGATGGCAAAAGCTGCTTTAGAAGCTATCAACGGACTGGATTTATTTGGTGTGCGTGGTAGTCAAGCATCGGTGATTCATGTGCTACCAGATGAAATCGCCCGCGCCCGGATTACTCTAGAATCACTATTACCGAGAGAATCTGGTTCCAAAGAAATTGATGCGGCGCTGTTAAGTATAATTAGTTATCCTGCCTTTGCAGTGGAAGATTTGGAATTACGCGATCGCACTTTAAACGATATTATCAATAAACTCGCAGGTAAGTACGGCTGCAAACGCTTTTTGCGTGATGGACACCAAACGGTTTTAGAAGATCATCAACGTTTACACTACGAACCGTGGGAACTCAAGCAATTTGAGCATATCGAATGCGAATGGCCGTTATTTTTCACTTATTTAGTTCTAGATGGATTATTTCGCGGCGAACAAGAACAAGTAAAAAAATACCAAGAGCTTTTAGAATCATTACTCATAGAACAAGATGGTTTGCGTTTATTGCCAGAACTTTATTATGTTCCCGCCGAAAACATAGAAGCAGAAAAGTTAGCACCCCAAACGCAACCACGTTTACCTAATGAAAATATTCCCTTGGTGTGGGCGCAGAGTTTATATTTTCTCAGTCAAATGTTGAGTGAAGGGTTACTGGCGGTTGGTGATATCGACCCTTTGGGAAGACATTTGTGTGTCGGCAAACAGCGCGAAGCATTGGTACAAATTGCTTTATTAGCAGAAGACGAAGATTTACAAAAAAAACTAGAAGTTCATGGAATTGAAGCCCAAACGCCTACCCAAGTAGAACCGATTCAGGTGAGAAAAGCTGGCGAATTTTCAGCTATTTATACCCAAATTGGACGTAACGAAAAACTTGGTTTAACTGGGCGGCCAGTGCGGCGGCTGCGGAGTTTAACAACATCTAGAATCTTTCGGATTCGCGGTGAAACGATTGTATTTTTGCCTTCCTTTTCTGATTCTCAACAGTTTTATCTAACTCTTGATTACCATTTTTTGCTAGATCAAATTAGAAGCGAACTAGCTTACATTCAAAAATATTGGGGCGATTTAGGTCGTCCGACTTTGACTTTAATGTTGACGCATACCATGCTAGAAAGTGGTTCGGAAGCATTACTAGAACTGATGCAAGAACTGAAAGATGGTGTTTGTAACGGCGTGCGAGTGAAATTAGGGCGGCTAAATCAGTTAATGTTGACAGCAGGAATCCAAAGAATTGATTTTCTACCCGATGCAGAATTTGCGCGATCGCCAGTAAAAAATGCTAGCCCACGTTGCTATTATTTAGCATATCATCCTGAGAAAAACTGGCGCTTAGGAAATACCCAAGAATTTCAAATGGAGTGTGAAACAAACTTTGGGTTATTACTTTCTTATTTGCGCTCATCAGAGAATATCTACGAGCAAATTGAGTTATTGCAAACTTTAACTCGCTTGCAGGGAATGGAATTTGATACGGGGTACGGTGGCTCAGGATATCCTGTCACCGTAGGCGATTTACTCGACGAAGTTTACACCAAAGCTGGAGATTTAGGTATTTGGGCGGTAGTGCGTCGGGCTGCGGGGTTGCGCCAAATGGTTGATATCAGCCTATCAGATGCAGTCACGAGTATTTTAGTAAGGGGCAAGCAAATTGCTGTAGGTAAAGCTTATAGCGAAGCATCCTTGATTACCGTACCCATGTCCCACAATGAAATTGCCGATAAAATTAATCATTTTTGTCGTGAAGATATCCGCGATCGCGTCCTCACACAAGAGATTTTAATCTATCTTGGTGTCTTAATTCGCTCAGAATCCGAACTATTCCAGGGACTACTAACATTGAGAGTCGGCTATCTGATCCTGTTGATAACCAGCGAACTAGCGCGGGAATTACACCTAACTCAAGATGAAGCTTACGATCGCTTAATGCAACTTTCACCCTTTGAAGTTAAAATGCGCTTGCGTCAGGTATTAACTGGATATACTGGCATGAGTAGCCTGTTGCGTCAACAAGAATCACTGCACGTCAAACAAAAAGAAAGTGATATTGCTTGGGTAGTGTTACCAGGAATCGCCGAAGGGATGGAAGTTCCGCATGGAGGTTGGCGACGGTTTCGCCAAGCCGAAGGTGCGACAGGGCGCGTACCAAAAGAATTTTTTAAGCAAGTTTGGCTATTAATGCAACATTGCAAAGGTCTAGTAATTGGCGATAAACTAGAGCGACGCAATCGTTTAGATAGTGAGATCATGCTGTCAGAAATGACAGCCGGGGAAAGAAATTTTGCTTTGTTAGTTGAGCATTTGCTGAATAAAATCGAAGCTCCAGAATACCGTCAAGTTAATATTGAAGCATTAAAAGAATTAGGAGCGATCGCAGCTAATAATCCTAATCTGCAAATTGAGGGATATATCGTGTTGGATGTGTTAATTGGCCATGCAGTGCGATTGGCGTGGTTAGAGAATCATAGTCAACGCAGCGATCGCTATGATGAGGATAAGGCGAGTGCGTGGCGATCGTTTTACAATACCTCTCCTAGAGATTGCGCTAGTTATATTTTGAAGGCTTTCCGCTTTTTAACGGAATTTGTGAAAGATTTTTAAACGCAAAGTGGCGCAGAGGGAACCGCAGAGGAACGCAGAGGATGAGAGAGAATGAGTTGAGTGGGGTGATTATTGGGTGCGCGATGAGGGTGCATACTGCTTTGGGGCCTGGTTTGTTGGAATCGGCTTATGAGGTGTGCTTGGATTATGAGTTGAAGGAAGCGGGATTGAATGTTGGTAAGCAAATTCCATTGCCTTTGGTTTACCAAGATGTGCAATTGGAATGCGTTTATAAATTAGATTTGATAGTCGAAAACCAAGTAATTGTAGAGATTAAATCTTTAGAATCCTTCCACCCAATTCACGCCGTCCAACTCCTAACCTATCTCAAACTAGCAAACTGCAAACTAGGACTTCTCCTCAACTTTAACGTCCTCCACCTAAAAGAAGGCATCAAACGCGTAGCCAATAACCTCTAACCCCTCCTCCCTCTCACTCCTCCCTCTCACTCCCTCTCCTCCTCCGCGAACCTCCGCGCTTCCCTCCGCGCCCCTACCCTACGGGAAGGCGAAGCGCCTATGCGTTGAAAAAAAATATCCCCCACTCAGACTCAAAAGCAGGGGTTTTATAAAAACTACTTAACAGAAACAGCATCAACATCAATAGTGCTTGCAGTAGAGGTAGAACCCTCAGTAGTATTAGGTACTTCAGTACCCACCTCACCCTTACGAGCTTTCCAACCCTCAATTACTAGCCCAGACACTTCACTAACTAGCAGAGTCAAAAGGAAAACATCATCAATTTGTCCCACAACGGGTATAAAATCAGGGAGAACATCAAATGGGCTGACCAAATAGACCAACGTTCCTAAAATTACCCACCAACGGTATTTAGGGTTACGAAGCACACCGCGATACCAGGCGTAAAGTGATTGGATTGAAAATTTCATATTTTGAACCTCCAGTTATCTTTTATTTTGACAAATCATGCTGAAAACTCACGGTGCGAATAACCGCCCTAGTTAGTCTGGAAGACGCTACTAGCAATCTGTCAACATATTTGTCATTTCTGCCTAAAGTGGTGATATCTACTATGGACTATGCCTATGTGCTTAGAGATTTTATAAATTGCTCGGTATAGTCTTAAACTTCTGTGCAGACCCCAAAGAATAATCTTCTAATTTAAAATCACCAAAAGGCTTCTTTTCTAACCTATTCCGTAGCGCCTCGTCAAGAATGACACCTGATGATTCTCTTTTAACACCAATAATTATCACACTTGTCTGATATGTAGTTAAATTCTGATTTGCCTGACAATCACTTCGTTGAAATTTACCCAAATTCAATAAGCGATAACTTTTGACACTTGGTATATTAATAAATAATTTTTTAACTAAAAGTTGTATTTGTTTAGAACGTTCTAAAGCCACACCTTCTTGATCTGATGTATCACCTTTACAAGAAGCTGTACCGACAGAGATAATCTCACTGGGAGATTCCATTATCTTCTCTAGACTTTCTTGTTCTAAATTCAACTTCAAAAGATCAACACTAATAACTTCATCATTATATTTAATTTGAAAGTTGCTACCTAAGAGCCATTTATATTTTAATGATAAAACCGCTATATTAAACTCAGCTATCCTTCCCTGACTATCTCTACCTTCTTGATAAGAAAAATAATCGATATTACCTTTTTTCTCTGGATATTGTCTGTAATAAGATGTTTTGGGTAAATCGGATTTCTGCGTTGCTAAAGCCACTATACTAAGTAATCCTAATGCCACCAAAAAAACTGCAAAAAATGCTAACAACGGCACTTTTTCTGGTTGTTTATTTGGAGGTAATGAGTTTTTATTAATATCTACGGGTAAATGTTCAGGTTGAGAAAATTCTATAATATTACTATTTGTCGAAGTAGTGTCTGTTAATTTACTTTCGATTTCTTCTAGAAAATGCAAAATTTCTTGAGTATTTGCAGGACGTTTTTCTATATCTGATGCTGTTAGCCAATCAATTAAATTCAATAGTAAGGGTGAAATATGAATAGTATGATTTTGCCAGTGCAACAAATTTTGCTGGACATCATACATCTCTAAAGGATGGTGTGCTGTCAGCAAAAATACAAAAGTGCGTCCCAAAGCAAAGAAATCTGACTGCGGTACTGCTTGACCATTCATTTGTTCTGGGGCGCTGTAGCCAGATGACATCAGTGCTGTCATCTTGTCGCCGTCGCTTAGTTGGTCTTGGTAAGTTTTAGTAATTTCATTCGCTGTGCCAAAATCAATCAGTACTAAATTCCCCCAACTCTTCTCAAGAGGGGATCTAATCATGATGTTAGATGGCTTAATATCTCGATGTAGGTACTGTTTGTTATGCAATACATCCAAAATTTCTAGCAACTGTCTTAACCAGTCTATGGCTTCTTCTTGGGATATTGGACTATTTTGCTGCTTTAGCCACTGTTCTAAGTTGTAGCCATCGATTTTTTCCATTGCAATGCAATGCAACACTAAACCATTTCGGGTTTGATACTGAAAGTAACTATCTTCTTTGGGAATTCCGGGATGCTTAAATTGTCCCAACACGGTTACTTCTTGCTGAAATAGTTCTACTGCTTTAGCGTCGCCTGATAAATTCTCTTTAAGTATCTTGATAATTTTGGGGGTATCTTGTTCGTATGCCTCATAAACTTTACTAAAACCTGTTTTGTCACTCAACAGACACGTCACCCGATAACGCCCTAGCAATTCTAGATGGGAACCACAACTTTGACAAAAGCGGTTTTGATGATTATGCGGGTGATTTGGTTTAGGGCAAACAGGATTGATACAAAGGCTCATGACAGGAGAGTAGGGAGTAGGGAGTGGGGGAGATGAGGGGGACAAGGAGGACAAGGAGGACAAGGAGGACAAGGAAGACAAGGGGGAAATTATTGAAAATCTCTCCCTTGTCTCCCCCCTCTTCCTTGTCTCCTTTGTCTCTTCTCCATACCCAATGCCTAATCCCCCTAGACATTGCTCCTATTAATTCTTCTGTTGCTGTATGACTAATCCCGTCCAATAATCATGATATTTTTGATCTGTGTTCTGCCAAGAAAGCTGCTACAGTTTGGTTAAATGCCTCTGGTTGTGTCAAAAACGGCCAATGATTGCCGGGAACTTGGCAGATACTTAAGTTTTGAAGATAGGTTTTGTAGGGTTGAATTTGCCAATTTTGGCGGTTCAGTCCTTGTTTTGGCTGGACGAATAGGGCAGGGGTGTCAAGGGGAATTGTAAAACCTGGCACTTGCATTACTGCCTCAAAAATTCCGTCGCGGGCGGCTATGGTAAATTTGCTGCCCCAACTCCCATCGGGTTTTTGTTCTATTCCTGCTTGAAAGACTTGCTGTTGTAAGGAACTCCATCCTTGATATTGCTTTAATTGCCTTGCTTGTTGTTCGGCTTCTTCGTGACTGGCAAAGGGACCCATGCTTTTAAGAAAAGGCAAGAAGCGATACAACGTCGGGAAAGTTACCCTAAGAAGACTGGGCATTTTCCAAATGAAAATCGGATCGACCAGAATTATACTCCGTAAACGCTTTGGGTTTTGTCTTGCCCAGATAGCAGCTAATTTACCTGTCCACGAATGACTTACAATGTGGGCAAAAGTCCATCCCAGACTATCCATAAGTGCTTCAAGGTCTGCGATCGCACTCTCAAAGCTATAATCTATCTCTGGTTTACTACTTTGGCCATGTCCGCGCATATCTGGCGCAACTATGTGGTAATCCGCGGCCAAGTAATCTCCTAAACTAGACCACACCAGAGCATGGTCGCCTAAGCCATGTAACAGCAGTAAAGGTTCTTGACCTTGATTCCATTCTAAATAAGAAAGTTGGATATCAGGCTTTGATAAAGTTTGACGTACAGGCATCATTGCACATCCAGCCGTAGATAGTTTTGCGCTTATATAGTACTGCGGAAGACTGGGGACTGGGGGCAGGGGAGGCAGGGGGGGCAGGGGAGGCAGGGGGAGAAGACTTAATGACCAATGACCAATGACCAATGACCAATGACCAATGACCAATGACCAATGAC
>NZ_JABXKI010000093.1 GCF_017115095.1 Nostoc sp. NMS4 | reverse complement strand
ACGGCAAGACTTTGGCTTCTGGGAGTTTGGACAAGACGATCAAACTCTGGAATCTAGAGACAGGAAAGGAAATCCGCACCCTCAAGGGACATGATAGCTCTGTCTCTAGCGTCAGTTTTAGCGCCGACGGCAAGACTTTGGCTTCTGGGAGTTTGGACAAGACGATCAAACTCTGGAATCTTCCAGATTTAGAGTTTGATTCTTTAATGGGGCGCAGTTGTGATTGGGTGCGGGGTTATTTACAAAATAATCCTAACGTTAGCCAGAGCGATCGGCACTTGTGCGACGGCATCGGCACGCAAAAGTAAACAGGTGTTCCGCAGGAAAATCTAAAATTTCTTGCGGGGAAACCAATCATCCAAAATGGTGTAGACTACTGGCACGACAATCAAGCTGAGGATAGTTGAAGTTACTAATCCACCAGCGATCGCAACAGCCATAGGCGATCGCAACTCGGAACCCGCACCAAAACCTAATGCGATCGGTAGCATCCCTAAAATCGTCGAGGCGGTGGTCATCATAATTGGTCTGAGGCGCACTAGTCCGGTTTTGAGGATTGCCTCGGTGCGGTCTAAGCCGGCGTTGCGTAACTGGTTGATGTAATCTACAAGCAAAATGGCATTTTTATTTGCCAGTCCCAGCAAAAAGACAAAACCGATCAACGAGATCATGCCAAAGTCGCTCTTGGTAATTAGTAGCGCCAACATCGCCCCCACTAGTGCCAAAGGTAAAGATACACCAATTACCAGAGGGTCTACCCAGCTTTTAAACAACAAAATTAGTACTATGACAATGCACAGGGCAGATAAAGCCAGAGTAGTGCCGAAACTGCCAAACACTTCACCTTGACGAGCAGAGTCTCCCCCTAAATTTAAGGAAACATTAGAGGGTAACACCGCCTTTGCTTCAGCTACCACTTGGTCGGTGGCATTACCCAAGGATAGATCCTTGCCAAGATTAGCACTGATGTAGGCCACGCGCTGATTATTCAAACGCTCGATCTGAAAAACCGTACCCTGTGGATTTATTTCACCTGTAACTGTAACATCCGCGAATCCCGGTAGCCTCTGAATCCTTTCTTTAATTGCTTTGACTGCTTTGCTTAGAGCTTGGAGATTATCACCTTGTAATGCTATTTGCAGGGGTTTTTGACCGCCGGAATCGACAAATTGAATATCTTCAACACTAGTAGTTACGCCAGAAATAACAGGTAAGGAAGAACGCAACTGATCTTGTAGTTCGGCAGTTGTAATTGTGCGATCGCTCTTTAATTTTACATATAGTGTTCCTTTATTCGGCTCACCCTCACGAGAACCAACAGTGGTAAATACCGTTTCAACTGCTGGTGATTTTCTCACAACCTCTTCTAGTTTTTTCGCAACATTTAGAGAATCGTTCAAGGGATTGGGATTTCTCCCCTGCTCCCCTGCTCCCTGCTCCCCTGCTCCCCTGCCCCCCTGCTCCCCTGCCCCCTGCCCCTCTACTCCACTAGGAATACTTGGCAAAGGAGCCGTATAAGCAATATTAAATTCGCCGCGATCGAGTTTGGGAATAAACCCTTTAGGAATTAGTGGAATCAGTGCTATCCCTGCAATAAAACTGAGTGCAGCTAACCCGATAACTATCTTTCGGTGATTTAAAGACCAACTCAGCAAGTTTCTGTAAAATTGGGTAAACGCTACCCAGATTTTCCCTTCCTGACGCGGGGAGAGCGAAGATTTAGGTTTTAACCAATAAATAGCCAGAACTGGAGATAAAGTCCGAGCAACTAGCATAGAGGCGAGCATCGCGGCTGAAACAGTGATGCCAAAAGGTTTGAAGAACTGACCGATGACACCACCCATTAAACCTATGGGTAGAAAAACTGCTACTGCTGTCAAAGTGGCGGCGGTCACTGTCAACCCAATCTCATTTGTCGCTAAAAGTGCTGCTTGGCGAGGAGTTTCCCCATCTTCGACGTGTCGCATGATGTTTTCCACATCCACGATCGCATCATCAACAATACTACCAATTACCAATGCTAAAGCCAGCAGGGTAATCGTTTCGAGGTTGAAGCCGAAAATCGCCATGACGATAAACGTCGCTAACAAAGACGTAGGAATCGCCAAGGCAGAGATGAGAGTTGCCCGCCAATTCCATAAAAAAGGAAAAATTACTACGATAGACAACAAGACGGCTTCTAGTAAAGCATCAATTGTTGACTGGGTAGCTTGGCGGATATATTCTGCTTGGGTGGCGGCTAAAGTAAGGTTGACATCCTTGAGGGTAGAACGTAGCCTTTGAACTTCTTTCTCAACCCGACTCACGACTTCCAAAGTATTAGCACTACCGCGTTTGATTACCTGAAATGCGAGTGCATCTTTGCCATTAAACCGGACTAATGTTGCCCCACCTTGGGGGAGAGCCGTTGCACTCAGATTCGCTGGGTTTACCGGAGGAGTTGCCGTAGTAGCACCTAGTAGTGAGACTTTGAGGACTCCTGGTAATTTAGCGATCGCATTCACAATCTCATCTTGCGCTAACTTCGTCAAATCTTTAAGATTTCGCGTCGGACTCTCTATTGCATAACTAATGGCGGCTGACTCGTTTAGATTCAGAGGAATAATTTTAGAAGTCGCTCCTTGAGGCAAAGTTAGCTGCTTCAGGGCAGTTTCAACCTTTTTGGTCGATGTTTCTAAATTCGTTCCAACGGCAAAAGAAAGGGCAACAGCTGTTTGACTAGCATAGGTGGATGAGCGAATATCCTCCAGTCCTTCTAGGGATTGGAGGCGTTTTTCTAGGGGTTTGGTGAGCTTTGCTTCTGTATCCAGGGCAGTTGTCAGGGGAACTGTAGCATTTACAACCACCACTGGAAAGGTAATATCTGGAAACAAGGCATACTTAAGGGAACTGAAAGCCAGAACACCAGCTACCGTTACCGCAATCCAAAAACTCACCGTCAGCCACGAAAATTGAATCGCAAATTTGGAAATATTGAAGAGTTCTCGTGCGGATTTGGAGTTATGAAGCTTTACCATCTTGGAAAATTATCGTGTGGGTGACACAATTATTTAGTTATGCTACAGCAATCATCTTCAGTTTGCGAATTTTGGTTACTAAATAAAGAGCTAAACGGCAATATTACAGGACTTACGCACTGAGATCCCCCAACCCCCTTCCCTTAAAAAAGGCAGAGCTGTTTCGTTCCCTAAAACAGGTAAAATAGCAAGTGCTGAGGGGATAAAAAATCATGGGTACGAATCTGATTGAGCTTTCAATGATTTTGAACCAATTTTGACATCAAAATAACCTAAGAACTAAAATTTTGTACTTAGTCATGTTTATTAACTGTATATCTAAGCTAATCATAATAATTCCTATTTACCCCTAATAAATTCTAGTCAATTCTCCAAATCATTAGTTCCTATGTACTAAATCAATACCTTCGCCAATTTACGAGGGTGAGTTGATGACGCTTTCACTATTAACTCGCTGTTCTTTGAGGCTTGGCAAAAACAATAAGTTCTAAAAATTCCTTTAAGGTTGACCACAAGGTTTTTTTTAACGTATTGACCGCAGTATAAGGGTTTGAGATGACAAACTACCTTTTAAGCGAAACGCTTATGTATGGGTAATTTTGCCAGTTTTGCCAAAATTTTTCTAGGCTCTTATTTTGGCAAAGGTATTGTTAAAAACTATAAACTGGATGCTGCCCATAATATGGCAAAGCCTCTGACCAATTAGGAAATTTGCCCTCTTGCCAATCGAGATTAGCTAGTTCTAAAATACTTGTCACCGTTGCTGCTAGACCAGATTGAGCTTGAATCAACTGATAATTAGTGTTCCAATTCGCTAAAGTTTCCTGCCATGCTTCTGGTGTGAATACTTTATCTGATAAACAGACTTTTAGTTTAGAAGTATCTGGCTCAAACTCATAAATAGCAGCAAATATTTGACCTCGTTGGGCTGGCATTTCCACAGCAATAGTTTTTGTTTTTTGACTTTTACCTGCTTCTGACCAAGCTACCGCAGCCAAAGTTGAAATTGCAAATACAGGAATATCTAACTGTTGCCCTAAAGTCCGAGCAGTGACAACGCCAATTCGAGTTCCTGTAAAACCGCCAGGGCCTTTTGCAACGGCGATAAAGGACAAATCTGCCCAAGTTTGCGGTTTAATAAATTCAATTAAATATTGATGCACTAAGCTAGATAAATCACGCCCCAAATTCCAAATTTGAGCGCGAGTTTCACCAGCAAAATTACTAATTGCTAGTCCTAATTCGGGAGTAGTGGTGTGCAGTGATAAAGCGTATTTTGTGGCTGTGAGGTGTTTGAGTTCTGTGGTCAAAGTTAATTAAAATATTGATTTTTTTAGAGTTGACTTGATTTATCTATTCAACCATATCATAGTAAAGTTTCCATCCCCGTGAGGGGAAGTGATTGAAGAAACTAGCTCACGTTACGATAGAGAAGAAGGAGGATCAAGATGGGTTTCCATCCCCTTGAGGGGAAGTGATTGGAAACTCGGTAAAAAAGCTGACGTTATTCACATTCCTAATATGTTTCCATCCCCGTGAGGGGTAAGTCATTGAAAAACTTGATGGCGTAAAAGGTCATATTGATTGTGTCGTCGAGTTTCCATCCCCGTGAGGGGAAAATAATTTAAGAAACCCTACCCTTCTATAACCCTTACTCTAATTCGTTTTGAAGGGTAATTTTCGAGGAGGTCTAATTTTTTGTCAATAAGCATAAATTTTTGACAAAAAGGTAACAGTACACCGCCTCAAACGTTTACACATCAGCTTTTCGAGGGAATAAACGAAAGAATAAGGCTTTGAGCGATCGCTATACCCCCGCGAAAAACTTATGTGTGTAAAGTCAAAATAAATACTTTTGCTTTCACCAAGAAACTTGGGATTGAATTGTCAAGGTTCTGTTATTAATAGGCGCAAGCATAACATACTACTCTTGACGTTTCAAGTCGGGACTAATTCACCAGGACGCAATTTCGACCACTTACCCGTTTCTCGCTTAAAGCTCAGACAACCAACAACATCCCATTCCATTTCAATTACATCATCTTGAGTCCGAATGTTGACATTAATAGAAGGTTCATTCGGATCAAAATCTGGTGTTTCGGTCAAGTGAGGCTGTTGGTGCTGCCCTTCTACGGCATGATAGGTAACACAGCTGTCTACATAGTGGCAATTCACGCAAATACACATAATAGAACCAACTCCAGGGGCCTTTATTGTTAATCTAACTTAAGCCCAACTGTTATTCATGAGTTGCTGGGTTGATTTTTATTACAATGCACGAATCAATTCTTTCTACCCTAGCTCCCGAAAATTGGCCTTTTAGTTTGGAATTCTTGCCACAACCCGCTTACATGGTAGGTGGCGCTGTTCGAGATGCGCTCCTTGGCAGAACTCGTGAATATCTCGATCTAGATTTTGTTATACCATCGAAGGCGGTAAAGGTAGCAAGAGCGATCGCTCATCATTATAAAGCTGGTTTTGTGCTACTCGATGCAAAACGACAAATTGCGCGTGTGGTTTTTCCCCACGCCACGGCTGATTTTGCTCAACAGGAAGGAGATAGTTTAGAAGTTGATTTGCACAGACGGGATTTTACGGTAAATGCGATCGCTTATAATCCCCATACCCAAGAAATTATCGATCCTCTGCAAGGTTATGTAGACTTACAACAGGGCATTTTGCGAATGGTATCACCCGCAAACCTAGAAGATGACCCTTTGCGGTTAATGCGAGGTTATCGCCAAGCCGCCCAACTAGGTTTTACTATTGAGCCAGCTACCAAAGCCGCAATTCGTTCTTTAGCATCACACCTTGGCAAAGTAGCAGCCGAAAGAGTTAGGGTAGAAATTGGCTATCTACTGGCAAATTCTCAGGGGACTCCTTGGATTACAACGGCTTGGGAAGATGGTTTACTTGCCCCTTTCTTCAAAAATGCCAGCCGTGAAAGCTTACTCAAACTAGCAGCAGTTGACACAGCATCTGCCTTACTCACAGAAAATTGGCAACAACTAGGGACACAACTGCAAGAATATGTCCGCGATAGTATTAAAACTACTTGGTTAGCTATTGCCAAACTTGCTTGTCTTGTCAACCCAGATCCAGAATTAGCAGAAATAGAGCTACAGGAACTAACTTATAGTCGCGCCGAAATCCGAGGTGTAACTACTGCTCTGAAACTGTTACCGCAATTTCAAGTAGTTGATATGTCGTTGCGAGAACAATACTTTTTGTTTCATGATGCAGATATTGTATTCCCCGCTACGGCAGTACTAGCTGTAGCAATTAATAATTTGGTAGAGGCAATATCTGGTGACAAGCCACTATACACAGCAGTGGAAACTAAAGCGATGAGCTACCAAGTCTTAGCACCTTTGATCGATCGCTACCTCAACCCTGACGATGCGATCGCTCATCCCACTCCCCTAGTGAATGGGAAGGAATTGATTGCAACATTAGATATTCCAGCTTCGCCAATTATCGGGCAACTGCTGACTGAAATTGGTGTAGCACAAGCTGAGGGGAAACTTTCAACCCCAACAGAGGCGATCGCTTATGCACGTCAGTTACTTGATGGTTAAATATACTTAATTAATTTCTGGCGATCCAACAAAGGCGATACCTACGCAATTTTGCCATTGCTGGCTAAGGCTAGTAAAGCTGCAACATCACGTCCTTTAAGTATCCCCTACTTACCAATAAAACCCCGATTTTTATAGTCAATCCTTGCTAGGATACACATCAGATATGCTACTATTTGCTTGATGTTATGAGTGCTTCGCTATCTTATTTCCTAAAATTGCCCGCCAATGGACAACTGAATGAATTATACACTAGCCTATTCATTTTTATGCCTTAGTTGGTTGTCTGAAGATACTCTCGTAGATTTACTTAAGCACTTCCCAAAAAAAGACTTTTAGGTTTTCCTGATGGGTGGAGTTTTTGTGCCTAGCTTTTTTTAGACAGGACTAACTACTTATGAATGGACAGCCTTTAATTTTGGTTGTAGAACAGAGTTTACATGATTTAGAGCTACTAAATTCTCATCTAGGAATATTAAATTTTTCATGTATTTGTACCAAACAAGGGATGAGGGCTGTGATGTTGGCACAAACTCATCAACCAGATTTAATTCTGTTAGATATGAAACTATCTAATTTGAGTGCGAATCAAGTCATTGACGATCTCAAACATGACTCAAAAACTGCTACCATCCCAATCATTGCAGTCACACCTCTAACAGAGGTACAAGATGATGACTCTATGATGCTCACAGAATTTGATGATTGCATTACTAAACCATTCGATTTTAATCAATTAGAAGTGGTAATCAGTCGCCATATTAGTCAGCTAAATTCCTAACATTTATCTTCGGAATAGGTTCGGGATTACGACCTTCAGGTAATTCCTTGAGAATCACAACAATCCCAGTACGACCTGTTGTTAAATTGGTGTTTGTCATCAGGTAAAGGATGGGCTGACCAATAATTTCCTCAATCAAATTTTTTAAATCTGGTTTAATTATTTTCTCTAAATATAATCGTACTTGTTCAGCTAAAGTAGCATGGCCTTCTTTGAGTAAAGTTTGTTCGGCTTGAGTAACAGAGTTTTCTAGAGAAATTACGATTTCAGTATCAAAAAAGTGACAAATTACTTGGCTAGGAGACTTCCCTAGCCGATCATTATATAAATTTATAATTCGCTGTGATATTTCTGTTTCTAATTGTCCAATAGTCGGTTGTACCATTAGTACCTACTAGGTAATATTTATCGTTCTAATCTGGGAATTGAAGTATCCAACATTATAGTAGATGATTATCGAATATTCTGAGAAAATCAATCATTCTTGTATAAAAATTTAGTGTGCCAAGGTGATGTGTTTAATACGCATTTATTTAAGAATAGTTCCAAATTTGACGAAGTAAAATTTGTTAACTAACGATTTGTGCAGTGTTCGGTTAATAACTGGATTTGATCGTCATTTATTCATGGTTAATCAGCTTATTTTGTGCCGCCGTACCTGCATCTCCCAACCCAGAAAGAATATAGCCATGTTTATCCAAGCGATCGTTAATGGCAGAGGTATACAGCGCCACATCAGAATGAATTTACATCACAAAACGCTCTATACCTTCCGGTGCAGCGAGTAAGTAGACAAACTGAGGTTCTAATAAAGAGTAGGGGCTTTGGTGATAACTAAATTACCGCCTGGAGTTTCATCCAATACGCTTGGGTTAGCGCCAAAAGCCTTAAAATGTGTATGTAGGTTGGGTTGAGGAACGAAACCCAACATTTCCGGGGCTTTGTTGGGTTGCGCTTTGCTTAACCCAACCTACAATTTTTCACAAAGCCAAGCGTATTGGGGTTTCATCATCTTGCCATCTACCTGCAAACAACCTTTGTCTACTGCATCTTGCAGTTCTGGCATATTGATGTGAACTTGAGTAATTGCGCCAAAGGGATCTGTCAGCTACGACTAGTCATTTGTTATTTTAATAGCTCTAAATATCTAGTGTGGTATTAGTCGTATTGTTGAACACAATAAATCACACAGAAATTTCATAATTAGCGATTAATCGCGGCTAATTTAAAGATGACTTTAAAAATGATTTAATGGATATATTTTGTGAGAAAGTTAATACAAAGGTATATTCACTGATCTCAAATTCATGGATTCTTTATTTATTAATTCCTTACTTGAAGAGTTGAAAAACCCGGATGCCACAGTGCGTGACAAGGCAACCAGAAAAATATGGCGGATTTGGTTTCAGCAAAAGGGAATCTATGGGCTGGAAATAATTGACCGCAGCCAAAAGTTACTGGATGCAGGTGAAATTGCTGAAGCTGAAACAGCGCTGACGGCATTAATTAAAGACCAGCCAGATTTTGCCGAAGCTTGGAACCGTCGAGCTTTCCTCTATTACAGCATTGGCGATTATCAAAAATCCTTGGGAGATTGTCAGATGGTTGTGCAGATAAATCCAATACATTTTGGGGCGCTTCATGGTATGGGCTTGTGTTATGCAGCACTAGGAGAGTATGGTCAAGCTATCCGAGCTTTTCAACGTGCTTTAGAAATTCAGCCCTATTCGCTAGTGAATCAAAAGTTGATTTTAGAATGTACATTTAGATTCAGCTACAAGGGCAGATAGGAGAGAGGGTCATACTGTTTTATAAATCCGTTATCACCCTCATCAACAGCAATTTATCGCCTTAGTCGCCGCAGTTTTATTCAATATGCTTCTATCTGGATTAATAGCAGCGTCATTGCTGCTTGTACTAACAGCAACCAAGCGTCAACTAGTAATTCTCGATTGGATAAAGTTGCCTTTAGTGCAAACTAGATAGCACAAGCGGAACAGGGGGCATTATAGTAGGCGATGTCTATCATGGGCTGCGCCTACGCCACCGATATTTACAAAGACTACAGTTTAGATGTAGTTATGAAAAAGAGTGGGATCTAGGTTCCCAGTGGTACTCAATTGTCGATGGGGGTTCGATATATTTGTTTATGGGTTATGGCATGGATGCCGTGAATGCCATAGCACAAAACATTCCCAAAATCACAGTTGCAGCAATTTTCTAGAAAGACCCCTGGTGTCTGATTGCACATCCCAACTCAGCAATTAACATTTTTGCCGATCTTATCTTTTTTAATCTGTTAAGCTAAAGGTTTTTCTAACTATAGCAATCCTAAATGAGTCATAAAATCGAGAGACTAAGAGGATATAGAGGTTTTGTATTATGTTGTTTACAATCCCCAACGCCGGAGAAAACCCAGGGCAAACGCATCTAAATTACTCTTAATCACAACCAACGTTAAGAACCAACGAAAAAATCAGCATTTCGCGTTTGATTTATTTTCCAAGCTTCAAAGCGATCGCTAAATCTATGTCAATAAGTAGCTATTAATGCGACTATTTTTCAGCTTATTGACAATAAGCTCTTTCTGTTGACATGATGCGTTTGCCCTGGGAGAAAACCACCTTTAGAAGGTTATCGCTTTGTAAATGGTGAATATGTATTGCAACCAGGAAATTTCGTTTGGTTATCAGAGATAGGTTTAGCAATTGGTTATGAACGGGGAACCTATCAGGGAATTACGCGGGATTGGTTGTATTGGTATGACAAACAAGGAATCAGATATCTAACACCAGAAGAACGAGCGATCGCTGCCGAACAACGCGCCGACAGGTTTGCACAAGAATTGCGAAAGCTGGGGATAGATCCAGATTCTTTGAGTTGATTTTGTGGGGTGCGATCGTTTTGATTACACTGTTACTAATGACTTATTTAAGAACAGAAATCATAGATCCTTGAGGTGATTCTAGGCGATATCATAAAAGCGTTTAAATATTCCTGCTCTGCCATTGTTTAGGATTACGTTTGACGTGGTAGCAAGCAATTACAGTGATGACATTTTCTTCTACAATATAAATAACACCATAGGGAAACCTACGTATCAATAATCGCCGCGCTTGTCGATACACCACTGGATAAGCTGAAGGGTTACGTCCGATTAATGCTAAACAGCTATCAACTGCACGTACAAATTCCGAACCTACTCCAGAATCACGTTGCTCATACCATTCAAAAGCATCTTGAATATCCAGTTCTGCTTCTGGACTAATTATTAACTGATAGCTCATTCAGATAAACCTAGTCTTTGCTTGACAGATTGCCAGGTTGAACCTTGATTTGGGTTTTGGCGATGCATCTCCAAGCGTCTATCTAATTCTAGTTTTTGCTCATCGTTGAGAGGAACTTCATCGGGTGTGCTAAGAATGCTGTCCCATAAGTCCTCGGCAAGCTGTATACGTTCAGATACGCTTAGTTCTGAAATATCAACTTTTAATATTGGGTGCATGGTTATTGTTAATGTAATTGCTCAATATAATCTTATTTTAGATTATAAATGACTTATCTTCTTCCCAAGAAAGTAAAGGATCTAGTTTACCTGATTCTGTAAATGTTCTAGCAGCTAGTAAACAATGCAGCAAATCAACACACATTTTCGCAGGATATTTTTTTTCTTGTCCACGAACTACTAATGTTTCTATTTCATCAGATTTTGATAAATCAACTAAAACATCAAAAACTTTGTTATTAAAAGTTGCATTTCCAACATATTTACCTGACTTACCGCCTCCAATATTCATGTAAGTCTCATCATCAGATTTCAAGGTTACTAAAGTTTTGCTTTTGCCATCTAACTCGCGGATGGCTGCTTCGATTTGAATCCAATTTGGATCTTTTATTAACTCACCTTGATTGCTATTAGTAACCCATTTTTCTGCTGATAGCTTGAATACTAAACTTGTTTCGGTTTTTTGTGGCAAATCTGGCCAGCGATCGAAACCTAGTAACTTACCAATCTCAGAATTTTTCCAAAAGGCTTGACGTTCAGCATAGGTCATTATCACATTTGTTCCCACCCGGATTTGCTCAGGAGTCAACAAACGTGGGGATTCCCCATCGGCTTTCGTGTCTTCTGATAAAGACTGTGGCGTTGTCTCTTGAGAATTTGAACACATAGCCATCTTCTCCTGGGGCAATGTTTGTTGCGCCCACATACTGCATTTCGATTATGTCTCTATAGTAGTCAAAAGCTGAATCTAGAGATACAAGAATAATACGAGTATCACTCAAACCGCCGGAACAATACTGCAATCCTACTTGCGTTGCATACCAAAATAGCCATTTTCCGATCGGTTCAATCAGGCGGTTAGCTTCCTGACCTCTAGTTACAGGATTACTTTCTAGATGCTGAATTTCTAAAGTCTCCGGTGTACCTGGGTAAGGAAAGACAATGTACCTAATTAATCCCCAGACTTGCTGATCATATACCAGTTTAACAATGCGTTGTAGGTCAAAGTCAGTACGTCGCCATAACTCTTGCCAGTGAAAAGTCCAATTGCTTGGCATATCATCCACTGTTGCAGGGGAAATGACAGCCTCTTGTTCGCCCCTCTCTTGAGTTAGGACTCGCACCCGATACGAGCCGATATCAGCCAATTTAGTAATCCTCACACGTCTAAGAGTGATAATACTGCGTTAGGGGGTGAGGGAGCGATCGCGTTTTAGTTGTGGGTAAAAAGTAGAACGTAATATATACGTATTATTTTATATGATTAAATATATTTATTCAGTAAATATGGCTACACAGCTATATTTGTAAGCGCTATATCTATAATTTAGAAATTTTTAAGTAGTTGTTCTGATTTGTATATTATGTTACTTATGTAACAATAAATTTGTAATTACTCAATCATCGGTCTGGTCTTATGATTTTACATCTGAATAAGTCTGTTTATAGGAAAATTTTTGTAGCTTTCCTCAGCTTTATATGTATGGAGATTGGTTTGTCGCAGTCCATTAATCCTAGAAGTGCTTTAGCACAAAATGTAAGTGCTGATTCGCTTTGCTATTGGCAAACTGCTAATGGTAGAAGTATAGACTTAGCAGCTTTATGTGGATCTAAGTCTAATCAAAATCTACCCGCGATATCTTTCACAAATAAACAAAATTTGACTATTGATAGGGTTAAGATTATTAGTGAGAATATTGGCAATAAGAGGTACTTTTATGTAGCAGGTACAATCACAAATACAGGAAATGTTTCTCAGAGATATATAGAAGTTTTTTATCAAGGTTATAAGCAAGTTGATGGTTCCTTAAAACCTAGTGAATCCAATAAAGTCTTTGTGAAGACTAGTGTACTGCAACCAGGGGAGACAACAACTTTTACAGGTGAACTTCAACGTCGTCCTACTTTGTTGATGTTAAATTCTTTAGATTCGGTTGAAGAAGGCTCTATACCAGTTAATATTTGCTATGCTAATAGCGTTGAGCAAGAAGAATTGTGTAAACGTCTTTCTCCAAGTGCAGTTAGAAGATTAAATTAATAGATCCAAGCTTTTAATAGTTTTTATTATAATAATAAGGTGGATTTGTCCCACCTTATTTATTAATAGAACATTATAACAAAAAAAGTAACCTTTTATTCATATTTTAATGGTTTCGTACAGTCTTTACAGTACAAAAATTCACCAATCTACCCTAATTTATCCCGCACCCAAGCGCGAAAGGATTTGAGCAAAGCAATTTCTCCAATACTTTTACTCTGCTGAATAAATCTGCTTATCTCACTCACTGAAACTATAGGAAAGGCAATACTAAACTTA
>NZ_JABXKI010000306.1 GCF_017115095.1 Nostoc sp. NMS4 | reverse complement strand
ATTCAGTCGAGTCGGAAGAAAAAGACGAGTCATTGGTCTGTAATCCTTAACAAATTTATCATACTAGTTCTTGCCGATTTATTAATGCACTGGAGCGAGGGAAGATGGCTGGGACTAGATTTTCTTGGGTTTATCGCTCTTTCGAGTTTAGTAATGGAATTCATTAGAAGCTCAAAATCCCCACTAACCTATAGCATTGTCTGTTTTGTCTTGATTTCCCTCATGCGCTACTTGCTGGGACCTTTGATTCATTCTCTCGGAAACGAACCGCAAGCATGGGGAATACTCAATTGGATACTTGGCACTAAAGATGCGCCAGGGGTATCTTATCCGCTTTCCCCCTGGATGGCCTATCCATTTGCCGGCTACATTATTGGTGTTGCGGCTATGCGTTACAGGGATTTCATAGAAACCCATCGGTGGCGAGTCGTGTCTGGATTATTAGTGCTTGGAGGACTCCCAGCGATCGCAGGCCTAATCCTATTACAACGTGGAGCATCCTTCTTTCGCTGGGGAACAGTGGGTATAGGTTTTTATGTGGTGAGTTTTGCTGTGATTTTGATCAGTCTTGCCGGGTCATTGGCAATATGTGGAGAACCCAGGTTAAAAGTTGGCCAAGACGCTTTATCGCTGAGGGGTATTGCTTCATTGGCAGTCGTTCCCGTGCATTACTTCCTGATCTACTTGGTAGTCATGGCAGGAGGTACAGGGGTGGACTTGTTCGGGTATAGCCTGATAGCTCTAGCTGTCTTAGCGGTAAGCTTTTTCCTAGCGCGCTCTATCGAGAACCTTAGCCAGATAATTCGTCAAGTAAAGAAACAGAAGATTGTCTGGTATGGACTTGTAGCTATGTTTGTCTTTGCAGCTAGTCTTACCTTATTCTATAGCCAGCAAAGCACATCCATAGCTCTTTTCCCCAGGACGTTCGGTCAGATTGTCCTATGCCTGCTGTTTGTCGTTCGCTTGCCCTTATAGTCAGGAGTTTACGACTCTTTCAACTGAATGTTTCTAAGTTATTTCAGTCACGGAGAGTTCTCCCTTCTTACTTTATAAACCTTCTCGGAGAAGAATATGACTTCAAGTGTGATGTTTCGTGTTGACGCCGATAAATTAAATGAATTGGCGCTTAAACATCGGGAAGAATATGCCAACGCTAAGCCATTTCCGCATATCGTTATCGATAATTTTTTTCCGGAAGAGGTCTTAGATAACATCCTGAATGAGTTTCCCAAAGCCGATGATATTGATTGGCAAAAGTTTGAGAATAAGACGGAAAAGAAGCTAGCGAACAAAAATGAGCGCTACATGGGAGACAACACACGCTTTCTCCTCTACCAATTAAACTCTTCAACCTTCATTAATTTTCTAGAAACTCTGACAGGTATTGATGGAATTATCCCCGATCCCCACTTTGTAGGCGGTGGACTCCATCAGATAGAAAGAGGCGGCTACTTGAAAATTCATGCAGATTTTAATCGGCATAGCCAAATGCGCCTAGATCGCCGATTAAATCTTCTCCTGTACCTTAACAAAGATTGGAAAGAGGAATATGGAGGTTATCTAGAACTATGGGATACGGCTATGACTCGGAGCGAGAAAAAGATTCTTCCTATCTTTAACCGATTTGTCCTGTTCACGACAACAGACTTCTCCTATCATGGACATCCCGAACCCTTAACTTGTCCAGAGGGGTGGACACGGAGGTCATTGGCGCTTTACTACTACAGCAATGGACGCCCTGCTGAAGAGATTATGGGAGAAGACCATTCAACCCTATTTCAGGCTAGACCTGGAGAGGACATAAAGGAAAAATTCTCAGGGATGACAGCCAACACTTTCCTCAAAAAGCTTGTTCCTCCCATCTTGCTTGATGTGCGAGACTCTCTGAAAAAGCGGTAGAAACTTAGCAAAAGTCAGGACTATACCAACCTCACAAATCTCGCTGAGCGCCTGCCACACTCTGTACCTAAGACCCAATTAATTGCCCTTATTTCCGGTTCAGTTGAGAGAGTCTATCTGCGCCTTGAAAGAGGTGCAGATGCAATTTTTCCTGAGCTTTAATAAATTATTAGCGGCTCTACGATGAGCAGGTGGACGGAAGTCAACTGAATAAACTTAACTTATAACTCAATCAGCTCGACCCGTTCATCAAACGGTGTTTCGTTGAAGCAAGACCCACCTGCTTAATTTACCGAAAACTTTGTTCCCGTTCGCGCTCTCGCAAAGCCTATGACTCCTTTTGTCCCCCTTGCCCTATTCGGATTTCTTCCGCTCGTTCTTTATCTGTTTAACCGATTTCCGGCTCAGCGGGCAGTTGTTGTGAGCTTCGTCGCGGGGTATCTCTTCCTGCCACAACCAGGCTTTGGAGCCAGATATTATCTTTTACAAGGCATCCCACCGTATGAAAAAATATCGGCGCTTAGCTACTGCGTTCTGGTAGCAACTATTCTCTTTGGGTCTAAACGCTTAAGTTCGTTTCAACCCGGCTGGATCGATCTGCCGATGCTGATCTGGTGCCTATTCTGCCCGCTCGCTGCACAATTTGCGAATGGGCTAAGCCCAATCTCACCGACTACTGCACAAATTATAAACTGGGGGGTGCCCTATTTTCTAGGTCGAATCTATTTTAATGACCTAGCTGGACTGCGCCAATTGGCAGTTGGCATCTTCGCCGGGGGGATGGCCTACGTTCCATTATGCCTGCTGGAAATGCGCATCTCTCCGACACTACACTTGAGGGTTTACGGCTTCCATGCCCGTGCAGACTTTGGTCAAACAGTGCGTTATGGGGGATACAGACCAACCGTGTTTTTAGAACACGGTCTTTGGGTGGGCATGTGGATGATGACGGCAACGCTGCTGGGAATTGTGTTATGGAGAACCAAAGTTATCAAAAAACTCTGGAATTATCCAGTGAATTGGCTTGTTTTAGTATTATTTGTAACATTTCTATTAGTCAAATCTACTGGTGCTTACCTTTATCTAGCGATTGCAATTGGTATCTGGTTCACCTCCCGATGGTTGCGCACGCCTTTGCCGATGTTGCTGATAAGTGCGGTTATATCGCTCTATCTATACCTGGGGGCGACGGGAGAGCTTTATAAAATTCCTCAGGTGAATGACTTTTTAATCGCATCAGAGAGCAGTACAAATGATCGGTCTCAATCCTTGGCATTTAGAATTGCGAATGAGAAACTCCTGTCATCAAAGGCACAGCTGAAAATGGCGTTTGGGTGGGGGGATGGAGGAGGAAACCGGATATATGATGCGTCGGGTAAAGATATCTCGGTTACCGACAGCTTGTGGATTATTGTGTTTGGTCAACAGGGTATAGTTGGTTTGCTCACGTTCTCCACCATGCTGTTACTGCCTAGTTTGAGTTTTGCCTTTTTATGTTATCCCCCTAGCACCTGGTCTAATCGTAAAGTAGCACCAGCCGCTGGGTTGGCATTGGTCTTGGTTTTGTACCTGATGGATAGTTCTTTGAACGCCATGATTTGTCCGGTCTTTATTCTCGCCAATGGGGGACTAGCAGGACTTGTGCTGAAAGAGCCAGAAACTACTAAAACAAAAAGTATTCGCGCAGCACTCCCCCGGAGAACCCTAGCGCAGCAGAGATAAAACCAGCTGAATTGACCGGAACAAAGCCAGCCTCTTGAGCAGAAGAAGCGGATTTGGAATTCTACAAACTTCCGAGCCTGACGATACAAGAAGTCGTAGCCGTAATCCTGATAAGTTCCAGACTCTTGGAAAGCAGAGCGAATATTAATTCCACCCAGCGCTGTATTCATAAATGGTTCAGCCAAGAGTTCGAGCAGGAGAACATCCTTTCCAGTAACCTTATTATTATTTTTCATTCAAAGGTTTAGAGTTGTCCAAAACTCAAAATGAGGTTATAGTTAATTAGAAAAAGAATAAGAAAAACCATTGAATACACCTATATTAAATTGCTTCAAAAGAAAATAGTTACAACACTTTGCTATTGGGCTATTAATTCTTGATTGAGATTTGTTTCGCTATTTAAAAACTAAAATTTCTAAAATAAATAGTCAGACTAATCCATAATTTAACATAACAGAAATAAACACTAGGTTCACTTTTGGATTTTATTAGTAACTTAATGATTACTTACAAAAAGGAGATGCACCCATGCGTTTATTGATGGTTCAATATGCCGGGGATTACCGGGAAGCCGTTGAACGATTGGCAAAAAGCGGAGGCGAAACCTATTACGCGCAAAAATATTCGGTTGATGCTGTTGCTGAAATCGGCAAAACCATTGAAGAAGCAGCGGTTCTTTGTTGTCTAACCCAAGAACGTTACGATGAAGTTCTTTCCAATGGAGTACGGGCTATCGGAGCAGGATTTAATCAAAAAATCCCAATCAAACCGTTAATAGAGTTGATCGAAAAACAAAACCCAACTCATCTCATTGTTCGTACACCGATTCCTGGGATTTTTAGGTGGGCTATCAAAAATAAAGTTCCAACCATTGCTATATTAGCTGATTCTTTCAAAACTCAAGGATTCAAGAATAAAATACGGAATTACTGGCTAGCCAAACTTTTAAATCATCAGCGAATCGAATGGGTATTTAATCATGGGATTAACTCTTCTCTTTCACTACTAGAAATCGGCATTAACCCCGACAAAATAATTCCTTGGGACTGGCCTGCTACTATTACCCCAGACTCTTTTCCCGCTAAAATGCTTCGAGCGGATGGAAAAACTTGGAATTTAGTTTACGTAGGTTTGATTACGGAATCGAAGGGAATTGGCGATGTTTTAGACGCTTTAAAAGAGTTAAAAGAAAAAAACTTCTCTATCAATCTCAAGGTAGCGGGCAAGGGCGAAACTGAAGAGTTTATTAACAAAGCTAAACAGCTAAACATTGAAAATTGTGTAGAGTTTCTTGGATTAGTACCTAATCAGGCTATAGTTCATTTAATGAGAGAGGCAGACCTCGTCATCATTCCTAGCCGCCCTGACTATCCAGAAGGCTTCCCAATGACTATTTATGAAGCGCTCTGCTCTCGAACGCCAATCATCGCTTCAGATCATCCAATGTTTCAAAATAAGTTAAAGGATGGAATTAATTCGGTGATTTTTCCAGCCGCTAACAGCGTGGCTTTGGCAGATTGTGTCGAAAAATTGATTTCCAATCCAGAGCTTTATGAACGTATTTCTTTAGCTTCTTACGAAGCTTGGAAACAGTTGCAAATCCCGGTTAAATGGGCTGAGATGATTAATCGCTGGCTGGATAATTCCCCCCCAAATCAACAGTGGTTGTTTGAGCATCGACTTTCTTCCGGACACTACAACTAAAACGTTGAGGAATGGAGTGGATGGATTGAGTCTGACCCATCCTTATATAGCAATCCTATTTAATTTGCGAACATCCGACCCCCACAGAGAACAGGATTTCGAGAGACTCCCGTTTGGAACTCATTTAAGATTGCTATAGCCATCAAGGAAGAGAGAAAGCTCTCTTATACCAAGGGAAGCAGCTATTGAACAAAGTTTTTGCTGCTTCTTTTTCAACTTTTTATCGACTCAAAAAAATTATCAGTTAACTTAAAAGTAAAAATGAAAATAGCCTACCTAATTTTGGCTCATCAATATCCAGAACAACTTCTCCGGTTAATTTTATCACGCAATACCGAAAATACTTCGTTTTTCATTCATATTAACCAAAAGACAGACCAGGAAATTTACAACAAATTCGAGAAGGAATTAAATCATCTCCCGAACGTTCACTTTATCAAGCGTCAAGTCATTTACCTGTTCGATTTCGGACATACACAAGCCAGCCTTCAAGGAATCAAAGAAGTCATTGAAAGCAAAGTTGATTTCGATTGGTTAATTCTTTCAACAGGACAAGATTACTCGATCAAATCTAACCATTATATCAAAAACTTTTTCCGAGAAAATGAAGGAAAAATATTCCTTGATTACATGGATAACTTAGTGGTAACCGATAGGGGTTGGATTAACCGGGGAGCTGATAATATTAACTACTGGCATGTTCGGTTAGGAAAATTGCGTTTTGTTTTTCCGGGAACACTCAACCTTAATTCTCACAACAGATACTGTAATTCCCCAAAACTTTGGTATCAGATGTTGTCATTTCTGTGGGATAGAGTGGTTCCCCTATTTCCAACTAAGCGCAAGTTTCCCGAGGGCTTTACACCGTTTCGAGGGTCAGCATATTGGTGTTTCCCCCGAGATTGTGTAGAATATATTTACGATTTTATCCAAAGAGATAGAGGATTCGTTAATTATTTTAAGTACGTCGATGGTCCCGATGAAATGTTTTTCCAAACCCTTCTTTTAACTTCTCCTCTTAAGGACAGAGTCGTCAATGATAATTTATTCTTTATAGATTGGGAGAATCCTAACCCAAGTTTTCCAAGAGTTTTTGAGAAATGCGACTTTGAAAGACTTGTCAACTCTCCAAAATTATTTGCGAGGAAATTCGACGCCACTAGGGATTCAGAGATTTTAGACCTACTCGATCAAAAAGTCTTGCAAGAGGCTAAATAATTTGGGTCAGGTTGAGAGAAGTAAAAAAATGAGAATATTTTCCTTCAAAAATAGCTTATGACAAGCTCCCAGTGAAACATATTCGTTTTCATTACAAAAGCAAGTACTCTTGGTTTCCCTACCTGAATCAGCCTTTAGTAGGGGTGGCAAGTTATAAGCGCAGCACTTCCGAAAACATCGTCTACCTGGATGCCGATTTATTGATTGTGGGCGAACCTGACCAGCTGCTGTTGAATGAAGAGGAAGACTTTCTTGCTTGTACCCCAGACAAAATGGATGGAACCACCGAACTGAAAGACGCGACTGACTGAACCTTACAAGAAAGCATTAGAGGGTGCATTCCACATTAGAAGCTTTCATCCACCGAGATAAATACGGTGGATGAAAGCAAGTTGCGACTTTAGCCGCCTTTATGACAAAATGACAACAAGTTTTCGGAGGCTCTCCCCGTAGGCTGTTCAAGCCAAGTCTGACTCCCCTGAAGTGAGAGCGATTGGATTGAAAGTTGTGTTTGGTGTGGAGATTGAGGCAGCTAAACACATGGGAAAAGACTTGCTACAAACAAATAGGGTGGGGCACACCCGAATTTAAACTTGAGGATTGAGCTGAAACGCTCAGGAATGCTCTCTCCAGACCGGAAGTAACTAACGGCAGGATCAGCCCAAGAATCTGCGTCGAGAACAGAGCGCAGAGTGCCAAGGGAAAGAACTTTGCAACTTGGTAGGAATTGACATTAAAGACCTCCCTGGGTTAGGACGGAGAGGGAAGAGGCACGAATCCGTCTTTACTGGAACGGCGGTGTTTTTGCTTATCGCCGTTCCACAGGGTTTGCAGAGCATTCTCTGCAAGCGACGCTCCAAGCGATTGAATCCCACCTCGTTTCGCAGCAATGCAGGATTTTTTTTTCATGAACGAATTGCGATGACCCTAGCTGTGGCAAAAAGGGGGAGGCATTGCCTCACTCTCATAACTATGCTATTTGCAGTTCAGATCCTGCTCAATGGAACATCGGAGAAAAACTCAAAGCGACCAGGATACTCCACTATCATGATGCCATGTAGCCTAATTTCTGGCATGGATTTATAAAATGCCGCCGAGATGCCCATTCAGTTGTAGCCAACTGGCTAGACCATACCATATAAGTCCTCTGAAAAATAAAGCTCATTATTACTGTCGCAGCATGAGTAAAAGCCTCCAGTACTTTCTGGCGAAACAGGATTCAGAATACAAAAAGTTGAGTAGAGTAATCTGAGTAGGATTGAGATTGCCCATCTTGAGTAATGATTTATCTAACGAAATCTGAAACTGCCAGAAAAACAATCTATGTCTGACGCAACTCAGCCAGATAGCCTAACCCGTTTACTCGTAGTAATTGTTAACTACCGAACGCCCGGTCTAACGATTGACTGCTTGCGCTCCTTAGTGAGTGAAGTGCGTGAGCTACCAGGTACCCGTGTTGTCGTTACCGACAATGCCTCTGGTGATGAATCAGTTGAAAAAATTGGAGCCGCAATTGAAACCGAAGGTTGGAGCAACTGGGTCTCGTTTCAGCCGTTAGAGCGCAATGGCGGATTTGCCTTCGGCAACAACGCGGCAATCCGCCCAGTGCTACAGTCAACGAATCCACCTCCCTACGTTCTGTTGCTCAACCCAGACACAATCGTTCGCCCCGGTGCCTTAAGAGGGTTAGTGGACTTTATGAACGAACATCCCGAGGTGGGGATTGCTGGCAGTCGCCTAGAAGACCCGGATGGCACTCCGCAGCACTCAGCTTTTCGCTTTCACACAGTGTTCAGCGAACTGGATTTCGGCTTGCGTCTTGGAGTGATATCAAAATTATTGACAAAGTGGGACATTGCGCCCCCTATTTCCGAAGAAACCTGTCAAACCGATTGGGTGGCTGGGGCAAGCATGATTATCCGCCGAGAGGTATTTGAGGCGGCTGGCTTAATGGACGAAGAATATTTCATGTATTACGAAGAAATGGACTTCTGCCTACAAGCCAAAAAGGCTGGCTGGAGCTGTTGGTACGTCCCTCAAAGTCGGGTTGTGCACCTAGTTGGGCAAAGCTCTGGCGTGACCGATACCAAACGACCACCTAAGCGCCTCCCACAGTACTGGTTTGATTCAAGGCGACGGTACTTTCTCAAGAACTATAGTTGGCTGTACACGGCGCTTGCGGATATATTGTGGGCTTCTGGCTTTGCTTTGTGGCGGTTGCGCCGGGTAATTCAAGGTAAGCCAGATGGAGATCCACCACAATTCCTGAGTGATTTCCTCCGTAACAGTGTGTTCTTCAAGGGTGGTTTATCGAGTCCTCCCAATTGTCCAGGACAGAGCTAGGATGGCCAAGGCTCTGATTTTTCTCATAGAAAACACTCTCGCGCCGCAGAAGTAGATTATGGTTACACAACCGGAGACTATATCAAGCGTAAACAAACAAGAAATCTTTTCCCTGAGTTTATGGCAACAGATTCAAGAAGACTGGATTGCTCATGGACGAGATTGGACTAAACCTGGATTTCGGGCAGTAGCCGTTCAGCGCTTTGGTGTCTGGAGAATGACGATCAAATCCTTACTCCTTCGAGCGCCCTTGAGCATTCTCTACCGAGCGTTGTTTCGCAAAGTCCGAAACAGCTATGGGATTGAATTGCCTTATACAGTTCAACTCGGTCGCCGTGTAGTTATTGAACATCAGAGTGGCATTGTCATTCATGGATATTGTTCGATTGGCGACGATTGTATTATCCGTCAAGGCGTGACAATGGGGAATCGTTACCTGGATCGTCCATTCGATGCACCAAAATTGGGAAAACGCGTCAACGTCGGGGCTGGGGCAAAAATCTTCGGCAATGTCACCATTGAAGATGACGTGAACATTGGTGCAAACGCTGTGGTGCTATCCGACATTCCTCCAGGAAAAACAGCCGTTGGCATTCCTGCCAAAATTATTAGCTCCAAAAATTCCGGAGACAATGATTGAATCAGTAACTATTCCACTCATTTCTGCCACAGAGCCGGATTGGAGCCGCGAAAAATGCAGCCGATGGTGGGACCCTAGCCGCCAACTCCTTAAATCTATCCGTAACTATCAACGGTGGAAGGCACACGGTGGAATTATCGGGTGTTTTTTATGTGATTGGAACGTCATACAACATCGCTTCTGGAGCGTTGTAACGGCAGCTGATATCCCCTTAAACTGCCAAATTGAAGGAGGACTACTGCTGACTCATCCCAATGGCGTAGTGATTCACCCAGATGCATCTATTGGACCAAATTGCCTAATTTTGCAACAGGTAACAATTGTTGGAGGGGTTAAAATAGGCGGTCATGTTGATATCGGTGCTGGGGCAAAAATTATTCGTCCAGTGAGGATCGGGAACCAGGCGAAGATTGGGGCAAATGCTGTGGTTATCTGTGACGTGCCAGATGGAGCTACGGCAGTGGGAATACCAGCAAAAATCATCAACACCTCAAAATCGGGGAATAATGCTAAGTAAAAACAAAAACAATGAAGTTACAGTTTTTTGCTATTCATTTACCGAAGTTTGCACAATAAAGAATACATTAATTCTCCCAAATCATCTTCAAATCTCTCAAGCATTATTAATTGTCTAGATTACTAGCTAGAAGAGCAAAAAAAAGTGAAATTAGTGGTAACCAGGAGAAATTAATGAACCTTATTCAGACTAAAATTGCTGATGTCTTGATTATTGAACCCCGAGTATTTGAGGACAACCGGGGTTTTTTCTATGAAAGTTATAATGAAAAAGCCTTTATTGAAAAGGCTGGAGTAGCAACCCATTTCGTCCAAGATAATCATTCGCGTTCCACCCAAAACGTTCTGCGAGGCTTGTACTATCAGATTCAAAATCCTCAGGGTAAGTTGGTGCGCGTAGTTGTTGGGGCTGTGTTTGATGTAGCAGTGGATCTGAGAAAAAGCTCTCCAACTTTTGGTCAATGGGTTGGTAGCCTACTTAGTGCAGAGAATAAGCGACAGCTTTGGGTCCCTGTGGGGTTTGCCCACGGCTTTTGTGTCGTCTCGGAGGTGGCTGAAGTGTTGTACAAAACTACCGATTACTATGCCCCTCAGCACGAACGGTGCGTGCACTGGAATGACCCGGAGTTGGCAATCGAGTGGTCTCTCATAGGAGACCCGGTGGTATCTGCTAAAGACCAGGCTGGTCAACCCTTTAAGACGGCTGAGGTATTCCAATGAGACGAATCTTACTCACAGGCGTTAATGGACAAGTTGGTCAGGAACTGCAACGGACTCTGCTCCCATTGGGAGAGGTGATTGGAATTGACCGCAAGACAATGGATTTAGCTTCATCGACTAGCATTCGTCAGGTTATCGGTGAAGTCAAGCCCAACCTAATTGTCAATGCAGCAGCCTACACGGCTGTTGACAAAGCCGAGACCGAAACTGAACTAGCAAATTCGATCAATGCTGTTGCTCCGACGATGATGGCGGAGGAAGCCGAGCGGACTGGAGCAACCCTGATTCATATTTCCACAGATTACGTTTTTGATGGTCGGAAAAATACCCCGTACACGGAGCAAGATGCCACAAACCCCATTTGTGTCTACGGACAGTCTAAGCTAGCAGGAGAGGAGGGAATTCGGCTTCATAGCGATCGCCACATTATTCTCAGAACCGCCTGGGTCTATGGCACTCACGGCAAGAGTAACTTCGTCAAAACCATGCTAAGGCTCTTCGCTGAGCGTGACGAAGTCCGTGTGGTTGCCGATCAGGTAGGTACTCCAACATGGGCAAGCGATATTGCCCAAGCAATCACGACTCTGCTGTCCCAATTGAGCCAAGAGCCGTTATCAAGCGTCCCCCTTACAGGTACCTATCACTTCACCAATAGTGGCATTGCCAGTTGGTATGATTTTGCCGTTGCCATCTTGGAGGAAGCAAAACAGCTTGGCTATCCTTTAAAAGTACAGCGTATCGTGCCAATTACAACACCTGAATATCCCACACCAGCTCAGCGACCGGTCTATTCGGTGCTCTCTGGCAAGAAAATCTCGGCTGTATTGGGAACTCATCCCTCTCATTGGCGACAAGGACTGAGACACATGCTTGTAGAATTCTCTTCTTACACTTTATGAAAGCAATTATTCTCTCGGGCGGAAAAGGGACACGTCTGCGTCCCCTTACTTATACTGGAGCCAAGCAACTGGTTCCCGTCGCGAACAAACCTATTCTTTGGTATGGGATTGAAGCAATCGTCGCGGCAGGAGTTACGGATATTGGCATCATCATCAGTCCTGAAACCGGAGAGGAGGTAAAAACTAAGACAGGAAATGGCGATCGCTTTGGGGCAAAAATCACCTATATACTTCAAGATAAGCCGGCAGGTCTTGCTCACGCCGTTAAAGTCGCCCAGCCTTTTCTTGGAGATTCACCATTTGTAATGTATCTGGGGGATAACCTCGTTCAAAGCGAACTAGACCTATTCTTGGAAAGTTTTAGAGCAAAGAATTTAGATGCTTTAACACTACTTTGCCCGGTTGCCAATCCCAGTGCCTTTGGCGTTGCTAAGGTTGATGAGGAGGGGCGGGTGTTACAGCTAGTGGAAAAACCCAAAGATCCTCCCTCTAATCTGGCACTTGTAGGAATTTACCTCTTCTCCAACGTTATCCATCACGCTATTTCTTGTATTCAACCCTCTCCTCGAGGTGAACTGGAAATTACCGATGCGATTCAATACCTGATTGACCAGCAAAAAAAAGTAGAAGCCTATCAACTTAAAGGCTGGTGGCTAGATACAGGGAAGAAAGATGACCTCCTAGAAGCCAACCGGATTATTCTAGATACCTGTCTAAACTCTGCCATGCTTGGTGAAGTTGACGAGAAGAGCCAGGTAATTGGGCGAGTACAAATTGGTCCAAGGTCAAAAGTAGTCAATTGTACCATTCGGGGTCCAGTTACGATTGGCAGCGACTGCTACCTAGAAAACTGCTTTGTCGGTCCTTATAGCAGTGTGGCTGACCAAGTCACCCTAATTGATGCTGACCTCGAACACAGTGTAATCCTACAGGGGGCAAAAGTTGTGGGCATTCAGCAGCGAATTGTGGACAGTGTGATCGGACAACGAGCTCATCTTAAGGTTGCACCCCAACGTCCCAAGGCTTTACGTTTTCTCATTGGTGACGACTGTCAAATCGAGTTAGCGTAAGTAAGCAAAACGATTCTATGCCTACATTTAATCCTTGTCTATCTTGGAGTTTATGTAGGCCTAAATTAGGTTATGGATCAAGCAAACGAAACTTATGAATCACAAAAGATTAAAAATTTTACTAATTGTAGAACAGTGCAATCCGGATTGGGCCTCCGTCCCTTTAGTCGGCTATAAATTTTCCCAGGGAATTAGCCAACTGGTTGACGTAACACTTGTTACTCATGGAAGAAATAGAGAAGCTCTTGAAAAGCACCCAGCGCCTAAAAATGTTGTCTACCTAAACGAAAGCAAACTAACCCAAAAATATCACAAAATTGTATCCAATATTACAAACAGAAACCGAATCAACTGGCCTTTATATCATGCATTAACCTATCCAGTTTACATGGAATTCGACCAGAATGTATACCATAAATTTAAGGAAAACGTTCTGCGTGGAGATTATGACATCGTACATGTGCTAACTCCCATGACGCCCAGGTACCCCGTTAAATTAATTCAAGCCTGTAAGCATACTCCTTTTCTTCTCGGACCAGTTAATGGGG
>NZ_JABXKI010000034.1 GCF_017115095.1 Nostoc sp. NMS4 | reverse complement strand
ATTTATTTTCAACATTTTGTGAAACGCGATTAGTCTTTTCAAAAACAACACACTCTTTTAAGTTAACCCAATACCTAGTTGATCATAACCCTGATTCTCTATTGGAAATAGCCAATTTATTAGAAACAATAGTTTCTAAATAAAAATTAATTCAAAGTCAACTTACAAGTATTACTGAGCAAGAAGTGGCTCAATATGTACGCGTAGGCGTAGCCCGCCGTAGGCATCGCATTTCTTACAGCAGTTTTCATGTATTTGAACCACAAATAGACCTCTCTCCTACGAGGAGAGAGGCTTTGATTTTCTCCCCTTCCCTACAAGGGAAGGGGCTGGGGGTTAGGTCTCATAATTGTGGTTCATTTACCTGAAAATCGCTGTAAATTGGATTCGTTCTATCCTTGGCTGAAATTATTTGTGAGAAATCTTTTCTTCATCCTTTGGGTTAGTCGTGGTAGTTTGAATCACTGTCTACCCCGAATTATTGAGCCGATACGTTTTTTGTTCCCAAATTATATTTTGGACAGGTCTATTGAGAAGTTACGTCTTCACAGGTAAACGAGAAATTGTCCATAAGATGAGTAGGAAGATTAAGTAAATTACGCCAACCAGCCCAAACTCAATCAGAGGGATATAGGTTACTTCGTAAATTCTGCCCAAGCCGCGTTCAGTCAGTGCATAAACGGCCAATACACTTACTAAAAAGACTCCGTAAATAGTACGTTTAGTCCAGATACCCAGAGGTAGTCCGTAAAGCTGAGTAAGTACTAAAATACCCAGAAAACCAAAGAGAAATGTTGGCCACTTGGTTTGTCCTAGCATCAATGACACAATGACACTATGTAAAAGCACTGAAATCTCTAAAGTGAATGTCCACCAACGGTTTACATGAGTGCGGTTAAAAATCAACGATGATTGGAGCAGAAGCAAGAACATATAGAGAAAACCAATTAAATGCCCCAAAGTCGCTTCCATTGGATGATACCAAAAGGTGTAGATGGCGGCGAAGGAGAAAAAATAGCCGTGATATAGCTTGATAATTTCCAAAAATTGTTTATGGAATGGAACAGAATTCCCAAAAAACAAACCGCGTCGAGGTGTTTCTAAAATCAGTACAAACACCAGTAGGAGGACAACCGCACCTTGAGAAGCCCAAATTGAAGTATCTTGAGCTAGAGCATCGTACCAAATATAGGTCTGGAGGAAGTGTAAAGCGATGAATACACCATTAATGGCAAGCATAAGGTAATTAATCGGGTGCAATGCTGATTTGTATTTCAACTGCGATGCCTGCGGCGGGCGTAGCCATCGCTGCGCCCACAAGATACACGCCCAGATGCTAAACTGATGCCCAAGGTACATACCCCAAGCCGTCGCTCGACTCCAAAAGGTTGGTTGAGGAAGCTTCCAGTAGTACCAGTTTAATCCTTGGTCAGGAAGTTTAATGATGCTTGCAGGAATGCTCCCACCGATCCAAATTGCGTAGGTGAGGAGAATGCTTACAAAGATGCCTAAAAATAATACTCGGCGACCTGTCATACTAATTCGTAATTCGTAATTCGTAATTTAAGATGTAGATTTTTCGGCTACACGTTCTGTGTTTGATTCAGATGCGCTTTTAGTTACTCGTAAACTAAGAGTCAATGCTACTAACATGACTAAAGTTCCGCTCAAAAAAGGAGCAGAACTGCCAAATTTCATAAAACTAACCCCTGCCCACGTTGGACCAGCGATGCGTGCCAATGCAGAGCAAGAACTGGCAATTCCTAATATTTGCCCTTGTTCTTCTGGGGGTGTCATCTGGGAAATTAAGCTGTTCAATATTGGTTGGCTGACACTAATTCCCCATGCTACAAGTGTGGTGGCGACTAATAATAAAGTTAAGCTTTGTGAAAATCCAATTAGCAGTAATCCTGAACCTAATCCTAATATTCCCAAGATAAGTAATTTGATTTCACCCAATTGTTTCTTGAGAAATCCGATTAGTCCTCCTTGAATGATTGTGCTGACAATCCCCATGAAGGCAAAAAGATAACTAGTTTGTTGAGGTCCCCAATTTAATTGCTGTTTAGACCATAAAGCCAATGTAGAATCCATAGCTGCAACAGCAAAGGTGACTAAAAAGTAGATGCCAACAAGCACAGAAAACTGTGAACGCTGTGTTAACTGTAGCAAGTTCAGCCGTTGCTGACGGTGGTGATAAACTTGGATTCTGGCTTTAGTCTCAGAATTTAGAGATTCTGGAAGTAATATCAAAGCACAAAGAAATGCCAATAAAGATAATCCGGCTGCGAACAATGACGGTAGATGAAAGTTAGCGTTATTCGGATCTGACCCGATTAGAAGACCTCCAATTGCTGGGCCGAGAATGAAGCCAAGACCAAAAGCTGCCCCGATTATGCCCATGCCACGAGCTCGATTAATTGGCGTGGTAATATCTGCGATGTACGCCTGAGCAGTAGCAATATTACCTGACATAATCCCAGCCAGACTACGAGCAATAAACAAAATCCATAATGAGTTGGCAAAGCCTAACCCCGTGTATGCAATTACCGAACCGAATAAAGTCAGTAATAAAATCGGACGGCGACCGTAGCGATCGCTAAATCTGCCCCATAATGGTGCAAATAAGAACTGCATTAAAGAATAAATAGCTACAACTAGAGTCGCTTCATTCGGTTTTGCACCAAATTGTTCGGCATACAAAGGCAGTATCGGCAGAATAATTCCGAAGCCAAGCAAGTCTATAAATACAGTCAAAAATAAGACGAATATAGCCCTGCCATTATTTTTACTCTCCATCTGTGCAATTCCCTTTGTATAAAAAAGATGTGTAACTTGGATTAGTTAGGGAATACTCGATTGTAAAGAGCCATTGAATGCAAACAGTCATCAATACAAGCAAAGTGTTTGAATTTCAGTGTGGTTGAGCAAAATAGCATGGAACAAACCCATTATAAAAATCAAGCCAATAATACTACTAATCAAAGCAACTATAATTTCGTGCTTCCGTATAGCTTTTTGGATCTTAGCGTCTATGATATTTTCTAATTCTTTGTATAACATTGAGTTGAATTTCGTTAAAGCTAATAATGATGTTTAACTTAACCAATTATCTGTAAGATTACAGTTTATTTATGTAGGGACAATACCTCCTGTGACAAGCTTTTTTGTGCCTACATTCGTTGACCCTACATATTGTAGTTTTGCCTAAAGTTAGTATTACATAAGTTTGAGTATTTCAAAAATATTTAACTAAATGAGAGCTATTCTTATTTCGACATCGTGTTAATATCAAAGCGTTGCCGTCGTTTTAAAAACGTACCTGAAATCCCAAAAGCTAATATTGCTAAGGTATAAGTTGGTTCGGGAACTGCAAGAATGCTTACCTGATTAATAGCCAAGCCATATTCTGGAGCAGAACTGCTAAAAACAAGTCGTGAGATGTTTGCAGTGTCACTACGAATCCCCAAGAATACTGCCGAATTATCTAATGCTAAGGACGAAATATTGGGAACGGAGAAAGTACCCAATAGGTTATTGGCGTTATCAAAAGCGGCGATCGAATTTTCAATTTTCAATTTACTAGTGTCTACAGCTATTTGAGTTCCAGCGCCAAAAACCGGCTGGGCAAAACTAATCGAAAAAGGCTCGCCGTTCCCCTTAGTACCAGGATCGGGAGTACCAGGAGGACGCGGGATAAACCCTGTTGGATCTATACCTCCGAAGAGAATAAAATCACCTAGACCGAAGTTACTCCGAATGCCAGGTGAAGGTAAAGTTTGAAAAACAAATGGTGGAGTAATTTGAGGGTTTTTCGTTGGAGTTATATTGATATCCAAGCCTAAACCACGTTGCGATGTTGCGGAAAAAGAGTTGGGCAAAAAAGCAGAGAATGCCGGAGCAGAGGGATTAAATACTTTACCTAAACTTTCCCAATTAACCTGATCGTTGCCGCCTAAACTAGCGCGCTCAGTGACTAAAAATGTAGCGGCTTTAACTGGTAATGGGATAACCGTTATTATGGCTGTGATTGCTGAAAAATATTTTACAGATAACTTAAACAATTGATTTATTACAACTCCCACAAGGTTTACTCCTTATTTTTTTAAAATAATATCATCAAAATGCATAAATTAAATACTCAAGATGAGGTAATGCATTGCTCTGGTTGAGAGAGTTAAAGCAACTGCTGTTATCAAGCCGACTGTCCTTAAATATGTCATTGCCGTTGTCCTCTCCACCATCAGTTAGGTTATTTGCAAAATTAGCAGAGATATTGTCATTGATCCACGAGCAAAATCCGATCGTCATTACTACTATTCAACAACAAATCATTGTTAGGAGTTCCAACAATAATAGATATCAAATATTCCTTGATAGTTTTGTATATCCAATGTATTTGATATTTGTAATGCTGACATACTACAAGTATTAAATTTATAAATTTCTGATGAAATATACCCCAAAACAGTTAATCCTATTTTATATCTCTGGCAGAATAAAAATACGATTATCTATTGCCTGAAATTATTTAATTTTTTCAAGGCTTGATCGCGGCAATAAATCAGAGGGCATTTTTCCTCCTGCCTCCTGCCTTCATTGATAAATAGATTATCCAATATTGTGGGGTATTTTTTTTATTTGTTAGCCATCTATGGTAATTTATAGCTACCAACACGTAGATTTAACTGACCTTGACGCGGGTTATGGCTGAATATAAATGCGCCTTCTTCACTTTCCCCACTAGATAAAAAGTCTATCTGTTGCTCTCCTGTTTCTGTAACTTTGCCGTCAATCAGTAACTCAGCCATAATCTGAACTGACTCGGCTGTGTCTCCTCCACTATTCACAACTTCAAAAGGAACATAAAACTGGCCATTAATTTCTCGAATTGTTGGTTTTTTAGTGACAGAAAGGATGGGAGGTTGATTTTTTTCGTTCAGCCAAGTGTAGCCTACTAGACTCACAGTGATTGCTAGGATGAATGAGGCGATGCTGAATGTTATCCACTCAGCTATTGAGCGCTTTGCTTCTTGTTCTGTTTTAGTCATATTGCTAACCTTCCGGCTGCACCACCAATACTTGCAGGTAAACCCAGCATCAATGTGCAATCTAACCACATTGTCCAGGGATCGCTAAAAGTTAACTTTTGAAAGAACCACAGCATAAAAGCACCTGCTAGCAGAGATACTAGGTAGGACATAATAGTTTCACTAGATGGTCGTTGAAAAATTCCCTTTTGCTGTCTGCGTTTTTGCTGGTCAGAAAAACCTGCCTGAAATACAATCCCATAAGAAATCAGTAAAGATGAGGCGATCATTACCAACTCCCAAGGTGGCGAGGTTGCGGCTGCTAGCATGATAATTTCATCTGTTGGAGCAATGTTAAATGCAATTACAGTTGCACCAATCAGAGTTGCACCCAAATCGGCGAAGGTAGCGTGTAACTCATCCCCTTTGTTCTTGGTTGTGCGATCCGTTTCTTGTCCTTGTGCATTACTGTTTTTAGTATCTCCCAAAAACTGGTTTGCTAATGCGACACCGAGAGCAAAGGGTACACTTTCAAAGATGATTTTACCTAAAGATTCCTTTAGAGAGGTTTCTGGTGTCAATTCTCGCAATAATAATAGCACAAAGGTAGAACAAGCTAGTCCGATTGCGATCGCTTCGACGGTATCGATTACGGCTTGATGAGCGAGGCCTGTATATCTGCGTTTCCGAAAGCCTTCTGTGTAATTGAGTAAGTAAACCACAATAAACATTAATGCGATCGCCATCATTATCAGTTGTGGTTTTACTAGCGATCCAATCCACCAAACTTCCATTGTATACAGTAAAGGTATGCCAAATAAAAAACCTCCACAACCGCCTCGAATGATGTCATTAATCTCATTCTTCCAGACATTTTGTTGACTTTTTGTTGACACTCCTTTATTTTCCTTTTATTTAAATTTTGCTATAACTTATAGTTCATTTATTTGGGAAAAAGTTATTTTTTTAATATATATAAATCTTATTTATAAAACGATCGTATTGTACATTGTGTGCTATTATCCTGACCGACATCTATCTTAAGTTAATATAATTTACCAAAATCTTCTCTCCGTTGATGGAGGTAACAAACAATACACATCTGTTAGGCTATGTAATAGCTTAGGGAATTCCAAGTAATAAAATATTGGTTATTTTATTACTTGTAGGATGAGCGTCTTGCCCGTCCTGTGAAATGGGCGGGCTTTTCGGTCCACTTTGCAAGTAGTAGTAATTTATTTTTGGAGTTCCCTTAATAAACTACAAGCCGGAGATAAAAACCATGAGTGCCGAAAAAAGAATAGAAGCCACTGCAAAAAATATTGAAGGAAAAATTCAAGAGGTTGTGGGTGAAATAACAGGTAATCCACAAGATAAAACTGAAGGACAAGCCAAGCAAGCTGAAGCTCAAGTGACTCACACCGTAGAAAATATTAAAGACGAACTTAAGAAAGCTTTAGAATAATTTCGCTTGTCTAGTGCAATAGCTATTTTACTAATGATTTTCTCCTAAATTTGTAACATTAATCACTCCGCTTTCTATAAGTTAGTGGGGTTTTTTATAGCGTAAAATCTGAAAGTGTTAACTAAGTTTGGGGGTTTAAGTCCCCTAGCTCCAGAGTCAGAATATTTTGTGACGGGGATTTAGACCCCGACACAAAACGTAATTACGAATTACGAATTACGAATTATTTAAGTCCCCTATTTAGCAGCGAAGTAGCTTTCTAATGCCTCAGAACCACCAATTAATTTACCATCGATAAACACTTGGGGAACTGTGGTCGCACCTGTAACTGCTTTTAACGACCGTGTGGTGATATCCTTACCCAAGGTAATTTCTTCGTAGCTGATGCCATGTTCCTTGAGCATTGCCTTCGCACGCGCACAGAAAGGACAACCCACTTTCGCAAACAGGGAAACTACTTCGGGCTTCACTGCTTGGGGGTTGATATATCTGAGCATTGTCTCAGCATCAGACACCTTAAAGGGATCTCCTGGCTCTTCTGGTTCAATAAACATCTGGTTAATTACACCATCTCTCACCAGCATAGAATAGCGCCACGATCGCTTCCCAAACCCTAAGTCTGATTTATCTACCAATAGACCCATACCTTCAGTAAATTCACCATTACCATCAGGAATTAGTGTGATATTTTCTGCCTCTTGATCCTTTGCCCATTCGTTCATCACAAATGCATCATTGACAGAAATACAGATAATGTCATCGACACCATTTTGTTTGAAAACCGGAGCTAATTCATTGTAGCCAGGTAGATGAGTGGATGAACAAGTCGGAGTATAAGCACCCGGTAAAGAGAAGACAACTACTGTCTTATTAGCAAATAGCTCATCGGTTGTCACATCCACCCACTGATTGTCCTTGCGGGTATGAAAAGTGACATTTGGTACTCTTTGTCCTCGATGATTGGGTAACATAATTTTGCTTGCCTTTAGTAATCAATTCCAGTCATAACCTATCATGGGAGAGCTGGTACAATGTAACTAGCAATCAGCTAAAAGACTTCATTAATGAATGGTGCGATCGCTGCTACAAATTCAGTGGTTGATTCATAAGGTAAAACATTACGTCCGTTTATTTTTATACCTCGACTTTTAGGCAAACAAGCAAGATAATGAGCCAAGCGTTCATCTGGCGTTTCTTTTTTATTATCTTGGCTAATACTCGATGCAGTTTCCCCCATAACCGCTAATGTCGGTTGCTGAATCGAGGCAATAAAACTAGTATAATCATCTCGCCAAAACCCTGCTAAAAAAGAAAATACTGCATGACGACTAGCAGGATTTTCTGCACCTGCAAGCAATGTATTTAACCACTCTGCATCTACAGCATTTTCAGAAGCAAAGAGTTGACGAATCGAGAAAGAACGTAAAAATTTTGGGGTGCGTGCATAGCGATAAAAAGCAATGCCAAAAGGCGAATCTAAGACATTCCAAAGGAATTTTCCCTGCCATTCTGGTGGTTTATTTGTCATCAAAGCCCACGTTGGCGGCCCAGAAAGTACCAATCCGGCAATTAAATTTGATTGCTTTTGGACTAATTGGATAGCAACTGGCAATAAAGCACCTTGCACTACTACAATAACAGGTTTTTGGACTACTGTTTGTAAAAAGAACTGTAATTGTTCTGCCCAATCACTAGAAGTGTAAGCTACATGGGGCATATCACTTTCACCACATCCTAGTAAATCAGGGTTGTAAATTGAATTACGCTGACCTATATTATACCACTCGCAACAAAATCGCTGCCAAAATCGCCGCGACAATCCCACACCAATCGGATGAATTAATAGTAAGGGAATGCCCTCAGATGTCGTATTAATTGGTTGATGAAGTTCATAGCTGCAACGATAATTCTGCCAACTATAAAACTGGCTAGGAGATGCTGTCAAATTGGTTGTGTTCGCTACAGCAGATGGTTGCATAATTCCTAGTTTTTAATATTGCTAAAAAATTATCTGTGGATGAATCAACTCGTATCCAGCTTCTTTGAGTTTTTCATTAGACACCCAAGCATTATATGGGCGAGTACTCTTAATAGATGTATCCCATTCTACTTTGGGCAAATTATATTGTTCAAATAAGCTATCTAACAAGTCTCGGCTGGTGAGATGTGCATCATCTACCAAATTATAAATTCCTTGCAAACGACGGTGACGGGCAAATTCTATTGCACCAACAATATCATCGAGATGAACCCAATTTGTGATATCATCGCCATTCCCCGGACGGGTTTTACCATAATATGTACCAAATATTTTCAACAGTTCTCTACCAGTTCCATAAATACCTCCTAAGCGGAAGATACAAACACGGAGATTTTCGCTAGATGCTGATAGTAATACATCTTCTGTTTTTCGGAGAATTTGTGCATTTAAATTAGGGGGTGCAAGTGGTGTTTCTTCATCTACCCATACACCATTCCTATCACCATATACTGCATAACTACCTGTGTATATTAATTGTTTGACACTCTTAATCTGCTGCAAGCATGAAACTAAAGTTTGGGCAGTTTGTAGATAAGTCTCTTCATACACTTCTCTATTTTTTGCCCCAATGCTCAAAACTACAACATCTTGATTGTGCAAAACTGATTTTAAACTATCTATGTCATTACCACAGGTAACTACAACTCTTTGAGATACTGATTCTAGGACAGATACACGCTCAGGCGAAGTTGTGGTTACACTGACAACAAAATTCATCTCTTGCTGCCAATATTGAGCAACTTTATAACCAACATAACCACAACCAATGATTGCAACATTCATGACAAATTAGACACAAATAAATTAAACTACTCATTGAGAAAGCCTTCTCAATTAAGGGACTGCTAAAAATCAATATCAATAGTACAACCTAATGACTAATGACTAATGACTAATGACTATTTTGCTAATTCTTCTTCAATTATGGCAATTATCTCTGGTGAATTTGGTTGGACACTACTATTAAATCTAGCTACTACTTCACCTTGCTTATTCACTAGAAATTTTTCAAAGTTCCAAGCAACATTTCCCGTTGGTTCAACGGCTTTAGTAAGTCGCTCATAAAGTGGATGCTGCTGTGAGCCTTTAGCATGAACTTTATCGAATAGTTCAAAGCTAACACCATATTTGCTCGTGCAAAATTGCACAATTTCTTCATTACTTCCTGGTTCCTGCGCTCCAAAATCGTTACAAGGGAACCCCAAAATACGTAACCCTGTTTCTCCATACTTCTGGTTCAACTTTTCTAACCCCTCGTATTGAGAAGTATAACCGCAGTAAGAAGCCACATTTACAATTAAGAGTACCTTCCCGGTGTAGTCGTTTAATTGCTTATCCTCACCGTTGATGGTCTTGACTGCAATATCCGAAATTGTGTTACTCATCTTGAATCTGATTTATAGGGAATATTGCCAAGTCTCCCATATTACAGGTACGCTAAACCCGGTTTGTTTAAGGAAATTAAGTTTGTTAGCCTTGTTGTAACAATTCTATGTAATTTATGTAGTTGCAAAACGCTATATCTTGTATAAACGGCTCGAACAATCCCCTATCTCAGGATAAATGTGGGAAATCTGCGTTGCTTTTAATACAAAATTTGGAGTGCAGGGATGAATTGATATACCTGATAAAGTCACGAAAAATTAATTTTTTGTATAAAAAGTTAACAACATCCAGAATTGGATACAATTCTGATACTGGAAAATACATCGCTATAAAGGATATAGTTGCTTAATTTGTTGCATCATGAGCTATATTTCATTAGGACTTACGCAAGAATTACGGAATAACGAACCGCAGAGGCACAGAGAAATCAGAGCTTGAGAGACATTTTGAGTAAGTTCTACTCATAATTTAGCGATCGCATTTTACCTTGTGAAAATTTTATGCTTAAAGGCTTAAGAGTTAGTATACTGCTATTGGCAGTTATGGGAAATTTAGGATGGTCGTTTAGTGCCAAGGCAAGTTTTAACGGCAAACTCACCGTGGAAATTGATGGCTTGAAGAATAAAGAAGGAGAAGTTTGTGCCAGTCTATTTGCTAGCAGTGAAGGATTTCCTAGCGATCGCGATCGCGTCTTACAAAAACAGTGTACCAAGATTACTGACAATCCTTTTGAAATTACCTTTAACAACTTGAAAGCAGGTAGTTACGCCGTTGCTGTCTTCCACGACCAAAATAATGACCGCACTCTCAATCGGAATATTTTGGGTATACCAAGCGAGGGTTTTGGATTTTCCAGCAACCCAGAAATTCGCACAAGCGCGCCCAAATTTAGCGAAGCAGCATTTTTAGTGGCAGGTCCAGATACCAATATCCACATCCAGTTGAAGTATTTTTAAGCTGACAGCAAATTTCAACTTGCGACACTGCCAATTTTAGATTTTAGATTTTTCCTTCAATCTAAAATCTAAAATCGAATCACTTCCTACTCTATTATTCTGGATCATTGTCTGAATCTTCCAGTAGACTTTGTTGTTCCGGCAAGCCACGTATTCTATTCATCTGAGTTAAAGCATATCGTGCAGTTGCTTGCACATCAGCATCTGGGTCTTCTAGGGCATGGCGCAGCATCTGACTCATTTGACCCATCATATCATAAACGCGCGTCAGGTCACGGATCGCATTTTGCCGCACTTGTGGGCTTTCATCTTGAATTGAAATTGCTAAAGCACGGTTCATCGGTTTGAGTGTGCGGATGCCAATTTCTGACAAAGCTGCCAAAATTAAGCTCCTTTCTTGAGAATCGGCATCAATTATCAGGTCAACCAGATGCTGAATTGCCCGTGAATCTCCCTTCTGACCCAAATCCCAAATAGCCTTGCGCCGCTTCGTTGGGTCAGAACTGTGTAAATCTTGAATTAATTCCTCAACAATATTGAGTTTAGCAAGACGGGAAGTTTTTTCTGGTAGCAGTAATTGCCCAGAAACTGGTGGTGGTGGTGGTGTTTGTGTTTGTATAGTAGTTACAGTCTGTAGTATAGTTGGTGTAATCGGGTTTTTGTTAGATTCAGTCAAATTTTTAGGCTCTGATATTTGGGACTTTTGCACTTGCTTTGCCTTTTGAAACCACTTCAGCAGATAAAGAAGTGAGCCAGTACATCCTAAAACTGCAATGGCAAATATTAACCACCAGACAAAACCCCTCTCGGTTGGCTTGGGTTTTGCAGAAGTCGCAGCAGTAGAGGCGACAATTGGAGAGGTGACTTTTGGAGAGTTGACAAACTGCTTTTTAGCTGCCAAAGCTGCTTGTAATTTCTCCTGAGTCGCCAGTCCTGCAAGTCCATCTACTTTTAAACCCTTTACTTTTTGGAATTTAGCTACAGCGATTTCCGTACTGGCGTTGTACTGTCCATCTAATACATCACTGTAGTATCCCAACTGCTTTAATTGGGTTTGTAGTCTCTGCACATCTAATTTTCGACTACCATATCTCAATACAGCCGGACTAGCGGTAACTGTTGAACTAGCTTGTGCAAGTTCTAAAATTTCAGGCGCTAGGTTAGGTGTAGCTGCACTCGAACGATTGGGGTAGAAACCCACGCAAGAAAAACAGGTAAATATCAGAATTGAGGAACGGCATAGCCTCATATTGCAAGTTTCAGCCTAAACGTGCTTTTGAAGTCTTCGATACCACAATAGCTTCTAGATGACCAAATGTTAACTGTTATTGGGCATTGGGCATTGGGCATTAGTTATTCTTCGTACTTAGATTACGAGTTCCAAACTATTTTAACGATTTAGGGACTTCCAAATAAAAAATACTCAAATACTTCTTGTGGGGTGGGTGTCTCACCCGCCCAACTTATATGGCGGGCAAGATGCCCACCCCACAATATTGGGATTGGGTAATTTATTTGTTGGAATTCCCTTAAGGTGAAATTTCTGGTTCAGATTCTCTGACTGCTATGGTTATTGGGTTCAATTTTTTAGCCGATGCTTCTAAAACTGGTTGCTGTATATTAGCTATTTCGCCGACAGTAACTGTGTCGTTTTGTCTTCCTAAAGTATCACGTTGGTTAATGAGATAGATGCTGATTAAAGTGAGAAATACTCCTACCCACTGCAACGGGCTGAGGACTTCTGAGAGGAAGAGATTGCCGAATAGTAGCGCAAAGATGGGTGTGAGGAAGGTGAGAGAACTGAGACTCGTGAGACTACCACTAGAGGCAAAGTAGAAGAATAACCCATAAGCGATCGCACTGCCAAATACGGTAGCATAAGCCAAAGCCATGAAATCAGCTCCTCCCAGATTTTCCCACTGCTGGGATTCAACAACTGATGAAATTCCCCATAGTGGCAATCCGCCCAAAATCATGTGCCATCCCGTAGCGCTTACGGGGTCAGCATATCGGCACACAAACCGAATCAATACTGTTCCCACTGCCATTGATAGCGCTGCTAACAGCATTAACCACTCGCCACTAGCAAATAAATCTTGCCAGTTGCCAATTGTGATATTCGCGCCTGAGTCGAGAAAATGTAAAATCCACTCATCAGGTAAGCCAATTAAACTAATGCCTGTGACTCCCAAGCCTAGCCCCAACCATCCCCAAAAACCAATGTGTTCTTGGAATAGCCACAACGACAGCAAGGCGACAGCCAAAGGTTGGGAGTCAATCATCACAGACCCTAACCCCGCACTAGTTCTGACTAATCCCTCTGCTAAAAAGCCTTGAAAAAGCGTCCCATCTACGAGGGCAAATAAGGCAATCGACAACCATGCAGCCCAACCCTTCGGCTGGGGTTTTCCCATGAATGCTGCTGCAATCAGAATTAACATCCCTGCTGGTATCAGCCGCACACCCGCCATGAATAGCGGTGTGGTATGGGGTATCACTCCTTTCATGGCTACCATTGCCGTCCCCCATAGGAAAAAGGGGGCGATTAACAATAGAGGGGCGAAGGGAAGTCGAGATGCACTGAGTTTCAGTTGCATGGGTTTGCTGATGCCTTTGTTTAACAAGCGCAAAAATTGCTTTACCCAATTTTACCGAATTATGTAGTTTTGCATAGGCATTGC
>NZ_JABXKI010000137.1 GCF_017115095.1 Nostoc sp. NMS4 | reverse complement strand
TGAAAAGCAAATTAGTCGAGTGGCGCAAATCAGCCGGGTTCTTCGTCGCCACAGGCGGGCCAGCACCAGGAATTCTCGAAGAGGTGCAAATGACCCTCTTCGCCTTGGGATATACTGCCCATGAAGTCAGTCACGCCCTGCATGTAGTCAGCGAAGACATCGGCCTACCCAAAGATGCTTATGTCGAAGATTGGATTAAACAAGCGATCGCTCATCTCAGCAGCGAACAAGTTTAGGAGTGCTGAGTTAGGAGTTAGGAGTTAGGAGTTAGGAGTTAAGAGTTAAGAGTTAAAAGTAGAGACGCGATTAACCCAAGTCTTTCCAAGAGTTAAGAGTTTTGTTTATCTCCTTGTCCCCTTGTCCCCCTGTCTCCCTTGTCTCCCTTGTCTCCCTCATCCCCAATGACTAACCCTTACGCTTGGCTAGAACAGTCCTTAGCAACAATCCATCGGGCAGATTGGTATCGTTCAGTACAACCTATCGACGGTTGTCCAGGTGCAACGGTGGTTTTAGCTGGGCAAGAGGTAATTAATTTTGCCAGTAATGACTATTTGGGGCTGGCTGGGGATGAGCGATTGCTGGTAGCTGCAACTGCTGCGATCGCAGAATTTGGAACTGGTAGTACTGGTTCTAGATTACTCAGTGGGCATCGGGAATTACACAGGGAATTAGAGTCGGCGATCGCATCTACCAAACAAACAGAAGCTGCCTTGGTATTTAGTTCTGGGTATTTAGCCAATTTGGGGGCAATTACCGCCCTTGTGGGCAAGCGTGATTTAATTTTCTCTGACCAGTACAATCATTCCAGTCTGAAAAATGGAGCGATTATGAGTGGTGCAGTAGTTGTGGAATACCCGCACTGCGATCTGGCAGTATTAAAAACTCAGTTGAGTCAACAGCGACAAAACTACCGACGCTGTTTGATTCTGACTGATAGCGTCTTCAGCATGGATGGCGATTTATGTCCATTGCCAGCACTGTTGGCGATCGCTGATGAGTTTAGCTGTATGCTGCTAGTTGATGAAGCTCATGCCACTGGGGTACTAGGAAAAACTGGCGCTGGCTGTGTTGAACATTTTGGGTGTACGGGAAAGCAGTTAATTCAAGTTGGTACTTTGAGCAAAGCTTTGGGTAGTTTAGGCGGATACGTGGCAGGAAGTAGCCCCCTAATTGACTTTTTGCAGAACCGCGCCCCCACTTGGATTTATACCACTGGGCTTTCACCTGCTGATACGGCGGCGGCCTTAGCAGCAATCAAGATACTGCAACAAGAACCGCAACGCCTGGCCAAATTGTGGCAAAATATACATTACTTGAAAAATTTGCTGCAACAACAGTTACCTAGCCTAAAATTGCTGCGATCGGAATCAGCTATATTATGTTTTCAATTGCCCAGTGCAACCGATGCCCTCAAAGTTGGAAAACAGCTAAGAGATGCTGGCATTTTTGCCCCCGCAATTCGTCCTCCCACAGTGCCCACAAGTCGGATCAGAATATCTTTAATGGCAACTCATGAAGCAGCGCATATTGAAAAATTAGTAGCAGTACTAAAGGATATTACCTGACGACAGTAGGGCATTTGATTTTTGAAATGCACGTAGTAGACTGTCTACGCAAAATAGTGCATTAGACTTCCGACGTAGGTTGAGTGGAGGCTTTGCGTAACCCAACATCCTGATATATGTTGGGTTACGCAAAGCCTCCACCCAACCTACAATTTTTTTGCAACTATTTATCTCTATCCTTACCCAAGATATTACTTCATAAATTTTGTTATAAATTACTTGAAACCTTTATTTTATATTAGCAAAAAAATGTTATTCATCTTGAATATTCGGGCTAAGTTTTTACTTTGCATATCAGATAAGTAACAAAGGAACCTCTAGCAAAAGAGACTTTTATCACTCAACAAAAATCTATCTAGAGATAAATTACTAAAAGTAGCAAACTAGCTTAGGGTATGTAGAGCCTCTGCAATAAGTATTGCTTGTTTCAAGACATTTTCATGCCCCATATTCATTATTCCCAGTTACCGCGTTATGGCATTGTTCTATTAATTGTCGCATTTGCATTAGTGCTAATGTTGATGCTAGACCCTTGGTTAAGCATGAGTGGAACTCCTTTCCTACTGTTTTTTAGCGCTGTAACAGTGAGTGCCTGGTATGGTGGTTTGAAGTCAGGGCTGTTAGCAACTTTCTTGTCTGTGTTACTGAGCGATTACTTCTTTCTCCCTCCAACTTATGAGCTGAGTTTTGACTTATCCAATTTTGTCCGAATTGGGTTGTTTGCATTACAAGGATTGCTCTTTAGTATTATCTGTGAAGCGTTAAAGACTGCTAAAATACGGGCTGATGGAAATCTCCAAAAGCTGAGAGTTAGTGAAGAACGATTTCGATTAGCTCTAAGCAGTTCAGATATTGTAGTCTTTCAGCAGGATCGCGATTTGCGATATCAGTGGATTCATAATCCTCAAGGTCTAGAGACTGCTGCGGAAATATTGGGTAAGTCTGATGATGAATTATTTCCAGCTATAGTAGCAGAGCAATTAGGGATAATTAAGCTGAAGGTAATAGAGACTGGTGTTGCAAGCCGTGAAGAGGTTTATCTAACAATTTGTGGAAAAGAACGCTACTATGATTTGCTAGTTGAACCACTAAGAGATTTAGATAATAGTATTCAAGGTATTACCTGTGCAGGTGTAAATATTACTGAACGCAAACAGGCAGAATTAGAAAAAGCCAGGTTGCATCAAGAACTTCAACAAGCTATTGGGCAAAAAGACGAATCTCTGGCATTACTCAATGCTTGGCTTACTAGTTCACCAGTGGCGCTGGCTTTTCTCGACACTGAACTTCGCTACATTCATGCGAATGAAGCCCTAGCCGCCATTAACGGTATACCGCAAAGTCAACATATTGGTCGCACCTTTAGAGAAGTACTACCGGAATGGGCAGCGCGAATTGAGCCTGTTTTTCAGCAAGTGATGGAGACTAGGCAGCCCTTACTCAACCAAGAAGTGAGCGGTGAAACCTATCCGCCTGGAGTATATCGTTATGGTCTTGTCAGCTATTATCCGGTGTGCTTGGCAGATGGGCAGTTGTTGGGAGTGGGTGTAACTGTAATTGATATTACAGAACGCAAACAGGCTGAAGAAAGACTCCGCTATATTGCCCAAATTAGTAGTTTACTCTCTACTTCACTAGATTATGAACAAACCTTAGAACAAATCGCCAAAATCTCAGTTCCTCAGCTGGCTGATTGGTGTAGTGTCGATATTTTAAATGAAGATGGTTCCATTCGCCGCCTACCCATTGCCCATGCAGACCCATCGAAAGCGGAGTTGGCGCGTAAACTTCAAAAGTATGTGACAGATTACAAGGGTGTAAGTGCAATTACTAGAGTACTGCAAACTGGACAAAGTGAATTGATCTCAGAGGTATCTGACTCGCTATTAGTGGCGACTACTCAGAATCAGGAACACTTAGAACTTATTCGGCAGGTGGGGATGAAGTCTGTAATGATTGTGCCGTTAATCGCAAAAGGGCGGATACTCGGCACCATCAGCTTTATCAGCACCAGCTCGGGTCGTCGCTACGATCGCACCGACCTAACTTTAGCAACAGATATTACCCATCGTGCTGCCTTAGCCGTGGAAAATGCCCAACTTTATCGAGACATCCACCAAGCTTTAGTTCATTATGCCGAATCTCTATCGCTTCTAGATGCGCTGCTAGGAGCGGCTCCTGTTGCCGTATGCTTTTTAGATCGGGAACTGCGATATATCCGCATTAATCAAGTTTTCGCTGATATTAACGGTTTAACTATAGAAGAACATCTAGGACGCAAATTTAGGGAAGTCTTGCCAGCGATGGCGGCTGAGTTAGAGCCACAGTTACAGCGCGTGTTAGAGACTGGAGAACCCCTGCTGAATATGGAAATTAGCGGTGAGACAAGGGGACAAATAGAACGTTACGGTTACTGGCTGGGCAACTATTACCCAGTTCATAGCGCAATGGGTGAAACGGTGGGAATTGGAATTATTTTGGCAGATGTGACAGCCGCAAAGCAAACAGAAGTTGCTTTGCGAGAAAGTGAAGAAAGGTTTCGAGCAATGTTCAATCAGGCAGCTGTCGGTATTACTCTAATCGGATTGGATGGACGATTTTTGCAAATTAATCCTGCCCTTTGCGAAATTACTGGATATAGCCATGAAGAGTTAATTCAAATGAACTTTCAGGAAATTACCCACCCTGACGACTTAGAAGTTGATTTTGAAAATGCTCAACGAGTTTTAGCAAAAGAAATTAGTGGTTATTCCCTAGAGAAGCGCTACATTCGCAAAGATGGTTCTATCGTTTGGGCAAACCTAACTTCATCAACTGTTTGGGATGCTAAGGGAGTTCCAATGTATGCATTAGGGATTATTGAGGATATTAGCCATCGCAAACGAGTTGAAGCCACACAAAACTTTTTAGTCGAAGCCAGCACCTTACTAGCTGCCTCATTGGATTATGAAATCACCTTAGAAAGTGTGGCTAATCTAGCAGTTCCCACCCTAGCTGACTTGTGTATTGTAGATGTCTTCCAAGAAGATTGGTCAAGTAAACAAATTGCGATCGCAATTGCCGATTCGACAAAACTAAACATTCTAGACGAAATCCGCCGACGTTATCGACCCAACACCAAAGCTAAACAGCTTGTACGGCAGCTAAGGTTAGGAATATCTGCCTTTTATCCCAAATTATCTGACTCAAATCTTCTCCAGATGTCTGAAGACAACGAACATCTGCAATTGTTGCAAAGTCTGGGTATTCGTTCTCTGATGGTCATTCCAGTTCGTTCGCGCGGGCAATTATTTGGAGCCATCTCTTTTTTTACCGCCGAATCTGGTCGCTACTACCAACAAACAGACTTGGCTTTAGCAGAAGATATTGCTCGGCGGGCGGCGACAGCCATCGACAATGCTAGACTTTATCAGGAAACTCAACGTTCTGTCAATCGCACAGTACTTTTACAAAAAATAACTGCTGCCTTCTCGGAAGCCTTAACTCCCCAGCAGGTGGCTGATGTGGTGGTAAACCAAGGAATTGCCGCTTTAGAAGCTACTGGTGGTTCCGTTGTCTTACTTACTGAAGGAAATACTACCCTAAAAGTTGTGCAAGCAATTGGCTATCCGCAAACTCTCACAAATACTTGGGCAAGTTTTCCGATCGCAGCACCTAACCAAATAGCAGAAACAGTCAGAACTGGGCAGCCGATTTTTTTAGAAAATTTAGCAGCCATGATTGCTAGATATCCCAATTTAGCAGATGTTGTGACTGTTATAGGGAATAATGCCTGGGCTTCCATTCCTTTGGTAGTAGAAGGTAAAGTAATTGGGGCATTGGGATTAAGCTTTAATACTGGACAAATATTTAACGAAGAAGACCGGGGATTTCTGTTGACATTGGGACAACAGTGTGGTCAAGCCATCGCCCGCGCTCAACTTTACGAAGCTGAAAAGACTGCTAGGGCGCAAGCCGAGACAGCCAACCGGATTAAAGATGAATTTCTCGCTGTCCTTTCTCATGAACTCCGAACTCCGTTGAATCCGATTTTAGGGTGGGCAAAGTTACTCAGAACCCGCAATTTTGATGAAGATACTAAAATTCGGGCGTTGGAAACAATCGAACGGAATGCCAAGTTACAAACCCAATTGATTGGAGATTTACTTGATGTTTCGCGGATTTTGCAAGGTAAAGTTAGGTTAAATCTCCATGCAGTAGACTTGAAAATAGCGATCGCATCTGCATTAGAAACGGTGCGTTTAGCAGCAGAAGCCAAATCAATTCAAATTCAAACGGTGTTAAGTAATGATATCGGCAAAGTTCTCGGCGATGGCGATCGCTTGCAACAGGTGATGTGGAATCTCCTCTCTAATGCCGTTAAATTCACACCCACAGAAGGATTTGTCGAAGTGCGTCTAGAGCAAGTTGGTTTAGATGCCCAAATCCAGGTAATTGATACAGGTAAAGGCATCAACCCAGAATTTTTGCCCTACGTCTTTGATTACTTCCGACAAGCAGATGCGAAGACAACCAGAGTATTTGGCGGACTGGGATTGGGACTAGCAATTGTGCGCCATCTAGTAGAACTTCACGGTGGCACAGTTCAAGCAGAGAGTCTGGGAGAAGGACAAGGCGCTACCTTTACAGTCAAACTACCTTTGCTGAAAAATTCTGAGTTGCGAGTTAGCAGTAGTGAGGCTTCTCAAGCAGAAATCAATACTGAGGAGACATTACTTGCGGGAGTGCAAATTTTACTTGTGGACGATCAAGCCGATGTCCGAGAGTTTTTTAGCTTTGCGCTGGAACAATATGGCGCAACTGTAACAGCAGTTGAATCAGCAGATGAAGCCCTGCAAACATTAGTCCAGTCAAATCCAGATATCCTCTTAAGCGACATTGGAATGCCCTTAATGGATGGCTATATGCTGCTGCGCGAGGTGAGAAAATTACCGCCAGAGCAAGGTGGACAAATCCCTGCGATCGCTTTGACTGCTTATGCTGGAGAACTTAATTATAACCAAGCAATGGCCGCAGGATTTCAAAAGCATCTATCTAAACCCGTCGATCCAGTAGATTTAGCTACAGCGATCGTTACTCTTATTGGACACAATCAACCTTCAGAGTAATTGAAGAAGAATTCAGAATTCAGAATTCAGAAGTCAGAATTCAGGAGTCAGAATTAAGATGCGGCGCTATCGATAGCGAACGCGAGTGCGTCTCGTAGAGAAGTGTCGTACAAAATTCATTCTGAATTCTGACTCCTGACTCCTGAATTCTGTTCGATAAATATGTATTTTTATTTTTCCTCAGAAATTTGCTGTTTGCAAATTGATGTTATAAATTGAGGTTTTAATCAGAGATTGATTTACCAATGGAAACCCAACAGTTCAGTTCAACGACAACAGAAAATAAACCTACCAAGACGAAAAAACAGTCTTTTCCTGGTAGAAGTATTGGTACTCCTAAAGTACCATTTCGTAAATGCTATAAAATAGCACAACAGCATGAGTTACTTAGTGACTGGGAACACGCGAGTTAATTTAGTAACTTACTTTTAATTTAAATCAGCGATGCAATGATATTAATACTCATGGCTAAAATGGTGGTATTGAAAAAGAAAGATAATATGCTGTGTAACAGAGTCAAGCGCCTCATATTGGGTGATGTCGTCTGTACATCTGAAACTTGACTAGTCATACCAATTACAAAAGAATAATATAAAAATTCCCAGTAGTCTGGACAGTCGTTATGAGGAAAATCTAAACCTCCGGTAATTTCTTGACTATGATTACGATTAATATATTTGTAATAGGTGTGTGCATATTGCACTGCAAACATCGTATGCACTAGTAACCAGGAACCGACAATAGTCATAATTGAAAGTATGACGTGTAGGGTAAGCAGAATTGTTGACAATCCTTTTTTATCATTTAATAAAAACCCAATGGCTAAAACACTGGCACAAGCCGCAGCAATCACCAGCATGAATATAGCTAAATGTCCTTCATATTCACTCTCAGCATAACGACGAATTTTTTCCGGGTTAGCCTTGATCATTTTCCACCACGTTACAGCTAAGAAAAAGTCAATCCCGGAGTTCCAAGCGCAGAGAATGCGAGTCGGTAAGTGCAGCCAAGGCGGAAGGATTACTGTAACCAATACCGCAAGTCCGACAGCAACGATTAGTCGGGGACGGGAGTCAAAGTTTTTAAATAAATTAAGTTTCACAAATTATTGATTGCGATCGCAGAGTTTAACTAACTCGTAATACTCGCCATTCGCGTAGCGTCTCTTACAGAAGGCGAGTATTACGAATTACAAATTAGTTCAACTTGGCTCTAATCGTCTCTATGCGTTGACGATTAACACCCAAATCACTCTGACCTAAACGTGAAGCTGAACGCACTTGGATAACATTGGCATTCCGGTCTAGAGAGAATTCTACATCATCCACAAACCCCATTAAAGCACTTTTAAATTCTGCATATAAATAATCTTTACTTTCGGTAATGATTTTGGTTCTTGGTAAAGACTCAATAATCTGTTTAAGATTGCTAATGGCTTCTTCTGGAGTAGATGTAAAAGTCAGTGGGGCAATTTGGTGAGATGCATCTGTACTCTGACTAGAAACGCAGTTAGGGGAATTAGGGCAGGGTGCTAATTTACCGTTGCTAATACCTAAATTATTTGGTCGTTTGCCAGCAAAAACCATAATCATATCTCCTGGTAAGTGATTGAAGAAGAATTCAGAAGTCAGAATACCCAACTGAATTCTGACTCCTGACTCCTGAATTCTGTTCGATAAGTATACTCACTCTCACACATTTGTTTAAATCACTGTAATACTTTGCTGTCATCGCATCTTCTGGCAAATGACAGATTTACTAAAACATTGGTGATGCGATCGCTCTATGATCCGGTAAGTATCGTCTAGGCGAAGACAGATTATGACGCAAACAATTTCAATCAACGACTCTGGGCGTTTGCAACTCACGCCGCTAGAAATGCCATCCCGTCTGCTGTTGGGACCAGGGCCATCTAATGCCCATCCTACAGTTCTCCAGGCGATGAATACCTCACCTGTTGGGCATCTTGACCCAGCTTTTCTCGCACTGATGGATGAAATTCAGTCATTGCTACGTTACGTATGGCAAACAGAAAACTCACTTACCATTGCAGTTAGCGGTACAGGAACAGCCGCAATGGAAGCAACCATCGCCAATGCTGTAGAACCCGGTGATGTAGTTTTAATTGGTGTAGCTGGTTACTTTGGTAATCGCCTCGTGGATATGGCTGGACGTTATGGCGCTGATGTGCGAACCATTACCAAACCTTGGGGACAAGTCTTCAATTTAGATGAACTTCAAACTGCCTTAAAAACTCATCGTCCAGCTATCTTAGCTCTAGTTCATGCCGAAACCTCCACCGGCGCACGTCAACCATTGGAAGGAGTCGCTGATTTGTGTCGTGAATTTGGCACTTTATTACTAGTGGATACGGTGACAAGTTTGGGTGGTGTCCCCTTGTTTTTGGATACTTGGGGAGTTGACTTAGCTTATAGCTGTAGTCAAAAAGGGTTAGGTTGTCCGCCTGGTGCTTCGCCCTTTACCATGAGTTCGCGTGCAGTTGAGAAATTGCAACAGCGCCAAACGAAAGTTGCAAACTGGTATTTAGATATGTTATTGCTAGGCAAGTATTGGGGCGCTGAACGCACCTATCACCACACAGCACCGATTAATTTATACTATGCATTGCGGGAAGCACTACGTTTACTTGCAGAAGAGGGATTAGCAAATTCCTGGCAGAGGCATCAAAAGAACGTAGAATACCTCTGGGAAGGTTTAGAAAATTTAGGACTGAGTATGCACGTTGAGCAAGAGTATAGACTGCCAACGCTTACCACTGTCCGCATTCCTGCTGGGGTAGATGGTAAAGCGATCGCACGGCAGTTACTCAATGAACATAATATTGAAATTGGCGGGGGTCTGGGCGAACTTGCGGGTAAAGTTTGGCGCGTCGGATTGATGGGCTTTAATAGTCGAAAGGAAAGTGTTGACCAACTTTTAGCAGCACTACAGCAGGTTTTGCCTAAGTAGCTTTTAAGTAATCAGGTGCGTTAAGAGTAGCGTAACGCACCGGAGAAAAAGAGCGTAGGTGCTGACTCAATACACTTAGGTTAAGGCTAGCAGTCTTTGTCAAGGTCATTTTTTTACGTAGACGCATTCGCGGAGCGTCTCGTAGAGAAGCGGCTTGCCGTAGGCTACCGCAGAGGCGCAGTGGACGCAGAGAAAAGAAAGAGAAGGAAAAAATTGCTTATGAACCTGAATTAAATAAAATGCAAAACATTCATCTTCTATCTAGCTTCCCTCTCCTTTATAAGGAGAGGGATTGAGGGTGAGGTAAGCCAGGGAAACAGGGAAAACGCATCTTATTTACTAATAAAAACTAAGAGAGATTTCAAAATGACATAGATAATTGTAAAAGTTGATGGAATGATAAATAATATAAATAGAGTATCTCCGAAAAACATGAATTAGCTTATCTGAGGCTGAATGATTCTCATTCCTTTACTCATCAATGTTTAATTTTCTGAAAGCACTATGGGGTCTAGCTTCTGGTGAATTATACTTTTATCTATGCTCATCAATATTTAGATGCGTTTGCCCTGGCCTCTTGTCAAGATAAAAGGAGGCGGCAGCCCCTAGTAATGGGTTCCCAGCCTCCAGGCTGGGAACCAGTTGACCAGTTGGAGCAAGAGCTGTATCTTAACTTAGTGCCATTCCTCTTTAACGTTAGTTTTCTATTCAAACTATTTTTGCAGCCAGACCGATATTGAACCACCAGGACATAGGAAATTTCCCCATCCATCGTTATTGGTGTGAATAATATCGTTTATATGTCCCGTGGCATCGTAAAATTCCTGATTGGGTCGGAACATATTCATCCACTTGTTCCCCGGTGAACTATTGGTCAGCACTACAGCCATTGCACCCGGATGTTCCCTATTACCCAAGCGCGTCCAACCGATAGTATTGGGATGGTCAAAGTAATCATGCTGGTCGCCAAAACCGTATTCTTTACGCGCCTTTAAGAACTTATCAATCAAGAAACGGTGTGAGTAAAGGGTATTATCACGTCCTTTATCTTGATATTGTGCGCCGTAATAATCTGCATAAAAAACACAAGGATAGCCTTCGCTACGCAGTAAGATTAGCGCATAAGCTAAGGGCTTAAACCAAGGTTCAACAGGCGACTCTAGGGATTGGCAAGGTTGAGTATCATGATTTTCGACAAAGGTAACAGCTAGGGCAGGTTGTTCTTTAACTAGAGTTCTATCAAAAATCGATCGCAGATCGAAACTACTACCTTGGCGACTAGCTTGGTGAAATTTGAAATGTAGAGGCACATCAAATAACGACAAACGCCCATCACTAGAGGCAATATAACCGTGCAAGGCATCGATGTCTTGAGACCAGTACTCGCCAACGCTAAACAGTTCCCGCCCACCAAAATGAACTCGCAGGTGATTTAACCAATCGCGGAAAAAAGTGGAGCGGATATGTTTAACAGCGTCAATGCGAAAACCATCTACACCTGTGGTATCAACAAACCAACGCCCCCAATACATCAACTCACCGCGCACGAGGTCATTACCCGTATCCAGGTCGTTGGCCATTAAATAATCGTAGTTGCCGTGTTCGTGGCTAACTTCCGTCTCAAAATGTTTATCTTTAAGGCGGTAGAGCTTGTCTGCCCTTTTCGTATCTGCGTTATATGTCAATGAATCAAAGCACCACCAAAACCATTTCATGCTGGAGTATTTATCTCCGCGACCAGAAAAATTGAACTTTGTATAAGCTCCAATTTCGTACCAATCGCTGACTGGACGGTTGCGGTCGTTCCAATCCATTTCTTGGGCTAAGATGCGCTCTATTTCATCCCCACCATCTTTGTGGTTGAAAACGACATCAGCATAGATTTGAATACCTTTACGCTGTGCCGTTTTAATCGCTCTCAAGTATTGCTCGCGTGTTCCATATTTTGTCCGAACAGTATTTTTTTGATCGAACTCACCCAAATCAAACAAATCGTAAACTGCGTATCCAACATCCCATGTTCCACCACTACCCTTATAAGCTGGCGGCAGCCATAAGGCCGTGAAACCTGCATCAGCTAGCTCATTGGCTGTTTTATCCAGCTTGTCCCATAACGTACCATCATTGGAGATGTACCAATGGTAATACTGCATTATTACGCCGTTGGTCATGCGATCGCCTTTGGAGAATCTTTGATTTTACAGATTTAGATCAGAAATATCTGATGCTAAGATATGCGACTTTTTTCACACATCCTAACTTTAGGGTAACTGAAACTTTCGGTTTCAAAACCCTATGTATTTTTACGTTACGCTTAGTGTAACTTTTGATGAAGAAGCTGCCAGAGCGATCGCTAGTGGTAAAATTCGATGTTCCTGAATTTGAATCCTGGCGTGGAGTGTTTCTGCGGTATCATCGGGGAGTACTGGTACTGCGGCTTGCATTAATATTGGGCCACTATCCATTTCTAAACAAGCTATATGCACAGTACAACCAGTTATTTTTACCCCAGATGCCAAGGCTTGTTCTACAGCATGGATTCCCTTGAAACTAGGTAACAAACTAGGATGGATATTGATAATCCTCTCAGGAAAGGCATCAATAAAAACTGACGTTAACAATCGCATCCAACCAGCCAAAATCACCCATTCTACATCGTAGTGCCGCAATGTCTGCACAATTTTGCGATCGAACTCTTCTCGGCTTTGATAGTTGCGGTGATTTAATAAGACAGTTTCTACACCTCTATTAGCTGCTCTGACGGCTGCTTTCGCCGAGGGGTTATTGTAAATTAAAACTTGAATTTGGGCATTTAGCCGCCCATCTTGAATAGCTTGGGCAACTACATCAAAATTGCTGCCATTCCCAGAAGCCATAATTCCCAGTTTTAAAGGGGCAAATTGTTGGCAATTATCGCTAATGTTGGGAGAAATTAAGCTCAGGGTAGAATCAAGGCGGAGAGTCATAACAGCTAAGAGGGTTAATTATAGATGCCAAAAATATATACTAAGTCGTGGTTGGATAATGATACAGTAGCCGCGTGGATTTTTCTCACACCAGCATTAATTTTGCTCAGTATTTTTATCATTTGGCCGATCGCCTATTTGTTCTACCTGAGTTTCACTGCTGGTAGTTTCACCTTAAAAGGTACTTATTGGATTGGCTTAAAAAACTATTGGCGCTTGCTACTCAATCCCGATTTCTTGCAAGTTCTGGGTAACACCTTTTATTTTACGATCGCCACCATCATACCCAGTTTAGTTATCCCCTTGGGATTGGCAGTGTTATTAAACCGCTCCATTCCCTTACGGGGCATCTTACGGAGTGCTTACTTTCTACCTACAATTATCTCACTTGTGGCAGCCGGTTTAGGATTTCGCTGGCTGTTTCAAACATCAGGGCCAGTTAACGGACTTTTGGATTTTTTTGGCATTCCAGCCATACCTTGGCTAGGAGACACATTTTGGGCAATGCCGGTAATTATTTTAATGAGTATTTGGAAACAACTGGGTTTCAATATGGTGGTTTTTTTAGCAGGGTTGCAAGCAATTCCTTCGAGTCGTTATGAAGCAGCAGATTTAGATGGAGCAAATGCTTGGCAACAATTTTGGTATATTACTTTGCCCGGATTGCGCCCGACTGTGATATTTGCAATCATTACTACTGGAATTTTTACATTGCGGAGTTTTGAGCAAGTTTTTGTGATGACTGGTGGTGGTCCACTGAATTCGACTAATTTGCTGGTTTACTACATTTATCAAGAGGCTTTTGGCCAATTTGATTTTGGTTATGCAGCAGCCGGAGCGACTGTGTTACTAGCAGTAACTTTGATACTGGTTTATTTACAGCTGCAAACTTGGGGAGAGGAGTAGGGGCAGGGGGGATGAGGGAGACAAGGGAGACAAGGAGATAAACAAAACTCCTAACTCTTGTACAGACAAA